>NZ_JAPEPX010000004.1 GCF_026339935.1 Streptomyces sp. NBC_01551
CCCAACGCACCGAGCTGTTCGGTGAGTTCGGCGGCCGTGTCGGTGTCGGCGCCCCTGCGGCCGGTGAGCAGCAGGTGCCGGACCCCGTGTTCGGCGACCAGGTGGCGGGCGAGGAGACCGGCGAGTCCGCCGCCCGCCCCGGTGACCAGGACCGTGCCGCTCGTGTCGATCCGGCTGCGCGTGCCACCGTCGGGCGCCGTCGGGGCGCCGACCCGGGCGAGGCGGGGTGTGTACAGCGCCCCGCCGCGTACGGCCAGTTCGGGTTCCTCGGACGCGAGGGCGCCCGCGAGGGCCCGGCCGGAGGCGTCCGCGTCATCGAGGTCGACGAGGACGAACCGGTCGGGGTGCTCGGTCTGCGCGGCCCGCAGCAGGCCCCACACCGGGGCGTGGGCGAGGTCGCCGGTCTCGGTGTCCGTGTGGGCGGCCACGGCGCCCCGCGTGACGACGGCCAGGCGCGCGCCGGCGAAGCGGCCGTTGTCCAGCCAGCCCTGCACGGTCGCGAGCGCCCGGTGCGTGGCGTCGCGTACCTCCTGCGCGAGATGGGCGTTGACCTGGTCGGCCGTCGTGCCGGTGGCCGCCGTGAACGGCACGACCACGGTGTCGGGCATCGGCTGCCGGCCGGCCGTGAGGGCCGCGTCCAGTGCGGCGAGGTCCTCGTACGTCGCGACGTGGACGCCCGCGCCGCCCAAGGCGGCGGCGAGCGGCGACTGGCCGTCGGCGGCGTCGCCGATGACCACGAGGGTCGCGCCGGCCGGGCGGGCCGGCACCGTCGTACGGACCCAGTCGAGCCGGAACAGCGAGTCGTGGGCTCCTTCCGGGGCCACCGCGAACCGCTCCACGTCGAGGTCCCGTGTCACCAGGGCCTCGATCGACGCGACGGGCGCGCCCTGCTCGTCGGCCAGCTCCACGGACACGGTGTCCGCGCCGTCGGGGGTGATCCGAAGACGGAGCGCGTCCGCCCCGGCCGCGTGCAGCCGGACTCCGCGCCAGGCGAGCGGCTCGCGGCCGGCGGTGCCCACCGCCGCCAGCGCCTGCACGGTGGTGTCGAGCAGCGCCGGGTGAAGGGCGAACCCGCCCGCCGGGGCGTGCGGTTCGCGGGTCAGCCGGGCCTGCGCGAAGACCTCCTCGCCCCGCACCCAGACCCGGGTCAGGGTCTTCAGAGCGGGCCCGTGGTGGAGCCCGGCCGCCGTGAGCCGGTCGTAGACCACCTCGGCGGAGACTTCCTCGGCGCCGGTGGGCGGCCACGGCTCGTTGGTGCCCACGCCGCCCGTTTCACCGGTCTCCGTGAGGAACCCGGTGGCGTGACGGGACCAGGACCCGCCGTCCGGACCGTCGCCGTCGGTGGCCTCCGGGCGGCTGTGCACCTGCACGGAGCGGCGTCCTTCGTCGTCCGCCCCGCCCACGGTGAGCCGCAGCTGCACGGCCCCGTCCTCGGGGAGCACGAGCGGCGCCTCCAGGGCCAGCTCCCGCACCTGCCCGCATCCGACCTCGTCGCCGGCCCGCAGGGCCAGTTCGACGAAGGCCGCGCCGGGCACGACCACCGAGTCGGCCACGACGTGATCGGCCAGCCACGGGTGCGTACGCAAGGAGAGCCGGCCGGTGAACAGGAACCCGCCCGTGTCCGGCAGCTCGACCGCCGCGCCGAGCAGGGGGTGCCCGGCCGGCTCGACGCCGAGCGAGACGGCGTCCTCCGGTGCGACGAACGAGTCGACCCAGTAGCGCTGGCGCTGGAAGGCGTAGGTGGGCAGGTCGACGCGCCGGGCGCCGGTTCCGGCGAAGTACGCCGTCCAGTCGACGGTGACGCCGTGGGCGTGGGCCCGGGCGAGGGCCGTGGTGACGGCCTCGGCCTCGGGGCGGCCCTTGCGGAGCGCGGGTACGAAGACGGCGTCGTGCTCAATGCAGTCCTGAGCCAGGGCCGACAGCACACCGTCGGGGCCCAGCTCGACGTACGTGGTGACTCCGGCGGCCTCCAGGGCGCGGATGCCGTCGAGGAAGCGGACCGCCTCGCGGACGTGGCGGACCCAGAAGTCGGCCGAGGCCATTTCGTCCGTGACGAGGGCGCCGGTCAGGTTCGACACGACCGGGATGCGGGGGCTCGCGTACGTCAGCCCCTCCACGACCTGGCGGAAGTCGGCCAGCATTCCGTCCATGTGCGGGGAGTGGAAGGCGTGGCTGACGGTGAGGCGCTTGGACTTGCGCCCGGGGAAGGACGCCACGATCGCGGTCGCCGCGTCCTCGTCGCCGGCCACCACGACGGCCTGCGGGCCGTTGATCGCCGCGATGCTGACGCGATCGGTGAGCAGCGGCAGGACCTCGTCCTCCGAGGCCTGGACGGCGATCATGGCGCCGCCGGCGGGCAGGGCCTGCATCAGCCGTCCGCGCGCCGACACCAGTTCGCAGGCGTCGTCCAGGGAGAAGACACCGGCGACGTGCGCGGCCGCGATCTCACCGATCGAGTGGCCGGAGAGGAAGTCCGGCCGCACACCCCACGATTCGAGGAGCCGGAACAGCGCCACCTCGACCGCGAACAGCGCGGGCTGGGTGAACGCGGTCTGGTCCAGCACGGTGGCGTCGGACCCGAACAGGACGTCTCGCAAGGGCAGTTCGAGGTGGGAGTCCATGCGGGCGCAGATCGCGTCCAGCGCGTCCGCGAACACGGGGTAGGTGGCATAGAGCTCGCGGCCCATGCCGAGCCGCTGGCTTCCCTGTCCGGTGAACAGGAACGCCGTGCCGCCGGAGCCGGCCGCAGTACCGCGAACCACTCCCGCTGCCTGCTCGCCAGCCGCGAGGGCCCGCAGAGCGGCGAGGAACTCTTCCCGCTCCCCCGCGATGACGACGGCTCGGCGTTCGTGGGCCGACCTCGACGTTGCCAAGGAGTAGGCGACGTCGGTGGGTTCGAGCTGCTCGTCCGATGCGAGCAGGGTGGTCAGGCGCTCGGCCTGGACCTGCAGGGCCGCCTCGGTCTTCGCGGACAGCACCCACGGCACGGAGCCGGAACGCTGCTGCGGGGCCACGGACGGCTCCGTTTCGTGGCTGTCCGGCGCCTGCTCGATGATCGTGTGGGCGTTGGTTCCGCTGAAGCCGAACGAGGAGATGCCTGCGCGGCGCGGACGACCGGTGTCCGGCCATTCCCGCTGCTCGGTGAGCAGGGCGACCTCGCCCGCGGTCCAGTCGACGTGCGGGGTCGGCTCGTTCACGTGCAGGGTCTGCGGAAGCACCCCGTGCTGCATCGCCAACACCATCTTGATGACGCCCGCAACACCCGCGGCGGCCTGGGTGTGGCCGATGTTGGACTTGATGGAGCCCAGCAGCAGCGGCTGTTCGGCCGGACGGTCCTGACCGTAGGTGGCCAGGAGGGCCTGCGCCTCGATCGGGTCACCGAGACGGGTACCCGTGCCGTGCGCCTCGACCGCGTCCACCTCGGCGGCCGACAGACCCGCACTGGCGAGGGCGGCGCGGATGACACGCTGCTGGGACGGGCCGTTGGGGGCGGTGAGTCCGTTGCTCGCACCGTCCTGGTTGATCGCGGAGCCCCGTACCACCGCGAGTACCGGGTGGCCGTTGCGCCGGGCATCCGACAGCCGCTCCACGAGCAGCATGCCCACGCCCTCGCCCCAGCCGGTGCCGTCGGCGTCGGCGGCGAAGGCCTTGATCCGGCCGTCGGCAGCGAGACCGCGCTGACGGCTGAAGTCGATGTAGGCCCCCGGCGACGACATGACCGTCACACCGCCGGCCAGCGCCAGCGAGCACTCGCCACCGCGCAGCGCCTGGATCGCCCAGTGCAGGGCGACCAGAGAAGCCGAGCAAGCCGTGTCGACCGTGACCGCCGGGCCCTCGAGACCGAACGCGTAGGAGAGACGGCCGGAGACCACGCTCGCCGCGTTGCCGGTACCGAGGAAGCCCTCGATGCCGTCCGGAACAGCGTTCAACGTCGTTCCGTAGTCCTGCCCGTTGGTCCCGATGAACACGCCGGCCTGGCTTCCGCGCACCGAGGACGGAGCGATGCCGGCCCGTTCGAAGGTCTCCCAGGTGGTCTCCAGCAGCAGGCGCTGCTGCGGGTCCATGGCCAGGGCCTCGCGCGGCGAGATCCCGAAGAAATCGGCGTCGAAGTCCGCTACGTCGTAGAGGAAGCCGCCCTCACGGGCGTAGAACGTGCCCTGCTTGTCCGCATCGGGGCTGTAGAGGCGGTCCAGGTCCCAGCCACGGTCTACGGGGAACTCACCAATGGCGTCACCGCCGGTCGACAGGAGCCGCCAGAGGTCCTCGGGAGTACTGACGCCACCGGGGAAACGGCAGCTCATCGCGACAATCGCGATTGGATCGTCGTCCACGGCCTTGACCGCCGGTGCCTCCGGGCCGGTGATCCCGGCCTCGGTACCCAGCAGTTCGTCCCGGAGGAATCCCGTGAGGGCGGAGGCGGTCGGGTAGTCGAAGATCAGCGTGGCCGGCAGGCTCACACCGGTGGCGGCACCGAGCCGGTTGCGCAGCTCGACCGCCGTGAGCGAGTCGAACCCGAGTTCCTTGAAGGCACGTTCGGCGCCGACGGCGTCAACGCCGTCGTGTCCGAGGACTGCCGCGACGTGCGTACGGACCAGACCGAGCAGCTCCCGCTCCAGCTCCGCCACACCCAGACCGGCGAACCGGTCAACCGGCGACGCGCTGCCGTCCGCGGTGCGGGCAGCGGGCCCGGCAGGCCGGACCTCCGACAGCTCGGCGAAGAGCGAGCTGGGTCGCACGACGGTGAAGGCTGGCGCGAAGCGCTTCCAGTCGACGTCCGCGACCAGCAGCGCCGCGTCGCCGGACGAGGCAACGCTCTGACGCAGCACTGCCATCGCCGTGTCCGGAGCCATCGGCGGCAGACCCTCACGACGCATCCGCGCCTCAAGCGCCTCATCCGCCGCCATGCCGCCTTCGGCCCACGGACCCCACGCGAGCGAGGTCGCAGCCAGACCGGTGGCGCGCCGCTGCTCGGCCAGCGCGTCCAGGTAGGCGTTCGCGGCAGCGTAGTTGGCCTGACCCGGCGCACCGGTCATGCCGCTCATCGAGGAGAACAACACGAACGCCGACAGCTCGATGCCGAGTTCGACGGTCAGCTCGTGCAGGTTGAGCGCGGAAGTCGCCTTGGCGCGCAGCACGCTCTCGAAACGGTCCGGCGTGAGTGCGTCGAGAACACCGTCATCGAGGATTCCGGCGGTGTGGACGACCGCCGTGAGCGTGTCGGCCTCGGCCGCCAGCAGCGTGCGCAGGGCATCACGATCGGCGGCGTCACACGCCACGACCGACACATCGACACCCTGCTCGGACAGCTCCGCGACCAGCTCGGCGGCACCAGGCGCATCCGTGCCCCGGCGGCTGGTCAGCACCAGACGCTCGGCGCCCGCACCGGCCAGCCAACGGGCGACGCGGCCGCCCAGAGCGCCCGTACCACCCGTCACCAGAACGGTGCCGGACGGCGTCCAGGAGTCGGCGCTCCCAGCAGAGGCGCGGACCAGCCGACGTCCGAAGACACCGGAGGACCGCACCGCGACCTGGTCCTCACCAACACCGGCCAGCACACCGACCAGACGGGACATGGCCCGCTCGTCCCACACCTCGGGCAGGTCGACCAGACCACCCCAACGCTCAGGAAGCTCCAGAGCAGCCACACGCCCCAGACCCCACACCTGAGCCTGGACAGCAGACGCCAGACGGTCCGAACGCCCCACACTCACCGCGCCACGGGTCAGGCACCACAACGGCGCCTCCACCCCGATATCACCCAACGCCTGCACCAAACCAGCCGTCGAGATGACCCCGGCAGCCTCATCCAGCGCCAGCAGCGACACCACACCGGAAACAGCACCAACGCCGGCCAGCAAGCCCGCCAGAGCCGCACGATCCGTACCCGGCTCGACCACAACCCGCCGGACCTCGCCACCACGCCCGGCCAGGGCTTCCGCCACAGCCGCGTCCTCCACGCCCGCAACAGCGACCACCAGCCACAGCCCCGACAACGACGCACCCGTACCCGCGTCCGTCAACGGCTTCCACGACACCCGGTAACGCCAGCCATCGATGTCCGACGGCGTGCTCGCGTCGCCGCGGCGCACGAGAGCCGTCTCCGGCCAGTACCGCCGGCGCTGGAAGGCGTACGTCGGCAGGTCGACCCGTACGGCACCCGCTCCGTAGAGCGCCTGCCAGTCGACGGAGATCCCACGGACGTGGCTCCGGGCCAGAGCGGCCATCGCCGTCTCGGTCTCGGGACGGCCCTTTCGTACGACGGGTAGGAACGCCGCTCCGTCGACGCTGAGGCACTCCTGGCCGAGGGCGGAGAGGACACCGTCGGGGCCGAGCTCGAGGTACGTCGTGACGCCCGCGCCCTCCAGGGCGCGGATGCCGTCGAGGAAGCGGACCGCCTCGCGGACGTGCCGCACCCAGAACGCCGCCGAACCCATCTCGTCCGAGACGAGGGCGCCGGTCAGGTTGGAGACGACCGCGATGCGCGGGGCCTCGAAGGACAGGCCCTCCACCACCCGGCGGAATTCCTCCAACATGCCGTCCATGTGCGGCGAGTGGAACGCGTGGCTGACCGTGAGCCGCTTGGACTTGCGGTCGGCGAACGCCTCCACCACCGCAAGCGCGGCGTCCTCGTCACCGGCGACCACGACCGATCGCGGGCCGTTGACGGCCGCGATGCTCACGCGGGCGGTCAGGAACGGCAGGACCTCGTCCTCCGAGGCCTGGAGCGCGATCATCGCGCCGCCCTCGGGCAGGGCCTGCATCAGGCGGCCACGGGCCGCGACCAGCGTGCACGCGTCCTCCAGCGAGAACACGCCCGCCAGATGCGCGGCGGCGATCTCGCCGATCGAGTGGCCGGAGAGGAAGTCCGGCCGCACACCCCAGCTCTCCAGGAGCCGGAACAACGCCACCTCGACGGCGAACAGCGCCGGCTGCGTGTACTCCGTACGGTCCAGCAGAGCCGGATCCGTCCCGAACAAGACGTCCCTCAGGGGCAGTTCGAGGTCGAACCCCGCGCACACCCCGTCGAGCGCGTCGGCGAAGGCCGGGTAGGCCTCGTACAGCTCACGCCCCATGCCCGGCCGCTGGCTGCCCTGTCCGGTAAAGAGGAAGGCGACCTTGCCGCCGGCGGGTGAGCCCTTGACCACGCCCGGCGCCGAGTCGCCCGCCGCCAGCGCCGCGAGGCCGGCCAGCAGGCCCTCACGGTCCGCGGCCACCACCGCCGCACGCTCGTCGAACGCCGAACGTCCGGTCGCCAGAGTCCTGCCGACGTCGGCCGGCCGGAGAGCCGGCTCCGCGAGCAGCCGTGCACGCAGGCCGTCGGCCTGGGCGCGGAGTCCCGCGTCGCTCTTCGCCGAGATCACCAGCGGAAGGGGCAGGAAGCCCGGGTCCGCCGACCCGGCGTTCTCCTGCTCCTCCTCCGCCCGCGGCAGTGGCGCCTGCTCGATGATCGTGTGGGCGTTCGTACCGCTGAAGCCGAACGAGGAGATGCCTGCGCGGCGCGGGCGGCCGGTCTCGGGCCACGCACGCTGCTCGGTGAGCAGGGCGATGTCGCCCGCCGCCCAGTCCACCTGCGGCGACGGCTCGTCGATGTGGAGGCTCCGCGGCAGCACCCCGTGCTGCATGGCCAGCACCATCTTGATGACGCCCGCGACACCGGCGGCGGCCTGCGTGTGACCGATGTTGGACTTGATGGAGCCCAGCAGCAGCGGCCGGCCGTCGGCCGACCGGTCCTGGCCGTACGTCGCCAGCAGGGCCTGCGCCTCGATGGGGTCACCGAGGGTCGTGCCCGTGCCGTGGGCCTCGACCGCGTCGACCTCCGCGGCCGACAGGCCGGCGCTCGCGAGGGCCTGGCGGATGACACGCTGCTGGGAGGGGCCGTTGGGGGCCGTCAGGCCGTTGCTCGCACCGTCCTGGTTGACGGCCGAACCGCGGACCACGGCCAGCACCGGATGTCCGTTGCGCTGCGCGTCCGAGAGCCGCTCGACGAGCAGCATGCCGACACCCTCACCCCAGCCCGTGCCGTCGGCTGCCGCGGCGAACGCCTTGATACGACCGTCCGCGGCCAGGCCGCGCTGGCGGCTGAACTCGATGAAGGTGCCGGGCGTCGACATGACGGTGACGCCACCGGCCAGAGCCAGCGAGCACTCGCCGTTGCGCAGGGCCTGGATCGCCCAGTGCAGGGCGACAAGCGACGACGAGCAGGCCGTGTCGACGGTGACCGCCGGGCCTTCGAGACCGAACACGTACGACAGCCGGCCGGACACGACGCTGGCGGCGTTGCCCGTGCCCAAGTGCCCCTCAAGGCCCTCCGGTTCCTCCAGGAGGACGGAGAGGTAGTCCTGGCCGTTGGTACCGACGAACACGCCGGCCTGGCTGCCGCGCAGCGTCTCGGGGTCGATGCCGGCCCGCTCGAACGCCTCCCACGAGGTCTCCAGCAGCAGGCGCTGCTGCGGGTCCATGGCCAGGGCCTCGCGCGGCGAGATCCCGAAGAAGTCGGCGTCGAAATCGGCGGCGTCGTAGACGAAGCCGCCCTGCCGGGCGTACGAGGTGCCCTGCGCGCTCGGGTCGGCGTCGTACAGGGCGTCGAGGTCCCAACCGCGGTCCAGGGGAAGGTCCGAGATCGCGTCGGAGCCGGATGCCAGCAGCTGCCAGAGGTCCTCGGGATTGCGGACCCCGCCGGGGAAGCGGCAGCTCATCGCGACGATCGCGATCGGGTCGTCGTCGACCGCCGAGGCCACCGGGCCGATCGCCTCGGCCTGCGCGCCGAGGAGTTCGGAGAGCAGGTTGGCGGCCAGTACGGCCGGGGTCGGGTAGTCGTAGACGAGCGTGGCCGGCAGCCGCAGTTCGGTGGCCGCACCGAGGCGGTTGCGGAGTTCGACGGCGGTGAGCGAGTCGAAGCCGATCTCGCGGAAGGCCCGCCCCGCCTCGACGTCCTCGGCACCGGAGTGCCCGAGGACCTCGGCGACCTGCGTGCGCACGAGGTCCAGGAGGAACGGCTCGCGGTCGCTGTCGGACATGCTCCGGAGGTGCTCGGCGAGCGACGAACCCGAACGCTCGGGGCGGTCGCCCGCATGCCCCGAAGCACGGGCGACGGCCTCGGCCTCCGGCAGATCGGTGAGCAGCTTGCCGGCGCGCACCGCCGTGAACCCGGGCACGAACTTCGCCCAGTCGAAATCGACGATCGTCAGGGCCGCGTCGTCGGAGCCGACGGCCTGCCGGAGCGCGGTGATCGCGAGATCGGCGTTCATGGGCGGGACACCGCCCCGGCGCATCCGGGCCTCAAGCGCCTCATCGGCGGCCATGCCGCCTTCGGCCCACGGACCCCACGCGAGCGAGGTCGCTGCCAGACCGGCAGCACGACGCTGCTGGGCCAGGGCATCCAGGTAGGCGTTCGCGGCAGCGTAGTTGGCCTGACCGGCGGCGCCGATCGTGCCGCTCATCGAGGAGAACAGCACGAACGCGGAGAGCTCGATGCCGAGTTCGACGGTCAGCTCGTGCAGGTTCAGCGCCGAAGCCGCCTTCGCACGCAGGACACTCTCAAAGCGCTCGGGCGTCAGAGCGTCGAGAACACCATCATCGAGGATCCCGGCGGTGTGGACGACCGCCGTCAGCGTGTCCGCCTCAGCCGCCAACAGCGTGCGCAGGGCGTCACGGTCGGCGGCGTCACAGGCCACGACCGACACGTCGACACCCAGCTCCGCCACCAGCTCGGCGGCACCCGGAGCATCAAGGCCACGACGGCTGGTCAGCACCAGACGCTCGACACCCGCACCAGCCAGCCAACGAGCAACCCGGCCACCCAGAGCACCCGTACCACCGGTCACCAGAACGGTGCCGGACGGCGTCCAGGAGTCGGCGCTCCCGGCAGAGGCACGGACCAGCCGACGCCCGAAGACACCAGAAGACCGCACCGCGACCTGGTCCTCACCAGCACCGGCCAGCACACCCACCAGGCGGGCCATGGCCCGCTCGTCCCACACCTCGGGCAGGTCGACCAGGCCACCCCAACGCTCAGGGAGCTCCAGCGCCGCCACACGGCCCAGACCCCACACCTGAGCCTGAACGGCCGAGACCAGACGGTCCGACCTGCCGACACTGACCGCACCACGGGTCAGGCACCACAGCGGCGCCTCCACCCCGGCATCACCCAACGCCTGCACCAAACCAGCAGACGCCACAACACCAGCGGCCTCATCCAGCGCCAGCAACGACACCACACCGGCCACAGAGCCGACGTCCGACAGCAGACCCGCCAGAGCCGCACGATCGGCGTCAGCCTCGACGACAACCCGCCGGACCTCGGCACCACGCCCGGCCAGCGCACCCACCACAGCTGCGTCATCCACACCACCGGCGGGGACAACCACCAGCCACGAGCCCGACAACCGCACACCAGAGCCCGCGGCATCCGTCAGCGGCTTCCAGGACACCCGGTAGCGCCAGCCGTCGATCTCGGACTGCTCCTGGCCCTGCCGGCGCCATGCCGACAGCGCGGGGACGAGCTCGCTGAAGCGTGCATCGCCGTCCACGTCCAGTTCGGAAGCCAGAGACGTGAGATCGCCGCGCTCCACCGCGTCCCAGAAGCGGGAATCCACCACGTCAACGGCCGGAGCGGGGGCAACGGCGCCGGACAGGATCGTCTCCGGCCAGTAGCGCTGCCGCTGGAACGCGTACGTCGGCAGCTCGACCCGCTCCGCGCCCGTACCGGCGAAGAAGGCGGACCAGTCCACCTCCACACCCCGCACATGAGCCTGCGCCACAGCGGTGACCGTCGTCTCCGCCTCGCCACGGCCCGCACGCAGCACCGGCACGAAAGCGACGTCCGCGTCACCGGCCAGGCAGTCCTGGGCGAGGGCCGACAGCACGCCGTCAGGGCCCAGCTCGACGAACGTCGTCACGCCGGCCGCTTCCAGGGCGCGGATCCCGTCGAGGAAGCGAACGGCCTCACGGACGTGCCGGACCCAGAACTCGGCCGAGGCCATCTCGTCCGAGACGACCGAGCCCGTCAGGTTCGACACGACCTGGATACGCGGGGCCTCGAACGACAGGCCCTCCACCACCTGGCGGAAGTCCTCCAACATGCCGTCCATGTGCGGCGAGTGGAACGCGTGGCTGACCGTCAGCCGCTTGTGCTTCCGGTCGGCGAACGCCTCCACGACCGCGACGGCCGCGTCCTCGTCGCCGGCGACCACAACCGACTGAGGACCGTTGACCGCCGCGATGCTCACGCGCTCGGTCAGCAGCGGCAGGACCTCGGCCTCCGACGCCTGAACCGCGATCATCACGCCACCACCCGGCAGCGCCTGCATCAACCGCCCACGCGCCGCCACCAGCGCGCACGCGTCGTCCAGCGAGAAGACCCCGGCCACGTGCGCGGCCGCGATCTCACCCACCGAGTGGCCGACCAGGAAGTCCGGCCGTACGCCCCAGGACTCCAGGAGCCGGAACAGCGCCACCTCGACCGCGAACAACGCCGGCTGCGCGTACTCAGTACGGTCCAGCAGCGCCACATCCGCCCCGAACAGGACGTCTTTCAGCGGCAGTTCGAGGTCCAGCCGCTCGCACACCGCGTCCAACGCATCCGCGAACACCGGGAAGGCGTCGTACAGCTCACGCCCCATCCCCAGCCGCTGGCTCCCCTGCCCCGTGAACAGGAACGCCAGCCCGCCACCCGACACCGCACCCCGCACCAGCCCCGGGACCTGCTCACCGGCCGCGAGGGCCGCAAGGCGGCCGAGGAGGGTCTCGCCGTCCGACGGTGCGCCGATCAGTACCGCGCGGTGCTCCAGCGCGGCTCGGTGCGCGGCGAGGGAGAGGCCGAGGCCGAGTGCGCCCCGGGCCCCGGACTGCGTCAGTACGTCGGCCGCGGCCGGGTGCAGGCGGTCCGCCTGGGCCCGCAGGGCGGCCGCGGTGCGGCCGGAGACGAGCCACGGCAGCACCGGGAGTCCCGGCCCGGCCGGGGTCGCGGGCGTCGGTTCGCCCGTGTGCTGCGGTGCCTGCTCGATGACGGCGTGGGCGTTGGTGCCGCTGTAGCCGAAGGAGGAGATGCCGGCCCGGCGCGGGCGCCCCGTCTCGGGCCAGGCGCGCTGCTCGGTGAGGAGCTCGATGTCCCCGGCCGACCAGTCCACGTAGGGGGTCGGCTCGTCGATGTGGAGGGTCTGCGGGAGTACGCCGTTGCGCATCGCCATGACCATCTTGATGACGCCGGCGACACCGGCCACGGCCTGCGTGTGCCCGATGTTCGACTTCACGGAGCCCAGCAGCAGCGGCCGGTCCGCGAGCCGGTCCTGGCCGTACGTGGCCAGGAGTGCCTGCGCCTCGATCGGGTCGCCGAGCCGGGTACCCGTGCCGTGGGCCTCGACGGCGTCCACGTCGCCGGCGGTCAGGCCGGCATCGGCGAGGGCTTCGCGGATGACGCGCTGCTGCGAGGGGCCGTTCGGGGCGGTGAGTCCGTTGCTCGCGCCGTCCTGGTTGACGGCGGTGCCGCGGACGACCGCGAGCACCGGGTGGCCGTTGCGGCGGGCGTCCGAGAGCCGCTCCAGGAGGACGAGGCCGACGCCTTCGGACCAGATCGTGCCGTCGGCGGCCGCCGCGAACGCCTTGATGCGGCCGTCCGAGGCGAGCCCGCGCTGGCGGCTGAACTCGGTGAACGCGCCGGGCGTGGACATGATGGTCACGGCGCCCGCGAGAGCCATCGCGCACTCGCCCCGGCGCAGCGACTGGGCCGCGAGGTGCAGGGTGACGAGCGACGAGGAGCAGGCCGTGTCGAGGGTGACGGCCGGACCCTCCAGGCCGAAGGAGTAGGAGATGCGGCCGGAGACGACGCTGGCCGCGTTGCCGGTGCCGAGGTGGCCTTCGAGGCCGTCGCCGTCGTTCAGCCAGAGCTGGAGGTAGTCCTGGGCGTTGGAGCCGATGAACACGCCGGTGCGGCTGCCGCGCAGGCCGGTGGGGTCGATGCCGGCCCGCTCGAACGTCTCCCAGGTGGTCTCCAGCAGCAGGCGCTGCTGCGGGTCCATGGCCAGGGCCTCGCGGGGCGAGATCCCGAAGAAGGCGGCGTCGAAGTCGGCCGCCTCGTGCAGGAAGCCGCCCTCGCGGACGTAGCTGGTGCCCTCTCGGTCGGGGTCGTCGCTGTAGAGGGCGTCGAGGTCCCAGCCGCGGTCGGCGGGGAAGGCGGTGATGCCGTCGCGGCCCTCGGCGAGCAGGCGCCACAGGTCCTCGGGGGAGGTGATGCCGCCGGGGAAGCGGCAGCTCATCGCGACGACGGCGATGGGGTCGTCGTCGTCCGCGGCGCGCGTGGTCGCGGCGGCCGGGCGGCGGGCCGGGAAGCCGCCCCGGCCGGCGTCGGCGGCCGCGGCGTCCGCGAGGTCGCCGACGAGCTCCTCGTGGAGGTACTGGGCGAGGGCGGTCGCCGTCGGGTAGTCGAAGACCAGCGTGGCGGGCAGCCGGCGGCCGACCGCCGCGCCGAGCCGGTTGCGGAGTTCGACCGCCGTGAGCGAGTCGAAGCCCAGCTCGTTGAAGGAGCGGCCCGGCTCGACGGCGGCGGCGCCCGGGTAGCCCAGCGCCGCGGCGACCTGCTTGCGTACGAGGTCGAGCAGCGTACGGTCGCGCTCGGCGGCGGGCAGGCCCGCCAGGCGCTGCCGCAGCCCGGAGGCGCCCGCCGCGGCGGCCGCGCCGCCCGCGTGCCGCCGGGTGGGGACCCGTACGAGTCCGCGCAGCAGCGGGGACAGCGTGCCGGCCTGGGCCTGCGGGCGCAGCCCGGCGAGGTCGACGCGCATCAGGACCGGCGCGGCCTCGTCGAGCCGGTGCGCGAGGTCGAAGAGGTCGAGGCCCTCCGCCGAGGTGAGCGGGGGCAGTCCGCCGCGGGTCATGCGGCTGATGTCGGCGTCGGTGAGGCTGCCGGCCATGCCGGCGCCGTCGGCCCACAGGGCCCAGGCCAGGGAGGTGGCGGGGAGCCCCAGGGACCGGCGGTGCTGGGCGAGCGCGTCGAGGAAGACGTTGGCGGCCGCGTAGTTGCCCTGGCCGGCGCCGCCGAAGACGCCGCCGATGGACGAGAACAGCACGAAGGCGCGGAGGTCGAGGTCGCGGGTCAGGTCGTGGAGGTTGACGGCCGCGTCGACCTTGGGGCGCAGTACGGCCGACAGGCGCTCGGGCGTGAGGGAGGTGATCACGCCGTCGTCGAGCACGCCGGCGGTGTGGACGACGGCGCCGAGCGGGTGCTCGGCGGGTATCTCCGCCAGTACGGCGGCCAGCGCGTCCCGGTCCGCGACGTCGCAGGCGGCCCAGGTCACCGAAGCGCCCTCGGCGGTGAGTTCGGCGCCGAGCCGCTGCGCCTCGGGGGTGGATCCGCCGCGGCGGCCGACGAGGAGCAGGTGCCGTACGCCGTGCTCGGCGACGAGCCGGTGGGCGATCAGGCCTCCGAGGAGGCCGCCGGCGCCGGTGATCAGCACGGTCGACTCCGGCGCGTAGGCCGGGCCGGCGGCGGAACCGGCCGTGGCCTGCTCGTCGGGGGTCGCTTCGGAGGTCTCTTCGGCGGTCTCCCGGGCCACGCGGGCGAGGCGGAGCGCGTGAAGCGTGCCGGCGCGTACGGCGAGCTGCGGCTCGCCCGCGGCGAGCGCGGCGGGCAGTGCGCGTACCGATTCCTCGGCGGCGTCGGTGTCGATCAGCAGCAGCCGGTCGGGGTGCTCGGACTGCGCGGAGCGCAGCAGGCCCCGGACGGCCGCGTGGACCGGGTCGGTGACCGTGTCGGTGGCGTCGGCGCCGACGGCGACGGCTCCCCGGGTGAGGACGACGAGGCGGGTGGCGGCGAACCGGTCGCCGGTGAAGGGCTCGTCGCCCAGCCAGGTGCGGGCGAGGGCGAGGGCGCGGTGCGCGGCCCGGTGCACGGCCTCGGCGGAGAGTTCCGGCGTGGTCTCGGCGTCGGCGTCGGCCTGTCCGAAGCCGACGAACACGGCCTCGGGTACGGGCGCTCCGGCGTCGACGGCCGCCGCCAGCTCGGCGAGGTCGGCGTGGACGTGGATCGCGTCGGCGGCGGAGAGGAGGGCGGCGGGGACCGCGGTACCCAGCGCGGCCCACCGGCCCTCGGGCGCCGTACCCGGCGCGTCGGCAGCGGCGGGCAGCGCCGTCCACTCGGTCCGGAACACCGACTCGTGGTAGGCGGTGCGCGCGGCTTGGACCTGCTCGGCCGATACGGCGCGCAGGACGAGCGAGTCGACGGTCGCGACGGGCACGCCCGTGGGGTCCGCGATCTCCAGACGCACGCCGTCGGTCCCGCGGGGCGTGAGGCGCACGCGCAGGGCGTCGGCCCCACCTGCGTGGAGGGTCACGCCGCTCCACGCGAACGGGAGACGGCCCTCGCCCTCGGTGCCGCCCAGGACGCCGAGGCCCAGCGTGTGGAGCGCGGCGTCCAGCAGGGCGGGGTGGAGGCCGAAGTCCCGTGCCGCGGAGGCGGTTTCCTCGGGCAGGGCGACCTCGGCGTAGACGCTGTCGCCGTGCCGCCAGGCCGCGGTGAGGCCGCGGAACGCCGGGCCGTAGCCCATGCCGACCTCGGCGAGGTCGGCGTAGAGGCCGTCCGTGTCGAGGGTCTCGGCGCCGGCCGGGGGCCACTGCTCGGGAGCGAAGCGCGGCGAAGTCGAGGCGGGCGCGTGGGCCAGTACGCCGCCGGCGTGGCGCGTCCACGGCTCGTCGGCCGCGCTGTCCTTCGGGCGGGAGGAGAGGCCGAAGGCGCGTCGGCCCGTGCCGTCGGCGTCGGGAGCGCTCACGTACATCTGGAGCTGGACGCCGCCGCGTTCGGGCAGGATCAGCGGCGCTTCGAGGGTCAGCTCCTCGACGGTGTCGCAGCCGACCTGGTCCCCGGCCCAGATCGCCAGGTCCACGAAGGCGGTGCCGGGCAGCAGGACGCTGCCCATGACCTGGTGGTCGACCAGCCAGGGGTGGGTGGTGGGCGAGAGCAGGGCGGTGAAGACGAAGCCCTCGGAGTCGGCGAGCGCGACGGTCGCTCCGAGCAGCGGGTGCGAGGCCTCGTCCAGTCCGGCCGAGCCCACGTCACCGGCCCGGGTGCCCGGCTCGATCCAGTAGCGCTGTCGCTGGAAGGCGTAGGTGGGCAGGTCGTCGACGCGGTGGGCGTCGGCGGCGGGGAAGAAGGCCTGCCAGTCGACCCGGATGCCGTGGGCGTGGGCCCGGGCGAGGGCGGTGACGAGGCTCTCCGCCTCGGGGCGGCCCTTGCGGAGCACGGGGACGAAGACGGCGTCCTGCTCCACGCAGTCCTGGGCGAGGGCGGACAGCACGCCGTCGGGGCCGAGTTCGACGTACGTGGTGACTCCGGCGGCCTCCAGGGTGCGGACGCCGTCGAGGAAGCGGACGGCGTCGCGGACGTGCCGGACCCAGAAGTCGGCGGAACCCATCTCGCCGTCGGTGACGAGGGCGCCGGTCAGGTTGGAGACGACCGGGATGCGCGGGGCGCCGAACGACAGCCCGGCCACGACCTCGCGGAAGGCGTCGAGCATGCCGTCCATGTGCGGCGAGTGGAAGGCGTGGCTGACCGTCAGCCGCTTGGACTTGCGGTCGGGGAACGACTCGGCGATCGCCGTCGCGGCGTCCTCGTCGCCGGCGATGACCACCGAGCGCGGGCCGTTGACGGCCGCGATGCTGACGCGGTCGGTCAGCAGCGGCAGGACCTCGTCCTCGGACGCCTGGAGGGCGATCATCACGCCACCACCCGGCAGCGCCTGCATCAGTCGGCCGCGCGCCGCCACCAGTGCGCACGCGTCCTCCAGGGACAGCACCCCGGCGACGTGCGCGGCGGCGATCTCGCCGATCGAGTGACCGGCGAGGAAGTCCGGCTTCACACCCCACGACTCCAGCAGCCGGAACAGCGCCACCTCGACCGCGAACAGCGCGGGCTGGGTGTACTCGGTCCGGTCCAGCAGGTCGGCGTCGTCGCCGAACAGCACGTCCTTGAGCGGCAGTTCCAGCCGCTCGCACACCGCGTCCAGCGCGGCCGCGAATACCGGGTGGGTCTCGTACAGCTCACGCCCCATCCCCAGCCGCTGGCTGCCCTGCCCGGTGAAGAGGAAGGCGACCTTGCCTGCGACCGGCGAGCCCTTCACCACGCCCGGCGCCGCGTCGCCCGCCGCCAGTGCGGCGAGGCCGGCCAGCAGACCCTCGCGGTCGGCGGCCACCACCGCCGCGCGGTCCTCGAAGGCCGCCCTGCCGACCGCGAGCGACCGGGCGACGTCGACCGGGCTCAGCCCGGGGTTCTCCCCGGCGTGGGCGAGCAGGCGCTCCGCCTGCTCGCGCAGCGCGTCCTGGCCCTTGGCCGACAGGAGCCAGGGCACGGCTTCGGGCTCCGGCCCCGCCCCGCCCTCGGCCCGCTCCGGGTTCCGGTCGGCCTCCGGCGCCTGCTCGATGATGGTGTGCACGTTGGTGCCGCTGACGCCGAAGGCGGAGACACCGACCCGGTACGGGCGCCCGGTCTCCGGCCACGCCCGCTGCTCGGTGAGCAGCGAGACCGCGCCCGCCGACCAGTCGACGTGCGAGCTCGGCCGGTCCACGTGCAGGGTCTTGGGCAGCACGCCGTGCCGCATGGCCATGACCATCTTGATGATGCCCGCGATGCCGGCGGTGTTCTGGGTGTGACCGAGGTTCGACTTCAGGGAGCCCAGCCACAGCGGCCGGTCCGCCGGGCGGTCCTGCCCGTACGTGGCCAGCAGTGCCTGCGCCTCGATGGGGTCGCCCAGGGTCGTGCCCGTGCCGTGGGCCTCGACGGCGTCGACGTCGGCGGGGGCCAGGCGGGCGCTTTCGAGGGCCTGGCGGATGACGCGCTGCTGCGCCGGCCCGTTGGGGGCGGTCAGGCCGTTGGAGGCGCCGTCCTGGTTGACGGCCGAACCCCGTACGACGGCCAGGACCCGGTGCCCGTTGCGGCGGGCGTCGGAGAGGCGCTCCACCAGCAGGACGCCGACGCCCTCCGACCAGCCGGTGCCGTCCGCCGCCTCGGCGAAGGACTTGCAGCGGCCGTCGGCCGACAGGCCGCGCTGGCGGCTGAACTCGACGAAGACCTCCGGGCCGGCCAGGACGGTGACGCCGGCGGCCAGGGCCAGCGAGCACTCCCCCTGGCGCAGGGCCTGGACGGCCATGTGCAGGGCGACGGAGGAGGACGAGCAGGCCGTGTCGACGGTGGCGGCGGGGCCCTCCAGGCCGAAGACGTAGGCGAGCCGCCCGGAGACCACGCTGGAGGCGGTACCGGTCAGGAGGTGTCCCTCGACGCCGTCGGGCAGCTCGTCCGAGCCGGCGCCGTAAGCGTTGGCGGACGCGCCGACGAACACGCCGGCGCGGCTGCCGCGCAGGGTCGCCGGGTCGATGCCGGCGCGCTCGAAGACCTCCCAGGTGGTCTCCAGCAGCAGGCGCTGCTGGGGGTCCATGGCGAGGGCCTCGCGCGGGGAGATCCCGAAGAAGGAGGCGTCGAACTCGGGGGCCTCGTGCAGGAAGCCGCCGTGGCGGGCGTAGGTCGTGCCGGGGTGGTCGGGGTCGGGGTCGTACAGCGACTCGACGTCCCAGCCGCGGTCGGCGGGGAAGCCGGAGATGGCGTCACCGCCGCTCTCGACGAGATTCCACAGGTCCTCGGGCGAGCTGATTCCGCCGGGGAAACGGCAGCTCATGCCGACGATCGCGATCGGTTCGCGGGAGGCGTCGGTGAGCTCCTGGTTCCGGCGGCGCAGCCGCTCGGTTTCCTTCAGGGAGGCCCGCAGCGCTTCAACGACTTTTTCGTTCGGGGTGGTCATCACTTACTCCGCACTTCGGGCACGTCAGAAGTTGCTGTTGCTGGTGGTGTTGCCGGAGGTGTCCTCGTCGAGGCCGCCACCGCCGTCGAGGGCGAGGTCGAGGAGGTCCTGGAGGTCCATCGTGTCGATGGACCCGGCCGTCTCGGAGGCGCCCGCACCGGGGTCCTCGGCGGGGGTGTCGGGTCCGGCGAGCCGCAGGAGGGTGTCGAGGAGTCCCGCTTCGCGGATCCGGCCCATGGGAATGGTGGCCAGGGTCCGGCGCAGCTCCACGTCCTGCGGGTCGGTGTCGAGGTCCGCGCCGGCCGTTGCGCCGCTTCCCTCGGGGAAGAGGGTGCGCAGCAGGTGGCGGGTGAGGGCCTCGGGGTTGGGGTAGTCGAAGACGAGGCTGGACGGCAGCCGCAGGCCGCACGCGGCGCCCAGGCGGTTGCGCAGTTCGACCGCCGTGAGGGAGTCGAAGCCCAGGTCCTTGAAGGCCCGGTCGGCTGCGACGGCGTCCGCGGAGGGGTGGCCGAGCGCTGCCGCCGCGTGCTCGCGCACGAGGTCGAGGAGGGCCGTGTCCCGGTCGTCCCCGGACAGTTCGGTCAGCTTGCCGAGTACGGACGCGGACGGGTCGGCGGTCGCGGAGGTGGCCGCTGCGGGTGCCTCCTCGCGCAGGGCGCCGCGTACCTCGGGCAGGTCGCCGACGAGCGGCCGGGGCCGTGCGGCGGCGAACACCGGGGCGAACCGCTCCCAGTCGACGGAGGCCACGGTCACCGCGGCGTCCCGGCCGGCGAGGGCGCGTTCCAGGGCGAGCAGGTTCGTCTTCGGGTCCACGGGCGGCAGTCCGCGGCGGCTGAGCTGCTCCTCCGCGTCGCCTTCGGTGGCCATGCCGGCTTCGGCCCACGGCCCCCAGGCGATCGCCGTGGCGGCGAGCCCGCGGGCCGCGCGGCGCTCGGCGAGCGCGTCGAGGAAGGTGTTGGCGGCGGCGTACGCCCCCTGGCCGCCGCTGCCCCAGACACCGGCGATGGAGGAGAAGAGGACGAACGCGTCGAGAGAGTCCGGGGCGTCGAACAGCGCGTCGAGGTGGACGGCGCCGGCGGTCTTGGCGGTGACGACCCGGGCGAAGCCGGGCAGGTCGGTGCCCGTGCCGGGCGGCTGGGAGACACCCGCGGCGTGCACGACGGCGCGGACGGGGGTGCCGTCGGCCGCCAGGCTCGCGACGAGCGCTTCGAGCGCGTCCCGGTCGGTGACGTCGCAGGCCGCCACGGTCACGGCCGCGCCGAGCGCCTCCAGTTCCGCGCGGACCTCGCCGGCGCCGGGCGCGTCGGCGCCGCCGCGGCTGACGAGCACGAGCCGCCGCGCGCCGCGTTCGGCGAGACGGCGCGCCACGTGGCGGCCGAGCGCGCCGGTACCGCCCGTGATGAGCACGGTGCCGGCCGGGGTCCACCGGGGTGCGGTGCCCGCGCCGGTCGTCGGGGCGTGGACGAGGCGTCGTACGAGCGGGCCCACGGCCCGGATCGCGAGCTGGTCCTCGTCGCCCGCGCCGGTGAGTACGGCCGACAGCCGGGACAGGGCGCGCTCGTCGCACGCCTCGGGCAGGTCGACCAGGCCGCCCCAGCGGTCGGGGTGTTCCAGGGCGACGACCCGGCCCAGGCCCCAGACCTGGGACTGGGCGGCGCCGCCGAGCGCGTCGCCCGGGGCGGCGGCGACGGCGTCGCGGGTGACGCACCACAGGGGTGCGTCGGCGCAGCCGGCCGGCCCGTCCGGGTCGGTGAGCACCGAGGTGAGGGCGGCCGTGAGGGCCAGTCCGACGGGGACCGCCGGGTGCTCGGGGTGCGGCCGCTCGTCCAGTGCCAGGAGCGACAGGACGCCGGTGACCGGTCGCCCGTCGGCGGCCGCTGCCACCGCGTCGCGCAGCGTCTCGTCCAGGCGTGCGCGCAGGACCGCCGGGTCGCCGTCGGCGACGTCGAGCGGGAGCGGCAGGATCCGGGCCCCGTCTCCGCTGATGCGGTCGGTCAGCGCGCGGACCCACGGGTCCGCCGCCTGGGGGGCGGGTACGGCGACGAGCCAGGTGCCGCCGACGATCGCGGGGGTGCCCCGGTCCTCGCCGGACCACGGCTGCCAGACGACGCGGTACAGGAGGGAGTCGGCCCGCTCCTGTGCCTGCTGCTCCCTCCGCCATGCGGACAGGGCGGGCAGCGCGGCGCTGAGCGGCTGGTCGCCGTCGAGGGCGAACTCGTCGGCGAGCGCGCTCAGGTCGGCCCGCTCCACGACGTCCCAGAACCGGGCGTCGGTCTCGCTGCCGGCGGAGCCGGCCTGAGCGGTGCCGGTGCGCGTAGTGGCGGGCTCGGGCCAGTAGCGGCGGGACTGGAAGGGGTAAGTGGGCAGGTCGACGCGCCGGGCGCCGGCCGCGGTGGCGGAGAAGTACGCCCGCCAGTCGAGGGGGACGCCGCGGGTGTACGCGTGGGCGAGCGCCGTGGTGGCGGTCTCGGCTTCGGCGTCGGGGCGCGCGGCGCGCAGGACCGGCACGAAGGCGGCGTCCTGCTCGACGCAGTCCTGGGCGAGGGCGGAGAGGACGCCGTCGGGACCGAGTTCGAGGTACGTCGTGGCTCCGGCGGCTTCCAGGGCGCGGACGCCATCGAGGAAGCGGACCGCCTCGCGGACGTGCCGGACCCAGAACTCGGCCGATGCCATCTCGTCCGAGACAACCGAGCCGGTCAGGTTGGAGACGACCGGGATGCGCGGGGCGCCGTACGACAGTTCCTCGGCGACCTTGCGGAAGTCGGCGAGCATGCCGTCCATGTGCGGCGAGTGGAACGCGTGGCTGACGGTCAGCCGCTTGGACTTGCGGTCCGGGAAGGCCTCGGCGATCGCGACCGCCGCCTCCTCGTCACCCGCGACGACGACCGACCGGGGACCGTTGACCGCCGCGATGCTCACGCGCTCGGTCAGCAGCGGCAGGACCTCGTCCTCCGACGCCTGCACCGCGATCATGACCCCGCCGGACGGGAGCGCCTGCATCAGACGACCACGGGCCACGACCAGGGCACACGCGTCCTCCAGCGAGAACACACCCGCCACGTGCGCGGCGGCGATCTCACCGATCGAGTGGCCCGACAGGAAGTCCGGGCGCAGACCCCACGATTCGAGGAGCCGGAACAGCGCCACCTCGATCGCGAACAGCGCGGGCTGGGTGTACTCCGTACGGTTCAGCAGAGCCGCGTCCGCCCCGAACAGGACGTCCTTCAGCGGCAGTTCGAGGTCCATCCGCGCGCACACCGCGTCCAGCGCGGCCGCGAACGCCGGGTAGGTCTCGTAGAGCTCATGCCCCATCCCCAGCCGCTGGCTGCCCTGTCCCGTGAACAGGAACGCCAGGCCGCCACCGGAGACCGACCCACGGATCGGCCCCGGCGTCTGCTCGTCGGCCGCGAGGGCCGCGAGGGCGCGCAGCAGGCCCGCGCGGTCGCCGGCGGCGAACGCAGCCCGGTGTTCGAGGCCCGCGCGGCCGGTGGCCAGGGAGTAGGCCAGGTCCAGGAGGCCGGAGCCGTCCTCGGAGACGGCGTCCTCGGCAGTGGTGAGCAGCCGGGCCGCCTGGGCGCGGAGCGCCTGCGGGCTCTTGGCCGACAGGGCGTACGGAACCGGGCCGGCGGCCGAAGTCGGCGTCGCCGGCGGGTCCGTGGGCTCCGGTGCCTGCTCGATGATCGTGTGGGCGTTGGTGCCGCTGATGCCGAAGGAGGACACCGCCGCGCGCCGCGGCCGACGGGTCTCGGGCCATGTCGTGGCCTCCGTCAGCAGGGCGATGTCACCGGCCGACCAGTCGACGTGCGGGGTGGGCTCGTCGACGTGGAGGGTCTGCGGGAGCACCCCGTGGCGCATGGCCTGCACCATCTTGATGACGCCCGCCACACCGGCGGCGGCCTGGGTGTGGCCGATGTTGGACTTGATGGAGCCCAGCAGCAGCGGCTGTTCGGCCGGACGGTCCTGACCGTAGGTCGCCAGCAGGGCCTGCGCCTCGATCGGGTCGCCGAGCCGGGTCCCCGTGCCGTGCGCCTCGACCGCGTCGACCTCGGCGGCGGACAGGCCCGCGCTCGCGAGGGCGGCGCGGATGACGCGCTGCTGAGAGGGGCCGTTGGGGGCGGTGAGTCCGTTGCTGGCACCGTCCTGGTTGATCGCCGAACCCCGTACCACCGCGAGTACCGGGTGCCCGTTGCGCCGGGCGTCCGAGAGCCGCTCGACGAGCAGCATGCCGACACCCTCACCCCAGCCCGTGCCGTCGGCCGCCGCCGCGAACGCCTTGCAGCGGCCGTCGGGGGCGAGACCGCCCTGGTGGCTGAACTCGCTGAACGTCCCGGGCGTCGACATCACCGTCACGCCGCCCGCGAGCGCGAGGGTGCATTCGCCGCCCCGCAGTGCCTGGACGGCCCAGTGCAGGGCGACAAGCGACGACGAGCAGGCCGTGTCGACGGTGACGGCCGGGCCCTCCAGGCCCAGGGCGTACGAGACGCGGCCGGACATGACGCTGCCCGCGTTGCCGGTCATCACGTGGCCGAGGACGCCGTCCGGGTCTTCAGAGCGCTCCAGCTGGGCGTCGTAGCCACCGTACGAGGCGCCGACGAACACGCCGGCCCGGGTCCCGCGCAACGACGACGGGTCGATGCCGGCCCGCTCGACCGCCTCCCAGGAGGTTTCGAGGAGCAGTCGCTGCTGCGGGTCCATGGCGAGGGCCTCGCGCGGCGAGATGCCGAAGAAGTCGGCGTCGAAGGAGTCGGCGTCGTGGACGAATCCGCCCGCGAAGGTGCGGCCGTCCTGTCCGGCGTACAGCTCGGCGGTGTCCCAGCCCCGGTTGCCGGGGAGTCCGGCGATCGCGTCGCCGCCGGTCTCGACGAGCCGCCACAGCTCTTCGGGACTGCGGACGCCGCCGGGGTAGCGGCAGCTCATGGCGATGATCGCGATGGGGTCGTCGGCAAGGGTCACGGCAGCGCCCGGTGCGGCGTGCGCGCCGGTCTCGTCCGCGCCGGCTTCGTCGGCGTTGCCGAGGAGTTCGGTGCGCAGCTGCCGGGCGAGCGCGGTGGGCGTGGGGTGGTCGAAGACGAGCGTGCTGGCCAGGCGCAGCCCGGTGGCCGCGCCGAGGCGGTTGCGCAGTTCTACGGCGGTCAGCGAGTCGAAGCCGAGGTCCTTGAACGCCTTGGCGGGTTCGACCCGTTCGGCCGAGGCGTGGCCGAGTACGGAGGCGACCTGCGTGCGTACGAGGTCCAGCAGGGCCCGGTCCTGTTCGGGGCGGGTGAGTCCGCTCAGCCGCTCGGCGAGCGGGGTGCCCGCGTCGGTACGGGTGCTCGCGGTCCGGCGTCCCGCCGGGCCGAGGAGTTCCCGGAACACGGGGGCGACGGGGCCGGGTGCGGCAGCATCGCGCAGTGCGGCGGGGTTGAGGCGGGCGGGGACGAGGACGGGCCGGCCCGAGGTCAGCGCCGCGTCCAGCAGGGCCATGCCGTCGGCGGCGGACAGGGCGCCCATGCCGTGCTGCTCCATGCGTCGCAGCTGGGCCTCGTCGAGGCCGGCGGTCATGCCGCTGGCGTCGGCCCACAGGCCCCAGGCGAGCGCGGTGGCCGGCAGGCCCTGGTGGTGGCGGTGCTGGGCGAGGGCGTCCAGGAATACGTTGGCGCAGGCGTAGTTGGCCTGGCCCGCGCTGCCGAGGGTGCCGGCGATGGCGGAGTAGAGGACGAACGCCGTGACCGGCAGGTCGCGGGTGAGTTCGTGCAGGTGGAGGGCGGCTACGGCCTTCGGCCGCAGGACGGTGTCCAGGCGCTCGGGAGTGAGGGATGCGAGCACGCCGTCGTCGAGGACGCCCGCGGTGTGGACCACGGTGGTGAGGGGGTGCGCGGCGGGTACGCCGGCCAGGACCGCGGCCAGGGCGTCACGGTCGGCGGCGTCGCACGCCGCCCAGGTGACCTCGGCGCCCAGCTCGGCCAGCTCCGCGGTGCGTGCGGCGGCGCCGGGCGCGTCGGCGCCACGACGGCTGAGCAGCAGCAGGTGGCGTACGCCGTGGGCGGTGACGAGGTGGCGGGCGACGATCCCGGCGAGCGTGCCGGAGCCGCCGGTGATCAGGGCGGTGCCGTCCGGGTCGATGACGACGGCGTCGGCCGTCGGCGCGGTGGCGGGCGGGGTGCGCCGCAGCCGCGGCACGTGGACGGCGCCGTCGCGCAGCAGCAGCTCCGGCTCGCCGGAGGCGAGGGCCGCGGCGAGGAGGGCGGTCTCGGCCGGGTCGACGGCCGGGTCGGTGAGGCCGGCGAGGTCGTGGACGTCGGCGAGGAGGAAGCGGCCGGGGTTCTCGGTCTCCGCCGAGCGCAGCAGACCCCGGACGGCGGCGTGCGGGAGGTCCTCGCCGCCTTCGCCGGGACCGGCGACCGCGCCGCTGGTCACGACGACCAGGCGGGACGCCTCGAACCGGGTGTCGGCCGACCAGGCGCGCACGAGGGCGAGCGCCCGGTGCGCGGCCTCGCGCAGGGTTTCCTCCGCGAGCGCGGCGTCCTGGCGGGGGAAGGGGGCCAGGACGTAGGCCGGTACGGGCAGGCCCGCGTCGACCGCCGCGCCCAGCTCCGCCAGGTCGGCGTGGCGGGTGGCGTGGCCGAAGCCGGTCGAGCCGAGGACGGCCCAGCCGCCGGCGGGCTCGGCCGCGCCGGCATCCGGCCGGACCGGCAGCGGCGCCCAGTCGAGTTGGAACAGCGCCTCGCGCAGGACGGCCGGCACCGGGTGCGGGGCACCCGTGGTCGCGGTGGTCCCGGCCGTGAACGGCCGCGCGGCCAGTCGGCCGACGGTCGCCACCGGGTCGCCGAGGTCGTCGGCGAGGTCCAGGGCGAACGCGCCGTCGGCGGCGGGCCGGATGCGGACGCGCAGGGCGTCGGCGCCCTGCGCGTGCAGGGTCACGTCCGACCAGACGCTGCCCGGCCCGACGCCCGTGCCCGGGCGGTCGGCGTACGGGAGTGCCAGGGCGAGCGCGGCGTGCGCGGCGGCGTCCAGCAGCGCCGGGTGCAGGCCGAAGTCGGCCGTCTGCGGGCGCTCCTGCGGGCCGTCTGCGGGCAGGCGCACCTGGGCGTAGTACGCGCCGTCGTGCTGCCAGGCCGCGTCGACGGTGGCGTGGAGCCGGTCGGTGTCGTGGAGCCGGTCGGTGTCGAGGGCTTCCGCCCCGGTGGGCGGCCACTGGGCCAGGTCGAAGGCCGTGGCCCGTGCGGCGGGCGCGAGGACGCCGTGGGCGTGGCGCGTCCACCCGGTGTCGCCGGTGGCGTCGTCCTCGGGCCGGCCGGACACGGTGAAGGTGCGGTGGCCCTGCTCGTCCGGGTTCTCGACGAGCACCTGGACGCGGACGCCGCCGTCGGCGGGCAGTGCGAGCGCCGCGTCGAGCACCAGTTCCTCGACGTGCCCGCAGCCGGCCTGGTCACCCGCGCGGACGGCGAGTTCGACGAACGCGGCACCCGGCAGCACGACCGTACCGGCCACGGTGTGGTCGGCGAGCCAGGGCTGGGTGCGCAGCGAGAGGCGGCCGGTGCACAGCACCTGGTCGGAGCCGGCCAGGGTGACGGCCGCGCCGAGCAGCGGGTGCGAGGCCGGGTCGAGTCCGGCCACGCTGACGTCGCCGGCCGGGGCGGCGCCGGGCTCCAGCCAGTAGCGCTCGTGCTGGAAGGCGTAGGTGGGCAGGTCGACGCGCTGGGCGCCGGTGCCGGCGAAGTACACCGACCAGTCGACGCGGGCGCCGTGGGCGTGGGCGCGGGCGAGCGCGGCGAGGGCCGTCTCGGGCTCGGGCCGGCCGCTGCGCAGCGCGGGGAGGAAGGCCGCGTCGTCGGCGGTGACGCAGTCCTGGGCGAGCGCGGACAGCACGCCTTCGGGGCCGAGTTCGACGTACGTCGTGACTCCGGCGGCCTCCAGGGCGCGGACGCCGTCGAGGAAGCGGACCGCCTCGCGGACGTGCCGGACCCAGAAGTCGGCCGAGGCCATCTCGTCGGTGACCAGGGCACCGGTCAGGTTGGACACGACGGGGATGCTCGGGGCCTCGTACGTGAGGCCCCGCGCCACCGTGCGGAAGGCGTCGAGCATGCCGTCCATGTGGGGCGAGTGGAAGGCGTGGCTGACGGTGAGCCGCTTGGTCTTGCGGCCCTGGGCCTCGAACCGCCCGGCGACGGCGGCCGCGGCCTCCTCGTCTCCGGCGACGACCACGGCACGCGGGCCGTTGACGGCGGCGATGCTCACCCGCTCGGTCAGCAGCGGCAGGACCTCCTCCTCCGAGGCCTGGACGGCGATCATGGCGCCGCCGGCGGGCAGGGCCTGCATCAGGCGACCGCGGGCCGCGACCAGCGTGCACGCGTCCTCCAGCGAGAACACCCCGGCGACGTGCGCGGCGGCGATCTCGCCGATGGAGTGGCCGGACACGAGGTCCGGCCGCAGACCCCACGATTCGAGGAGCCGGAACAGCGCCACCTCGACGGCGAACAGCGCGGGCTGGGTGTACTCCGTACGGTCGAGCAGGTCCGCGTCGCCCCCGAACAGGACGTCCTTCAGGGGCAGTTCCAGCTTCCCGCACACCGCGTCGAGGGCGTCCGCGAACACCGGGTACGTCTCGTACAGTTCACGGCCCATCCCGAGCCGCTGACTGCCCTGCCCCGTGAACAGGAACGCGCTCCGGCCCTCGGCCACGCTGTCCGTGACCAGGCCCGCGGCCTCCTGGCCGGCGGCGAGCGCGGCCAGGGCGGTGGCGAGGTCGTCGTCCGTGCGGCCGAGAAGCACGGCGCGGTGTTCCAGGGCGCCGCGCGTGGTGGCGAGGGAGTAGCCGAGGTCGAGGGCCGACGCGGCGGCGCCCTCCTGGGCGGCGCGGGCGGCGATCAGCCGGGCGGCCTGGGCGCGCAGTGCGGCGGCGCTCCGGCCCGAGAGCGTCCAGGGGAGCACGGCGGGCCGGGCGGGAGCCTGGGCGGCCGGCCCGCTCTCCGGGCCCGCACCTTCCGGGGCCTCCTCGGGCGGGGCCTGCTCGATGATGGTGTGCGCGTTGGTGCCGCTCACGCCGAAGGCGGAGACGGCCGCGCGGCGCGGGGCCCCGGTCTCGGGCCACGCCATGGGCTCGGTCAGCAGCGACACCGCTCCGCCCGACCAGTCGACGTCGGGGGTCGGCTCGTCGACGTGCAGGGTCTGCGGCAGCACCCCGTGGCGGATCGCCATGACCGTCTTGATGATGCCGGCGACACCGGCGGCGGCCTGGGTGTGGCCGATGTTGGACTTCAGGGAGCCGAGGCGGAGCGGCCGGCCCTCGGGGCGGTCCTGCCCGTACGTGGCCAGCAGTGCCTGCGCCTCGATGGGGTCCCCGAGCCGGGTGCCCGTGCCGTGGGCCTCGACGGCGTCGACCTCGGCGGCCGAGAGCCGGGCGTTCTCCAGGGCCTGGCGGATGACGCGCTGCTGGGACGGGCCGTTGGGGGCGGTCAGGCCGTTGCTGGCGCCGTCCTGGTTGACGGCGGAGCCCCGCACCACGGCGAGCACGGGGTGCCCGTTGCGGCGGGCGTCGGAGAGACGTTCCACCAGGAGGACGCCGACGCCCTCGGACCAGCCGGTGCCGTCGGCGGACGCGGCGAAGGACTTGCAGCGCCCGTCGGCGGCGAGGCCGCGCTGGCGGCTGAACTCGACGAACACGTCGGGGGTGGGCATCACGCAGACGCCTCCGACCAGGGCGAGCGAGCACTCGCGCTGGCGCAGGGCCTGGCCGGCCAGGTGCAGGGCCACCAGGGAGGAGGAGCACGCCGTGTCGATGGTCGCGGCGGGGCCCTCCAGGCCGAGGACGTAGCTGACCCGGCCCGACAGCACGCTCGTCGCGCCACCCGTCAGCAGCAGCCCTTCGAGCCCTTCCGGAACCTCCCTCAGGTCGGCCCCGTACCCCATGGCGCCCGCGCCGATGTACACGCCGGTACGGCTGCCGCGCACGGAGGCCGGATCGATCCCGGCCCGCTCGAACACCTCCCACGAGGTTTCCAGGATCTGGCGCTGCTGCGGGTCCATGGCGAGGGCCTCGCGCGGCGATATGCCGAAGAATCCGGGGTCGAACACGGTGGCGTCGGTGAGGAATCCGCCGCCCGTGTTGTAGAAGGTGCCTTTGCGGTCGGGGTCGGGATCGGCGAGGGAGGCGATGTCCCAGCCGCGGTCCCCGGGGAATCCGGTGATGGCGTCACCGCCCTGGGAGACCAGTCGCCACAGGTCCTCGGGGGACCGTACCCCGTCGGGGAAACGGCAGCTCATCGCGACGATGGCGATGGGCTCGTGGGCGTCCTGCTCGACCTCCTGGAGACGGCGGCGGGCCCGCCGCAGCTCCGTGGTCATCCACTTCAGGTTTTCGAGAAGCTTTTCTTCGTTCGCGCCGGCCACTGGAACGTCACCTCCTGGAGAAATGGGGAATGCATACGGGATTCGGAATCGGCTGGAAACGCCGATCGGGCATCGGATCGGGCATCAGGTTCAGGCTTTTCCGAATTCGTTGTTGATGATGTCGAAGAGGTCCTCGGCGGACGCCGATTCGATGGCGTTCTCCTCGTCCTCCAGGGCGTGGGCGGCAGCCCGGTCCGTTCCGTTCCAGTTCGCCAGGAGCGCTTCGAGGCGTGCCGTCACGCGGGCGCGTTCGGCGGCGTCGTCCTCGGGGACCGACGTCAGGAGGAACTCCAGCTTGTCGATCTCCGCGAGCGCCGGGAGCGCGGGCGCCGTGTCCTCGCCGAGGAGTTCGGCGCGCAGGTGCGCGGCCAGGGCGGCGGGCGTCGGGTGGTCGAAGACGAGGCCGGCGGGCAGCCGCAGCCCGGTGGCCGAGCCGAGGCGGGTGCGCAGTTCGACCGCGGTGAGCGAGTCGAAGCCGAGCTCCTTGAACGCGCGGCCCGCCTCGACCGAGCCTGCCCCGTCGTGCCCGAGGACCGCGGCGACGTGCCTACGGACCAGGCCGAGCAGGATCCGTTCGGCCTCGTCTGCGCCCGTGCCGCGCAACTCGGCCACCAGCCGGGCCGCTTCGCCGGCATCTCCGTCGCCACCGGTGCCGGTGCCGGTGCCGGAGCCGGAGCCGTGCTGCTCCGCGGCGACTGCGCGGCGTACCTCGGGGAGGTCGGCGATGAGCGGGCGCGGCCGGGCCGCCGTGAAGGCCGGGACGAACAGCTCCCAGTCGACGTCGGCGACGGTCACGGTCGTGTCGTCCGCGTCCAGCGCCTGCTGGAGGGCGGCGATCGACAGCTCGGGGGCCATCACCGGCAGGCCTCGGCGGCGCAGCTGCTGGGCCGCCTCGTCGTCGGCGACCAGCCCGCCCTCGCCCCACGGACCCCAGGCCACGGCGGTGGCCGTCAGCCCGCGGTCCCGGCGCCGCTGCGCCAGGGCGTCGAGGTGGGCGTTGGCGGCCGCGTAGGCGCCCTGGCCTCCGCTGCCCCAGACACCGGCGATGGAGGAGAAGAGCACGAACGCGTCGAGCTCCGTGTCCCCGAGCAGCTCGTCGAGGTGTTCGGCGCCCGCGACCTTCGCGGAGAGGACGGCGGCGACATCGCCCGCACCGGTCTCGGCGAGCGGCGCGAACTGGCCGACGCCCGCCGTGTGGAAGACCGCGGTCAGGCCGGGGCCGGAGGTGTCGTCGCGCAGGGCGGCGAGCAGCTCGCCGACGGACTCCCGGTCGGCCACGTCGCACGCGACGACCGTGGCCCGCGCACCGAGCGCGGAGACCTCCGCGACCAGCGCCTCGACCCCGGGTGCCCGCGGCCCGCGCCGGCCGGCCAGCACCAGGTGCTCGGCACCGTGAGCGGCGAGCCAGCGGGCCACGTGACCGCCGAGTGCGCCCGTGCCGCCGGTGACCAGGACGGTGCCGCGGGGCCGCCAGGGGGCGCGCTCCGCCGCTCCGTCGCCGCTCGCGACGGCCGCCGGGGCGGCGTGCCCGATGCGGCGGGCGAGGAGACCGGCGGACCGTACGGCGAGCTGGTCCTCGTACCCGTCATTCCCGCCGGCGAGTACGTCGAGCAGCCGGTCGAGCGCCCGGGCGTCCACGCTGCCGGGCAGGTCCACCAGACCACCCCAGCGTTCGGGGTGTTCCAGGGCGACGACCCGGCCGAAGCCCCAGACCTGCGCCTGCGTCGCGCTCCGTACCCGGTCGGAGGGGCCGGTCGCGACCGCCCCGGAGGTCACGCACCACAGCGGGGCGTCGACCTCGGCGTCGCCGAGGGCCTGGACGAGCGTCCCGGTCAGCAGCAGCCCGGCCGGCGCCGCCGGATGGGCCGGGTGCGGGGCCTCGGCGAGCGCCAGCAGGGACAGCACCCCGTCGGCGCGGTTGCCGGCGAGGGCCGTACGCAGCCGGTCGGCCACGGCGGCGCGGTCGGTGGTGGCCGCGTCCAGCGCGACCTCCCGTACGTCCGCGCCTCCTGCCCGGAGGGCGTCCGCGATCCCGGGGAGCTCGGGCTCGGCGCCGGTCGCCGCGGTGACCACCAGCCAGGTGCCGGCGGGGCGGGCGGTGCCGTTTGGATGGCCGAGCGGCTTCCAGGTGACCCCGTAGCGCCAGCCGTCGACGACCGACCGCTCCGCGCTCCGGCGCCGCCAGGCGGACAGCGCCGGGAGCAGCGCGCTCAGCGGCTGGTCGGCATCGATCTCGAGGGTGGAGGCGAGGGCGGCGAGGTCCGCGTTGTCGACGGCCTCCCAGAACGCCGCGTCCACCGCACCGCCGGTCGAGCCCGCACCGGAGTCGACCACCGCCGGGCGCGGAGCCTCCTCCAGCCAGTAGCGCTGGCGCTGGAAGGGGTAGGTGGGCAGGTCGACCCGCTGGGCGCCGGTTCCGGTGAAGTACGCCGTCCAGTCGACGGTGACGCCGTGGGCATGGGCCCGGGCGAGGGCCGTGGTGACGGCCTCGGCCTCGGGGCGGCCCTTGCGGAGCGCGGGTACGAAGACGGCGTCGTGCTCAATGCAGTCCTGAGCCAGGGCCGACAGCACACCGTCGGGGCCGATCTCGACGTACGTCGTCACGCCGGCGGCTTCCAGGGCGCGGATGCCGTCGAGGAAGCGAACGGCCTCGCGGACGTGCCGCACCCAGAAGTCGGCCGAGCCCATCTCGTCGGTGATCAGCGCGCCGGTCAGGTTGGAGACGACCGGGATCCGGGGGCTCGCGTACGCCAGCCCCTCCGCCACCTGGCGGAAGGCGTCGAGCATGCCGTCCATGTGGGGCGAGTGGAAAGCGTGGCTGACGGTCAGCCGCTTGGCCTTCCGGTCGGCGAACGACTCGGCGACCGCGGCCGCCGCGTCTTCGTCACCGGCGATGACCACCGAGCGCGGGCCGTTGACGGCCGCGATGCTGACGCGGTCGGTCAGCATCGGCAGGACCTCGTCCTCCGAGGCCTGGACGGCGATCATGGCGCCGCCGGCGGGCAGGGCCTGCATCAGCCGTCCGCGCGCCGACGACCAGCGTCGCAGGCGTCGTCCAGCGAGAACACACCGGCGACGTGCGCGGCGGCGATCTCACCGATCGAGTGACCCGACAGGAAGTCCGGCTTCACACCCCACGACTCGACGAGGCGGAACAACGCCACCTCGACCGCGAACAGCGCGGGCTGGGTGAACGCGGTCTGGTCCAGCACGGTGGCGTCGGACCCGAACAGGACGTCCTTCAGCGGCAGTTCGAGGCCAAGCCGCTCGGACACCGCGTCGAGCGCGGCCGCGAAGGCCGGGTAGGTCTCGTAGAGCTCGCGTCCCATGCCCAGCCGCTGGCTGCCCTGCCCCGTGAAGAGGAGGGCGAGCTTTCCGCCCGCCGTCGGCCGCAGTACCGCTGGACCAGGCCCGCCGCCTGAGCGGCCGCTCGGCGAGGGCGGCCAGAGCCGGTGCGGAAGCCGTCGAGGTCGGCGGCGACCACGGTCGCGCGGTGGTCGAACACGGCCCGGCCGGTCGCCAGCGAGTGGCCGATGTCGGCCGGCGCCGTCTGCGGGTGTGCCTCCAGGTGGGACAGGAGCCGCTCGCCCTGGGCCCGCAGGGCCTCGGGGGTGCGGGCGGTCAGGTGCCACGGGAGCGCCGCCGGTGCGACCGGGACGGCGGGGGCGGCCGGGGTGGCGGGGCTCTCCGGGAGTTCGACGATGGCGTGCGCGTTCGTACCGCTCATGCCGAAGGAGGAGATGCCGGCGCGGCGCGGGCGGCCGGTCTCGGGCCAAGCCCGCTGTTCGGTGAGCAGCGAGACCGCGCCCGCCGACCAGTCCACGTGCGGGGACGGCTCGTCCACGTGCAGGGTCTGCGGCAGGACGCCGTGGCGCATCGCCTGGACCATCTTGATGATGCCGGCGACGCCCGCCGCGGCCTGGGTGTGGCCGAAGTTGGACTTGACGGAGCCCAGCCACAGCGGCCGGTCCGCGGGGCGGTCCTGGCCGTAGGTGGCGAGCAGGGCCTGCGCCTCGATGGGGTCGCCGAGCCGGGTGCCGGTGCCGTGGGCCTCGACGGCGTCGACGTCGGCGGAGGCGAGGCCCGCGTTGGCGAGGGCCTGGCGGATGACGCGCTGCTGGGACGGACCGTTCGGGGCGGTCAGACCGTTGGAGGCGCCGTCCTGGTTGACGGCGGTGCCGCGTACGACCGCGAGGACCTGGTGGCCGTTGCGGCGGGCGTCGGAGAGCCGCTCGACGAGCAGCATGCCGACGCCCTCGCCCCACGCGGTGCCGTCGGCGGCGGCCGCGAACGGCTTGCAGCGGCCGTCGGCGGCGAGGCCGCGCTGGCGGCTGAACTCCGTGACGACGTCGGGGGTGGTGATGATGGTGACGCCGCCCGCCAGGGCGAGGGAGCACTCGCCGGCCCGCAGGGCCTGCGCCGCGAGGTGCAGGGCGACCAGCGAGGAGGAGCACGCGGTGTCGACGGTGACGGCCGGGCCCTCGAAGCCGAAGGTGTAGGAGACGCGGCCGGAGGCGATGCTGCTGGAGCCGCCGGTGCCGAGGTAGCCCTCGACGCCTTCGGGGACGGTGTTCAGGCGGGACACGTAGTCGTTGTGCATCTGGCCGACGAACACGCCGACCTGTCCGCCGCGCAGGCCCGTCGGGTCGATCCCGGCGCGCTCGAAGGCCTCCCAGGAGGTCTCCAGCAGCAGCCGCTGCTGCGGGTCCATGGCGAGGGCCTCGCGCGGGTTGATCCCGAAGAACGCCGGGTCGAAGTGGGGGGCGTCGTAGAAGAAGCCGCCTTCGCTGGCGTACGAGGTGCCGGGGTTGTCCGGGTCGGGGTCGTAGAGCGCCTCGGTGTCCCAGCCTCGGTCCGCGGGGAGGTGGGCGATGCCGTCGCGGCCCTCGGCGAGCAGCTCCCACAGGTCCTCGGGGCTGCGGACGCCGCCGGGGAAGCGGCAGCTCATGGCGACGATGGCGATGGGGTCGTCGGCCTCGGCGGCGGCCGACCGGACCGTGAGGGCGGCGGCAGCGGCCTCGGAGCCGAGGAGTTCGTCCTTGAGGAATCCCGTGAGGGCGGAGGCGGTGGGGTAGTCGAAGACGAGGGTGGCGGGCAGCCGGACCCCGGCGGCGGCGCCGAGGCGGTTGCGGAACTCGACGGCGGTCAGCGAGTCGAAGCCGAGGTCCTTGAAGGCGCGGCCGGGTTCGACGGCGTCGGGGGTGGCGTGGCCGAGGACGGCGGCCACCTGGTCGCGTACGAGGTCGAGCAGGAGCGCGTCGCGCTCGTTCTCGGGAAGGCGTACGAGCTGCTCCACCAGCGGGGTTCCGGTCCCGGCCGCGGTGGCCTGGGCGGCCCGGCGGGCGGGGGCGCGCACGAGGCCGCGCAGCAGCGCGGGCACCATGCTCGCGTCGGCCTGGCGCAGCGGCGCGAGGTCGAGCTGCATGGGGACGAGGTGGGCGTCGCCGGTGTGGTGGGCGGTGTCGAGGAGGGCGAGACCCTCTTCGGAGGAGAGGCCGAGGACGCCGGAGCGCGTCATGCGGTCCTTGTCGGCGGTGTCGAGCTCGCCGGTCATGCCGCTGGCCTCGGCCCACAGGCCCCAGCCGAGGGAGGTGCCGGGCAGGCCGTGGGCCTGGCGGTGGCGGGCGAGGGCGTCGAGGAAGACGTTCGCGGCCGCGTAGTTGGCCTGGCCGGCGCCGCCGAAGGTGCCGGCGGCGGAGGAGAAGAGGACGAAGTCGGCCAGGTCGTGGTGGCGGGTCAGCTCGTGCAGGTGGAGCGCGGCGTCGGCCTTGGGCCGCAGGACGTGGTCGATCCGTTCCGGGGTGAGGGCCTCGGCGATGCCGTCGTCGAGGACGCCGGCGGTGTGGACGACGGCGGTCAGCGGGTGTTCGGCCGGTACGGAGGCCAGCAGCGCGGCGAGGGCCTCGCGGTCGGCGGCGTCGCAGGCGGCGACGGTGACGTCGGCGCCGAGGGCGCGCAGCTCCGCGGCGAGTTCGGCGGCGCCGGCGGCGGCCTCGCCGCGGCGGCTGGTCAGGACGAGGCGGCGGGCGCCCCTGACGGTGACGGCGTGCCGGGCGACGAGTGCGCCGAGGGTGCCGGTGCCGCCGGTGATGAGGACGGTGCCGTCAGGGTTCCAGTCGGCGGGCACGGTGAGCACGATCTTGCCGACGTGGCGTGCCTGGCTGAGGTAGCGGAAGGCCTCGGGGGCCTGGCGCAGGTCCCATGCGGAGACGGGCAGGGGGCGCAGGGAGCCGGCCCGGAAGAGGGCGAGGAGCTCGGTGAGCATCTCCTGGATGCGGTCGAGGCCGGCCTCGGTGAGGTCGAACGCCTGGTAGCTGACGCCGGGGTGGGCGGCGGCGACGTCCCGGGGGTCGCGGACGTCGGTCTTGCCCATCTCGACGAAGCGTCCGCCGCGCGGCAGGAGCCGCAGGGAGGCGTCGACGAATTCGCGGGCGAGGGAGTCGAGGACGACGTCGACGCCGCGTCCGGCGGTGGCGGTGCGGAAGGTCTCCTCGAAGTCGAGGGTGCGGGAGGAGGCGATCCGGTCGTCGGTCAGGCCGAGTCCGCGCAGGGTGTCCCACTTGGCGGGGCTGGCGGTGGCGTAGACGTCGGCGCCCCAGTGGCGGGCCAGCTGGACGGCGGCCATGCCGACGCCGCCGGCGGCGGCGTGGACGAGGAGGGTTTCGCCCTCGCGCAGGCCGCCGAGGTCGTTGAGTGCGTAGTACGCCGTCATGAAGACGATCGGCACGGCGGCGGCCTCGGCGAAGGTCCAGCCCTCGGGCATCGGGGCGATCATGCGGCGGTCGACGACGGCCAGCGGGCCGAAGGCGCCGGGCAGCATGCCCATGACGCGGTCGCCGGGGGCGAGGTCGGTGACGCCGGGGCCGGTCTCGACGACGGTGCCGGCGCCTTCGCTGCCCATCAGGCCGGGGTCGCCGGGGTACATGCCGAGGGCGTTGAGCACGTCGCGGAAGTTGAGGCCGGCGGCGCGGACGGCGACGCGGACCTGGCCGGGCTCCAGGGGCGCCTCGGACTCGGGGCTGGGGACCAGGGTGAGGTGGTCGAGGGTGCCCTTGTCCTGGATGTCCATGCGCCAGGCGGACTCGCCCGGGGGCGGGGTCAGCGGCGTGGTCGCGGGGACGCGGGCGAGGCGGGGCGCGTGGACGGTGCCGCGGCGGATCGCGAGCTGCGGTTCGCCGGTGGCGAGGGCGGCGGCCAGTGCCTCGGCCAGTGTTTCGGCCAGTGTTTCGGCGGGGGTGGCGGCGTCGAGGTCGGCCAGGACGAAGCGGTCGGGGTTCTCCGACTGCGCGGAGCGGACCAGGCCCCAGACGGGGGCGTGGACCGGGTCGGCGAGGTCCCAGTCGCCCGGGGTGGCGACGGCGCCGCGGGTGACGAACACCAGGCGGGACGCGGCGAACCGGTCGTCGCCGAGCCAGCCCTGGACCAGGGCGAGTGCCCGGTGCGTGGCGGCACGGACGGCGTCCGGGGTGAGCGCCCCCGCCGGGGCGGACGGGCAGGGGGCGAGGACGTAGGCGGGAGCCGGGGCGCCGGCGTCGAGGGCCGCGCCGAGGGCGACGAGGTCGGCGTGGACCGGCCCGGGCAGCGCGGCACTTCCGGAGCCGGTGCCGGAGCCGGAGTCGGCGGCACCGGCAGCGGCAGCGGCAGCGGCAGCGGCAGCGACGGTGCCGGAGCCGGAACCGGAGTCGGAACCGGAGTCGGCGGCAGCGGCAGCGGCAGAGCCGGAGTCGGCGCCCGAGCCGGAGTCAGTGCCTGAGGCCGAGCCAGCGGCGGAGCCCGGGGCGGAGTCAGTGCCTGAGGCCGAGCCGGCGGCGGAGCCCGGGGCGATGACGGCCCAGGGGGCCGCGGGGGCGCCGGCGGGGGCGGGCGGGAGCGGGACGGTGGCCCACTCGATCCGGAACAGCGACTCGTGGTAGGCGGCGCGGGAGGCGCCGGCCAGCCGGTCGGCGGAGACGGGCCGGACGATCAGGTGGTCGACGGTGGCGACGGGCGCGCCGGTCGTGTCGGCCAGCTGGAGGGAGAGGGAGTCGGCGCCGTCCGCGGTGAGGCGGACGCGCAGCGCGGACGCCCCGACGGCGTGCAGGGACACCCCGCGCCAGGAGAACGGCAGTCCGGCCTGCCGGTCGCCGTCGGAGGAGACGAACGTGGCGTGCAGGGCGGCGTCGAGGAGCGCCGGGTGCAGGCCGAAGCGGGTGGCCTCGGTGTGCCGGTCGTCGGGCAGGGCCACCTCGGCGTAGACGTCGTCGCCGAGGGTCCAGGCGGCGCGCAGGCCCTGGAAGACGGGCCCGTAGGCGAAGCCGCCCTGGCCGAGGTGCTCGTACAGGCCGTCGACGGTGACGGCCTCGGCGCCGGGCGGGGGCCAGGCGGTGAGGTCGAAGGCGGGGCGCGGCGCGCCGGTGGCGAGGACGCCCGCGGCGTGCCGGGTCCAGGGCTCGTCGTCGGCGGCGTCGGGGTCGCCGGAGTACAGGTCGAGGGTCCGTCGGCCGTCCTGGTCGGGTGCGCTGACCACGATCTGGAGGCGTACCGCGGCGTGCGGGGCGAGGACCAGCGGGGCTTCGAGGGTGAGTTCCTCGAGGACGTCGCAGCCGGCCTGGTCGCCTGCGCGGACGGCGAGTTCGACGAAGGCGGTGCCGGGCAGCAGGACCGTACCCATGACGGCGTGGTCGGCGAGCCAGGGGTGGGTGTCGAGGGAGAGGCGGCCGGTGAACAGGAAGCCCTCGCCGTCGGCGAGCGGGACGGCGGCGCCGAGCAGCGGGTGGTGGGCGGCGCCCAGGCCCGCCGATTCGACGTCCCCGATGAATCCGGCGGGGGCTTCGAGCCAGAACCGGCGGCGCTGGAAGGCGTACGTGGGCAGGTCGACGCGGCGGGCGCCGGTCGCGGCGAAGTACGCGGGCCAGTCGAGGGGGACGGCGCGGGTGTGGACGGCGGCCATCGCGGCGGTGAGCGCCTCGGCCTCGCCGCGGTCGCGGCGCAGGGCGGGGACGAACACGGCGTCGGTGGCGTCGTCGGTGTCGGTGAGGCAGTCGCGTCCGAGGCCGGACAGGACGCCCTGCGGGCCGAGTTCGAGGTACGTGGTGACGTGCTCGGCGTCCAGGGTGCGGATGCCGTCGAGGAAGCGGACGGCCTCGCGGACGTGGGAGACCCAGTGCTCGGGGGTGCGCAGTTCGTCGCCCGCCACGGCTCCGGTGAGGTGGGTGACGACGGGGATGACGGGCGCGTGGTAGGTGAGGGAGGCGGCGACGTCGCGGAAGGCGTCGAGCATGCCGTCCATCAGCGGGGAGTGGAAGGCGTGGCTGACGGTGAGCCGCTTGGTCCGGCGGCCGCGCCGCTCGAACTCGGCGGCGATCTCCAGCGCGAGGGTCTCCTCGCCTGAGACGACGACGGCGGAGGCGGAGTTGACGGCGGCGATGCCGATCCGGTCCTCGTGGCCGGCGAGCAGCGGCCGGACCTCGTCCTCGGTGGCGGTCAGCGCGATCATGGCGCCGCCCTGGGGCAGTGCTTCCATGAGGCGGCCGCGGGCGGCGACGAGGGCGGCCGCGTCGGGCAGCGAGAGGACGCCCGCGACGTGCGCGGCGGTGATCTCGCCTATGGAGTGGCCGGCGACGAAGTCGGGGTGCACGCCCCAGGACGCGACGAGGCGGTAGAGCGCGGTCTCCAGCGCGAACAGGGCGGGCTGGGTGTGGCCGGTCCGGTTCAGGAGGTCGCCGTCCTCGGCGAACAGGATGTCCTTGAGGGGCTGTTCGAGGTGCGGGTCCAGGGCGGCGCACACCTCGTCGAGGGCGGCGGCGAAGGCGGGGTGGGCGGCGTACAGTTCGCGGCCCATGCCGGGGCGCTGGCTGCCCTGTCCGGTGAAGAGGACGGCGAGCCGGCCGTCGGCGGCGTCGTGCCGCACGAGCCGGGCGCTGTCGCGGCCCTCGGCGAGGGCGGCGAGTCCGGTGAGGAGTCCGTCACGGTCGCCGGCGACGACGACGGCCCTGCGGTCCAGGGCGGTACGGGTGGTGGCCAGGGAGAACGCCACGTCGGCCGGGTCCGCCTCGGGGTGCAGCGCGAGGTGGTCGGCGAGCCGGGCGGCCTGGGCGCGCAGCGCGTCGGGGGTCCGGCCGGAGAGGAGGAACGGCAGCGGGGCGGCGGACTCGGCGGCCGCGCCGGCCGGGTCGCCGTCGCGGTCCGTGTCCTGCTGGGCGGGCGGCTGTTCGATGATGACGTGCGCGTTGGTGCCGCTGACGCCGAAGGAGGAGATGCCCGCGCGGCGGGGGCGGCCCGTCTCGGGCCAGGCGGCGGCTTCCGTCAGCAGTTCGACGGCGCCGGCGCTCCAGTCGATGTGCGGGGACGGCTCGCCGATGTGCAGCGACGCGGGCAGGACGCCGTGGCGCATCGCCTGCACCATCTTGATGATGCCCGCGGCGCCGGCGGCGGCCTGGGTGTGGCCGATGTTGGACTTGATGGAGCCCAGCCGCAGCGGCCGGTCCTCGGGCCGGTTCTGGCCGTAGGTGGCGAGCAGGGCCTGGGCCTCGATGGGGTCGCCGAGGGTGGTGCCGGTGCCGTGGGCCTCGACGGCGTCGACGTCGGCGGTGGTCAGTCCGGCGTGCGCGAGGGCCTCGCGGATGACGCGCTGCTGGGAGGGCCCGTTGGGGGCGGTGAGGCCGTTGGAGGCGCCGTCCTGGTTCACGGCGGTGCCACGGACGACGGCCAGGACCGGGTGGCCGTTGCGGCGGGCGTCGGAGAGCCGCTCGACGAGGATCATGCCGGCGCCCTCGGCCCAGCCGGTGCCGTCGGCGTCGGCGGAGAAGGACTTGCAGCGGCCGTCGGTGGACAGGCCGCGCTGGCGGCTGAAGTCGATGAAGGTGTCCGGGGTGGACATGACGGTGACGCCGCCGGCGAGCGCCATGTCGCATTCTCCGCTGCGCAGGGCCTGCGCGGCCAAGTGCAGGGCGACGAGGGAGGAGGAGCAGGCCGTGTCGATGGTGACGGCGGGGCCTTCGAGGCCGAAGGTGTAGGAGATGCGGCCGGAGGCGACGCTTCCGGCGGTGCCGGTGCCGAGGTAGCCCTCCAGGCCCTCGGGGACGGCCGGGAGCCGGGTCAGGTAGTCGTGGTACATGACGCCGGCGAAGACGCCGGTGCGGCTGCCGCGGACGGAGGCGGGGTCGATCCCGGCGCGTTCGAAGGCCTCCCAGGAGGTCTCCAGCAGGAGCCGCTGGTGCGGGTCCATGGCGAGGGCCTCGCGCGGGTTGATGCCGAAGACGTCCGGGTCGAAGTCGGCGGCGTCGTGCAGGAAGCCGCCCTCGCGGGTGTACGAGGTGCCGGCCCGGCCGGGGTCGGAGTCGTAGAGCGCGTCGAGGTTCCAGCCGCGGTCGGTGGGGAACGGGGAGATCGCGTCGGCGGAGCCGGCGACGAGCTGCCACAGCTCCTCGGGGGTGTTGACACCGCCGGGGTAGCGGCAGCTCATGGCGACGATGGCGATGGGCTCGTCGGCGACGGCCCGGGTGGTGGCGGTGGTGGCGGCCGGGGCCTGGGCCGCCTGGTCACCGAGGAGTTCGGTGCGCAGGAACGCGGCGAGCGCGTTCGGGGTGGGGTAGTCGAAGACGAGAGTGGCGGGCAGCCGGACGCCGGTGGCCGAGCCGAGGCGGTTGCGCAGCTCGACGGCCGTGAGCGAGTCGAAGCCGAGTTCCTTGAAGGCCCGGCCGGGGTCGACTGCGTCGGGGCCGGGGAAGCCGAGGACGGCGGCGACCTGGACGCGGACGGTGGCCAGCAGCAGCCGGTCGCGCTCGGCGGCGGTCAGCGGCAGCAGCCGCTCGGTGAGGCCGTCGGCGGGCGCGGCGCCCTGGGCGGCGGCGGCCCGGCGCGCGGCGGGCCGGACCAGGCCGCGCAGCAGCGGGGGCACCATGCTCGCGTCGGCCTGGCGCAGGGCGGCCAGGTCGAGGTGCATCGGGACGGCGGTGGCCTCGCCGGTGGCGCGGGCGGTGTCCATGAGGGCGAGGCCCTCGGCGGAGGACAGCGCGGCGACTCCGGCGCGGGAGATCCGCTCCAGGTCGGTGTCGGCGAGGTCGCCGGTCATGCCGCTGCGTTCGGCCCACAGGCCCCAGGCGAGCGCGGTGGCGGGCAGGCCTTCGGCGCGGCGGCGGTGGGCGAGGGCGTCGAGGAAGGTGTTGGCGGCGGCGTAGTTGGCCTGTCCGGCGGCGCCGAGGGTGCCGGCGGCGGCGGAGAACAGGACGAACGCGGCGAGGTCGGCGTCGCGGGTCAGTTCGTGCAGGTGGACGGCCGCGTCGACCTTGGCGGGCAGGACGTGGTCGAGCCGCTCGGGGGTGAGCGCCTCGAGGATGCCGTCGTCGAGGACGCCGGCGGTGTGGACGACGGCGGTCAGCGGGTGTTCGGCCGGTACGGAGGCCAGCAGCGCGGCGAGGGCCTCGCGGTCGGCGACGTCGCAGGCGGCGAGGGTGGCCTCGGCGCCCAGGGCGCGGAGTTCTTCGAGGAGTTCGCCGGCTCCGGCGGCGGCCTCGCCGCGGCGGCTGGTCAGCAGCAGGCGGCGGACGCCGTGTTCGGTGACCAGGTGGCGGGCGACGAGCCCGCCGAGGGTGCCGGTGGCGCCGGTGACCAGGGCGGTGCCGTCCGCGTCGAGCGGGCGGGCCTCCTGCCCCTCGGGGGCGGGCAGGGCGGGGACGCGGCCGAGCCGGGGGACGACGGCGCGGCCCTCGCGCAGGGCGAGCTGCGGCTCGGCGGTGGCGAGCGCTGCGGGCAGGGCGCGCAGGGACTCCTCGCGGTCGTCCAGGTCGAGCAGGACGAACCGGTCGGGGTGCTCGGACTGGGCCGAGCGCAGCAGGCCCCACAGCGGGGCGTGCGCCAGGTCGGCCACGTCGCAGGCGCCGGCGGTGGCGACGGCGCCGTGGGTGACGAACACCAGCCGGGAGCCGTCGAAGCGGGCGTCGGCGAGCCAGGCCCGGGCGAGGTCCAGGGCGTGGTGCAGCGCGTCGCGGACGGCGGCGGACAGCGCGGCGTCGACGGTGGTCCGCGCGGGCGCGTCCACGGCGGGGACGGGGACGACGACGGCCTGCGGTACGGGGCCGCCGGCCTCGATGGCCGCGGCGAGGGCGGCGAGGTCGCCGTGCGCGGCGGCGGTGGGCAGCACGGCGGTGAAGCGGGGGCGGCCCCGGCCGCGCCGAGCAGGGCCCACTGGCCGGGGGCGACGGTGGTGGCGGCCGGCAGGGCCAGCGGGCTCCACTCGA
>NZ_JAPEPX010000005.1 GCF_026339935.1 Streptomyces sp. NBC_01551
TTGCTCGGCCAGCCCATCATCCCGGAGTCGGCGTAGTCCAGCATCTCCAGATCGCTGACCTTCAGGACGTCACAGCTCGCTTCGAGTTCTTGACGGCGCATCAAGGCGACGGCCGCCGGATCGTGCCCGGGGTCGCCCGGCTTGACACCCCCCGGTCCGTCACCGCAACGGCCGTCGGTACACGTCACGAGAACCGTGCGGATGCCTTCCGCCGCGTACCGCGCGAGGACCCCTCCGGTTCCGGTGGCCTCGTCGTCGGGGTGGGCGTGTACTGCCATGAGCGTCAAGGGCCGGTCAGTCATGAAACAGTCCTCCTGCAGAAAATACGTCTTGGGGCAAGTATGCGGCGGGCGTACCGCGATCCTGGGGCCCGATCCCGGTGGGGCGGACGACCTTGTGGTCTCCGTGTTCCGTGTTCCCCGCCCGTACGGCGCCGGTCCCCCAGTCGATACAACCGCGCCGGCCGGACCAGCTGTTCCCGGCAGGGCCGCTTGGTCTTGATGGGATGCGGCGCACCACTTCGCCCGTGTCCGGCGGGGGAACAGCCACCGCCGCGGCGTTGGACGCCCTCGCCGCTTACGCATCTGGTCCGCACTATGGGTCGAAAGAAGCGCCCCGGCTAGCTTGAGAGGGTGTAACGGAACATGTGGAGGGTCCAGGATGGCTCGGCGGTCGGCTTCGTCGCATACTGCACGGCCCCCATGGCCGCGTAGAACGGAGCGGCGTTCGGATCCGAACCAACGATGAACTCCGATCGCCCAAGCTCGCGCGCAGTCTGGATTGCGTGCTGCCAGAGAAGCTTGCCGTAACCCTTGCCGATCTCATCGGCGTCAACAAAGAGCTTGTCCAGGAGCAGGTCCCCGTCCTCCTCGGTGAAGCCGTAGAAGCCAAGGCTCCTGCCGTCCTCCTCCAAGACGAAGACCGGGTTGCTCGGACATGGGCATCTGGAATCGCCCGAGCATCGCCCGCCCAGTCAAAGTAGCCCGGTGGATACCCCCAGTGAGTCGACGATCGATCCTGGAGCCCTTCGAGCTCGCCGGCCTCGTCAGGTTCGGCGCGTCGGATCCGCCAGGCACCGTTGGTTGACACGGCACGGACCACCCTTCTCGATCACTACCCGAAGCTGTCGAAGCGACTAGATCACGGTTCCGTGCCGGCGAGCCGCAACCCGGAGAAGAGGTCAAGCGCCGTCTACTACGCGGGCCGACAGGAGCGCCCGGTCGGCTGCGGCGGACGCGGTCGCTGCGGTCTGCCGCTGGAGCGTCAGGACGTCAGCCAGTCCGGGCTCTCGGCTCTCTTGCCCGCCAGGCCGGTCCTTCACGGCTACGTCGCCACCCGTGATGAGGGAGAGACGGCGAGTCCCGGACCCGCAGCTCCGACCTGCATGAACAGCCACAACTCCCGCGCGGGGCACCGGCGCGAACCCGTCGGCGCTTCAGCACGCCCAGGCGCACCGCGGCCTGGTCCGGGCTCAGCAGCACGTGCCGGTGTCCGGGAGCGCGGCCAGGTCCGGCGGCGGGGCAGGTCGACCAGCCGGTCGCACCACTCGTCGTACTGCGCCGCCAGGGATCGGGCATCGGAGGTGCGTCCGATGAGGCGGTCGGGGAGCCGGAACTGTTCGCGGGCGCCGGTCCCGATGAGGATGTCCCGAATCCGGGCAGCGCCGCCCTGGTCCAGCCCTGGAGGTCGGCACGGAGCTGAAAAGCCTCACCGAGCGGCAAGGCGAAGGAACTCAGCGCGGCATGCGCGTCGGCGTCGGCGCCGGCCAGGGCGGCGCCGAGCTACAGGGGCCGCTCGACGGTGGTGCTTGGCGGTCTTGTGGCGGACGATCACCATGGCCCGCTGAACGTCGCTGGTAGGTCGGCCGGAGGCGACGACATCGAGGCGCCGGCCGTACATGAGCTCGATGCGCATGCTTTCGATGACCGGCAGCGCGGCGGCCAGTTGGGTGGGGTGAGACCTCAAGCGACGCGGCCGCGTGAAGCACCGGGGTGATCTCGTCCTTCCCGCCGACGGCGAACCAGCCCAGCACACACAACACGGGCCGCAGGGGCTCCCCTGACTGCCGGGCACTACGGCAGGGGCCGCATCGGCGTTCTCACTCATCCCAACCCCGGAAAACGATCACGCCCTGACCGGGCACCACTACTCACGGTATCTAATTGGCTACGCATCGGAGCGCAGCAGGTGCGTTCCCATAGCCCTGGAGGTAGTGATGGCAGCCGAAGAAGAGATCAGTCTGGCGGCCCGGCTTGATTTCCAGCCCGGTCAGATCGTGCAGGAGATCGGCTACGGCGAGGACGTGGACCAGGAGCTCCGCGACTCCATCGCGGAGGTCACCGGAGTTGACCTGGTCGACGAGGACCACGCGGATGTCGTCGACACGGTGCTGCTCTGGTTCCGGGACGAGGACGGCGACCTCACCGACGCCCTGGTCGACGCCCAGAGCGCCCTCCCCGCCGGCCGGGTGATCTGGCTCCTGACCCCGAAGGCGGGACGCGACGGATACGTCGAACCCAGCGACATCGGCGAGGCCGCCCAGACCGCAGGGTTGTCACCCACCAGCAGGCGCAGCGCGGCCGCTGGACTGGAGCGGGAGCCGCCTGCTCGCCTCCAAGCGGTAGAGGCTGACCCCGCTCGCGGCCGGTCTTCGGCGTGAGCACCCAGACCACGCCGCCGTCCACGACACCCTGGGCGGCATCCGGCCGGCGTTCCGCGAGGTCTGCGTCGACCTCGCGGAACCACGGCAGGACTGCATCGACCGCGTCCTCGTGGTCATCGCCGACGAGGTCCTACCCGATGGCCGCCTCGTCCGACTTCCGAAGATCGTCGTCACTGTCCTCGGCGTAACCAACCTCTCGAACGGAGCCGTCTTCTGCTCCATGGAGATGGCCGTGGGTCCAGCATCGCCGCCAACAAGGAAGCGCCAGATGTACCGGCCGCGGAGGCTGATGACGGAGAATCCACGGTTGTGATCGAACACAAGTGCATCATCGCCGCCGTCGCAGTTGCCCTTGCGGGCACCTTGGCCCTCACCTCACCCAGTGCGGCCACCGCTGACAACGCACTGCACGCGCCCACCCACGCGGGATCGCGCGCGGTGAGCGTCCCGACGGCACCCGACAGAGCGACGGTCACGGAGGGGCAGGTCAAGGAGGTCGCGCCGGGGGCGTGATCACCTATCCGAGCGTCACCAGCTGTCTCACCGTGACCGTGCGGCTGCGTGACGGCGCCCTCGTCGGTGCCCACGCCAGCCTGTTCCAGGTACCGGGTGAACTGCGGTCCGATGAGATTCTGGCCGCACTCAAACACCTCGTCGGCAACCGCCCCGTCACCGGGGTCCAGGTCAAGGGGGCCGTCGGCGCCTGGCATCCGAGCTACTTCGTGAAGGCGATCGAGAGTTACGGCGAGGAGGAACAGCCGCCGTACCCGGCACGCCCGAACCCCGAAGGACTCGCCGATGCGGTGTCACAGGGACTCGAACTGCCCCGCCCCCTGGTCACGGTCGAGGACGTACCTGACGGGGACCAGATCGCCAACTGACAACACAGCCGATCAGCGCGCGGCCATCAGCGGCCGGGGCGCGGGCCTCGTCGGCGGCGCCCCCGGTGGCGGCCGTGACCACACCACCTGCGTGCCGCTCGCGTCCACCGCGTTGTCGGCGATCGGCGCGGTCGCCCTTGCGCGGGTGTAGGCCGAGGCCCGGTCGCGGCCTGGCGGAGCGAGGGCCGCTGCTATGCCGACGACGGCGAGGCAGTGTTCGGCCTTGCGCTCGCATCGGCGGTGGAGGCGACGGCAGTCGGCGAGCCGGGACACGGTCCGTTCGGCGACCCACCGGTGGCGGCCGAGCCACCCGGAGGAGGAGCCATCGTCGCAGGTGGTCGTAGTCGTAGCCCTTGTCTGCGTGGAGCTTGCCGGGGCGCCGGAGGCGAGGTCCTCGCCGGGACCGGATCGGCGGCATGGCCCGCACGAGCGGTTCAAGACCGAGGCTGTCGTGCGTCCCGAGTACCGACGCGGGCACGGTGCCCTGTATTTCGGGCTCAACCAAAGGCGGTTGGACGTCACCCGGCTGCGCCGGGCCCTGGCCGGCGTGCCGCTGCCCCGCGCCCGTGACGGCCGGCTGGTGCCCGCTCGTTCTGCCACACCTTCGGACGCGGCCTGGGCAAGCACCAGATGCCGCGGATCCGCCCGCCTCAGGGCGGGCGCCCCGCCCAAACGCGGCGGCGAGTTCGTGTTCGGGCGGCCCGAGACCTGGAGCGAGGTGGCGGTGACGACCGCGACCGATACCGATACCGACAGGTACGGGACAGCGACCGCCCCGGCGTGGGACGGCTGCATCCCCGGCTGACCCGGCGGGCGGCGTGGCTCGACCACGAGGGCCCTTTGCCGATCATCGAAGGCACGGTGATCCGGTTGGCGGTCGCGAAACTGCCCAGTGGTGGGGTCAGCAAGCCCGTGTGGCTGTGGTGCTCCCGGACCGGTGCCCGCCCGGAGGACGTGGATCGACGTCGGGCGGGCCTTGCCATCGGCGAGTCCTACACCCGACCCGCACACCACAAGGAGGGGACGAAGCCCCGGCGAATTGGATGGACAGCAAGAACGGCAGACTAGAGCCCATGGACTCAGGACTCGCCGCGCTGCTGGGCGCCGCCGTCGGCTCCGCCACCACCCTCGGGGCCGCGATCGTCAACGGCCGTGCTCAGGCACGGTCCCAGCACGCCCAATGGAGCCGCCAGCATCGCCGCGACGCATACGCCGGCTACCTCAGCGCTCTCCACAACCGCGACATCGCCAGGGACGCCGTCCTCGACGCGCTGCGTTCAGACCAACCCGACCTGCCCGACATCGACGAGAAGACAGGCCGCTTCATCACCCTGGCCCGCGAGGTCCACCGCGCCTGCGAAATCGTCATCCTCGAAGGGCCGGCGCCCCTCGCGGAAGTCGCGGAACGCGTCACCGTCGCCTCCAGCGACCTGTCAGACGTCATGCGACGGATGGCCGAGAACGCCCACGCGGGAAACACCACCCACAAGGCCGAAGACATTGCCCTTGCCGCCGAACGAGAGCGGATCCTCTACGAAGCCGTCAAGGACTTCCGCCTCGCGGCCCGCAGCACCATCGGCAAAACCAACTGACCCAGGGACTCCGAGCCCGGCCCCGGACCGTTGGGAGGTTGAAGCTTGTTCAGCCTGGAAACGTTCAGCGTCAAGCTGAGGCCACGCACGGAGGCAGAGCGCCCGGCTCGGGGGCGGACGCGCTGGATCGCCTTCGTCCGGGCGGTGGGGTGACCATCGGTGCGCGGTCGACGGAGGCTCCGTTGCTAGCCCTGGGCCCCGTACACGAGGAAGATGCGGGGCCGCTCGACCATGGCGGGCTTCGGGAGCCCGTCGAACTCACTGGGATGCAGCACAGCAACAGCAGGGGTTGTGAGAGGGTACGGGGTGCCCTATCACCTGCGGTTTTTCTTCGAACACGGCGTCCACACCCCGTTGTGGCCAGGTCCCTCCGGCAATCCCGACCTCGACAGTCCTTACGGGTACCCCTGCGAACTGGAGCGGCTGCCGATCACTTCGGACACTCAGGCCGAACTGGCGAGACTGGCCGATTGGTACCAGTCGTCGCTCGACTGGGAGTACCCACCGAATCCGTCTCCGTGGCCCAAGGAACAACAGGAGCTGTTCACGGGGCAGGCAGACGCCGCACTGGAGATTCTCCGCCGTGAGCTGGGTGACGGCTGGACAGTGGAAGACCGGCGCCGGCAGCTCTGACATCACGATCGGTCAGGACCGACCGGCCCCAGCCGGAGGTGTGTCGGGCTCGGTCAGCGCCTCACCCTCGCCCGGGGGGAACCGTCCGACCTGTGCAGTCGTCAGTTACGGATGTGACTGAAGTGACGCCCATGCTGCCTGCCGACCACCGCGAACTGATCTCCGACCTGTCCGGGATCGTCAGCGACTACCCCTATACGGATCCCGAATCGACCCTCGCCGTCCTCGCCTACGACGCGGCGGAGGTGCTCGGCCGCGACGCCACGCCGGAGGGCCGCCGGGAGCGGACCGGGTACACGGTCCTCCTGCATGCCACCTGCTGGTACGTCAGCGCACGCATCTTCAGCAAGTCCCTGTTCGCGTCCTACATACAGGCCCTGGACGGGTTCCGTGCGCAGTTGGACCCGGCCTCCTGCACCTGCCCGGCCGACGCCCACCCCACGCAGCTGGACTCGGAGTACCAGGTCGAGGCGGGGGTGAGCCTGCTGACCGAGGCCGGACGGGCCGCGTTCGCCGAGGACTACGGTCTCGACGAGCAGGAGTCGGCGGTGTTCGACTGCGAGGGGTTCCTCGCGAACCTCGCCGATGAGGCCCTGGGCCGCTTGCACGAGGCGCATCGGGAGCTCTTCGGCGGCATCGACGTCTCCCATCTGGACGCGCAGTTCGTCCGGGACGACGGCCGCCTCGACCTCGTCGCCATGCAGGAGGCGATCAGGCGTAGCTGGGAGGACAACACCGGCCCGGTCGCCCTGTGGTCCGCCCGCCGCTGGCTCACCGGGCAGGTGCGGGACGAGGAGCGGATCGGCCTGTTCCTGTGCCTGTGGATGGGCATCGCCCAGACGTACGAGGGTCTGCCGCCCTCGTACGCGCGCGACCTGGCCGCCGCGCTCGCCACCATCGACCTGGACGTCTCCTGCGAGCATCCGCAGCACCCCTGGTCCACCGCCGATTCCACCGTGGAGTCCCGCTACCGCGCGGTGGTCCACCTGTACGCGCCGGAGGACCACCCCGACACCCCCGTGCCCGCCGAACTCTCGGCCCGCGAGCTGTGGGAGCAGCCCGGTGCAGTACGCCCAGTTGGCGCGGAAGGCGCTGGAAGACCTCGAGGGATGGCGCACCATGCGCGGCGGCGACGACGAGGACTGGGAGGACTGAGCGGTACGGGGCCGGCGCTCGTCCTATTCCCGGTCCGGCAGGTACCCCTGGTGGCGTAAGCATCCCCCGTCGGCGAGGAGGGGTCGGCTTGCCGGAGTACCAGTCATGGCGCAGGGTCAGTCGCGTTCGGTTAGGGAGCGAGGGCGACAACCGGAGCGGTGGCGGTCGATTCGCGGCCCGGGCTCGCGGTTGCCGACCAGATCATTCCGTTACGGGAAGGCACTCGTCGAGCAGGTCGACGATGTCGCGCCAGGCTCGCTGCGCGTGCCGTGGGTGGGGGCCGACGCCGGGGACCACGGGGTGGTCGACCGCCGGGTGGTGGAAGGCGTGCAAGGCACCGCCGTAGACCACGAGGCGCCAGTCGACGCCCGCGGCCTGCATCTCGGCGGCGAACGCGTCCCGTTGCGCGGACGGCATGATCGGGTCTTCCGACCCGACCCCGGCCCATACCGGGCAGCGAATGCGGGCCGCCTCGCCCGGTCGGCCCGTGGTCAGTGCGTTCACTGTCCCGATCGCACGCAGGCCGACGCCGTCGCGCCCGAGTTCCAGCGCGATGGCGCCCCCGGTGCCGTAGCCGACGGCGGCGATCCGGTCGAGATCGGTCCGTCGGTTCGGCAAGAAGCACGTCGAGCGCCGCGCGGCCGATGTCCCGCATCCGGTCGGGGTCGGCGAGCAACGGCATGCAACGGGCCAGCATCTCCTCGGGATCATCCAGATAGCGCCCGCCGTGAAGGTCGAAGGCCAGCGCTACGTATCCCAACTCGGCGAGAGCATCGGCCCGGCGGCGCTCGACGTCGCTGAGCCCCATGCCCTCTGGTCCGATCAGCACCGCAGGCCGGCGGTCGATACCGGCCGGGAGCGCGAGGTACCCGGTCATCGTCAGCCCGTCGGCCGGATACTCGACCGTGCGGCTTGTCATCGTCGTCATGAGAGTGGACCGTAGTGATCGTCGAGCTCGATCGGGTCGGCGTTCACCGCCGGCAGAAGCGCGCGGCCACACCCCTGCACCGGGCTTCTTACGCGAACCCCTACCCTGGTGGCCGCCACATGGCGGATTTCGAACAGTACGACGGACAGGATGTGACAGGTGACGGGGGCGAACGGCGCGGATCTGGTCGGCGAGGTTCTTGGCGGGCGATACCGCGTGACCGCCACGATCGGCCGCGGCGGCATGGGTGTGGTCGCCCGGGCGGTGGACCAGTCGCTGAACCGCGAGGTCGCCGTCAAGGTCCTGCGGGCCTACACCGACGCCTCCCCGGCCGAACTGGCCGATCTGCGGGTCCGGATGCAGAGGGAGGCGCAGGCCGCCGCCCGTATCCGGCACACCGGTGTGGTCACCGTGCACGACGTGGTCGAGGAGCAGGGGCTGCCGGTCATCGTCATGGAGCTGGTCGACGGGCCCTCCCTCGACGCTGTGCTGGAGGAGCGCGGCTCACTGGATCCGCGCGAAGCGGCCGCGATCGGCGCCAAGCTGATGGACGCGCTCGACGCGGCACACCAGGCCGGGGTCCTCCACCGGGACGTCAAGCCCGGCAGCGTACTGCTTGAGCGCGGCGGCCGGGTCGTACTCACCGACTTCGGCATCGCCAGCATCGAGACCTCCGACGACGAGGCCTTGGCCAAGCTGACCCAGAGCGGTCAGATCGTCGGCTCTCTCGACTATCTGGCGCCGGAGCGCGCGCAGGGCCAGGCAGCGGGTGCCGCGTCGGACATCTGGGCGCTCGGCATGACGCTGTACGCGCCGTGGAGGGCGCTTCGCCGTTCCGCCGGCCGTCGGTGTGGTCCACGCTGGCGGCGATCGTGGGCGAACCGGCTTGCCGGAACTGCCCGGCGCGCCGGACCGCTCACCCCGGTGGCGCGCTGCAGGCGCTGATGGCCAAGCGACCCGCTGCGGCGGCCCGACGCCGGGCAGGCGCGCGAGATGCTGGAAGCGGTCGCCGCGGGCAGCAGGGCGGACCTCGCGGCGGCGGCGCCCCATGCCCGGCCTCCGCTGGAGCTTCGGTCCGCCCCGGCCATGCCCGCGCGCCTCCTGCTTCTCCGCCCCCCAACCCGTCGCTTCCTACTCGGCCGGCGCGTACGCTGCCCCTCCGTCGGGCGGGCGCCGCGCAGCCGGGCATGGAGCCCCGGCATGCCCGCCGGTCACAACAACCGTTCCGAGACCCGTGCCACGACGGTCCGCGCGCGGCGCCGCACCCGCACCATCGTCGCGGTGGCGGCCGCCACCGTCCTCACCTGCGGCGGAGTCGCCTACGCTCTGATGGACATGCGAGGCGCCCCGGGCAGCGGTGGGGCGAACACGGCGCTGCCCGGGGCGAGCACGACCGACGCCCCGGCCTCCCGCGCGGACCTGACACCCATGAGTCCCGGCGAAGTCGTCCAAGCACTCCTCGAAGAAGGATGCGGACCGAAAGACAGAGTCCCACGTCATCGCCCGGCAACGGAGGTGACAAGCCGGCAGGGAACCCGTCAGCCTCTTCGAAGGCAACGCCCGGTTCCACGGTGAAGGAGCCCGCGCCGGTGTCGACGGCGTGCACCGGCTGGGCCCACTCGAACCGCAGCAACGGCTACGGCCACGCGGGCTCCAGGAACAGCCCACCTCGCCGCGCGCCCGTACGCGGAGTGCTCCGATGTGAGCGAGCTCAAGTCCGGCGCGAAGGTCTACTACCACTGCTATGTCACCAATGCCCATGCCAACAAGTGGATCTACGCCCGTATCGCGGGCACGGAAACCGAAGGCTGGGTGTTCGGCGACAAATCCACCCTGGACAGCGGCACACTCGCCCGCTGCCAAGGCTGATCCGCCATTGACCAGGGGGTGAGTTCCGGGTCGGCCGGGGACCGCGTCGCCGGCGACTCCTCCCCTGGGCGTGGTCCGGCCCGGCGCAGGCGCGGCGGGCTGCCGCGTGCGCGGCGGCTCGGCCGTCGGTCGCCGCTTCCACGCCCGTGAACTCGCCCGTGACCGGCTCGTCGCCGTGGTCGCGCCGGAGCATCCCCTAGCCGAGGAACAGACCGTCGCCCTTCGCAGGCTCTCTTCAGGACCAACGCGGACTTCCTGGCTGCTTGGCATCCCTGCTGCCGTACTCGGCTCTGAAATGAACCGTGCTGCTGTTTCACAGGTGGTGCCGGGCGGGTCCTGGGGCTCGATGCCCGTCGTGGCGCAGGCGTCCCTGGTTCCGCTGGGACGCCGGGAGCAGCCCCGGGTCCGCGGCCGTGCATCCCCTTCTCGCCGGAGCCTTTCCTCTCGGGTCGGAGCGGCGATCACCCGAAGAACCGGGTGCGGTTCAGGGACAAGGACGACCTTGCCGAGGTTACGGCGCTGCTCGATGAAGTGTGGGCTCGGGCGGCGCGCCAAGGGGATCTCCTCGTGTACGGCGGCGCGCAGAGTGCCCGCGCCGCGCCATCTGCCAGAGTCGCGGAGCCAGCGGTCGTAGAGTTCAGGTTGCCTACGGCGATGGCCCGCATCTGAAAGCCGATCATGGAGGCGCCGCGGACGAGGAGTTCGTACGCCTCCACCGTGCCGCCGCCGGAGCTGAAGGCCACCAGTCGGCCGCCCGTCGCCAGGGCTCGTACGGCGGGGCCGAGAAGGTCACCGCCGACGCCGTCGAGAATGACGTCGTACGGGCGCCCCAGTCGGCGTCCTCGTAGAGGACGACCTCGTCGGCACCCAGCCCCTCGCACGAAGTCGAGCCTTGTCGGCGCTGCTGACTGCGGCCACGACGCGTGCTGCCCCGCCGGCCTTGGCGTACTGGAGGGCGAGCGTGCCCACTGCGCTGGCCGCCGCCGTGACCAGGACCGACTCGCCGGGCTCCATGCGCGCGGCCTCGTAGGCACCGCGCGCCACCAGCCCGCTGCGGACCAGTGCGACCGCCTCCACGGCGGTAGCGCCGGCCGGGATCCGTGACGTCATGGCGGTGTTCAGGACCGCGAACTCGGCGTAGGCGTCGGTGAAGCACAGCCCGGTGACTCGGTCTCCGATGCCGAAGCGGTGGCTCCCGCGCCTGCGGCGACGATCTCCCCGGCGACCTCGCCGCCGAACGAGATCGGCTCGCTGCCCTCCCTCACCTTGCGCACGGTGGGCAGGGTCACCCCGACGGCCTCGACCCGGATCAACACCTCCCCGGCTCCCGCCTCGGGTCGGTCGGCCTCCTCGGCGAACAACACCTCGGGTCCGCCGTTGACCTCATGGCGAATGCGCAGCACAGGACCTCCCCGATCCGGTTTCATTGGATGTCCCAACGATATGGCGAAAGCCGTTGGGAAGTCCAATGACTTTTCGATAGGCTGAGCGCATGACCTCGGACCTCCAGCGCATTCAGTCCCTGCCGACCTGGCTCGTCGGCCGTGTCGCGGCGCGTGGCCGGGGCATGGTCGCCGACGCGATCGCCGCGGAGGGGCTCAGGCTCATGCACCACGCGGTACTGGCCGCGACCGCCGAGTACGGGCCCGTCACCCAGGCCGACCTGGGCCGTCGGTTGGCCGTCGACCCCAAGGACATGGTCGGCGTCCTCAACCACCTCCAGGACAAGGGCCTCGTCCTGCGCGCCCCCCACCCCTCCGACCGCCGCAAGAACGCCGTCACCGTCACCCCCGAGGGCACGGCCGTCCTCACCCGCTGCGCAGCTCTGGCCGAAGCCGCCAATGCCGAGTTGCTGGCACCACTCGCCCCGGATGAGAAGAAGCAGCTGGTGGCACTGCTGACCCGACTCCACGAAGCAGCGGAGAACCCGGCCTGATCCGTACTCCGCCGGCAGACGGTGCCCCGTCACGCAGCGCTGTGCGTTCGGATCAGGTCGCGCATGCGCCTCGCCTACAGTGAAGCCGCAGGCCACAGGCGTGAGATCGGTCGTTGGAAGGGGTAGTGCGGCGTGGGGGACGGGGAGACGGGGGACGTGGCTGTGGAGGGGTTGGAGCTGTATCGGGGGGAGTTGACGGGCTACTGCTATCGGATGCTGGGGGCGTACGCGGAGGCCGAGGACGCCGTTCAGGAGACCCTGGTGCGGGCCTGGCGGAACATCGAGCGGTTCGAGGGCAGGTCGGCGCTGCGGTCGTGGGTGTACCGCATCGCCACCAACGTGTGCCTGGACGCCCTTGCCGCGGGCAAGCGGCGGGCGCTGCCGATGGACCTCGCCGGTCCGAGCGAGGGCGGCACGGCGCCCGGGGCTCCGTTGGACGCCGCCCTGTGGGTGGAACCCTGCCCCAGCGGGGACCCGGAGACGAGCGCGACGGCCGGCGAGTCCGTGCGCCTCGCCTTCGTCGCCGTGCTCAGCACCTGCCGCCCAAACAGCGGGCCACGCTGATCCTCCGCGACGTCCTGGGCTTTACGGCCGAGGAAGCTGCCGACCTGACGGCACCACCGTCGCCTCGGCCAACAGCGCCCTGCAGCGGGCCCGGGCCACCTTGGCCGGTCACAGCGAGAGCGCCGATGGGCGGGTCTCCCGGCAGAGCGAGGCGACCCGCCGGGTGCTGGCCGAGCGGTACGCCACCGCCTTTTCCCGCTACGACATGGAGGAGCTGAACAGCTGCTCCATGTCGACGCCGCGCTGTGCCTGCCGCCGTACGCAGGTGGATGCGCGGTATCGGCGACATCCAGGCGTGGCTGACCGGCCCGACCGTCGGCTGCCGCGGCTCCGCCTGATCCCGACCGTGGCGAACGGCACCGCGGCCTTCGGCCAGTACCGCCCCCACCCGGACGGCACCGGCTACGTGCCCTGGGCGCTTCAAGTCGTCCATTTCTCAGACGACCGCATCACCGGCATCACGGCCTTCGTGACACCGAGCGCCTCTTCCCGCTCTTCGGCCTGCCGGAGCAGGTGGGCGAGGACACCCGACTCGGCGCCCGCGCCTGACCACTGGCCGGCAAGCCTGCGCGCCGACCGTGCGGGCACTCTCGCCGACTTCGTCCTCGCCGAGGTGCCCCTCCCCCGGTACGCGCGGCATGATCTCGACACTCGGCGGCGGCCGACGGGACCGCGCAGGGCCGCCTCGTTGCCCAGACGGCCACCGCACCGCAGCGGCGGCGGGGGACGCGCCCACAGCCGCATCGCTTACGCCCCTGTCGGCGTCGGCCGGCCCTCGGCGAGTCGTCCGGGCCGCGCGAAGCTGCCTACGCGTGTCGCGAGAGCACAGCCAATTCTTGACGTCCTCTCAGAACTGCGGGAGGGGATGACGTTTGGGGGACGCCGGCCGGGTTAGACGCGTGGATACCGGAAGCGGACACCTTGCGGGTGGGCGCTTCCGGAGCGGGCCCCGCCGCATGACGACCGCTCCCGGCGTCATGCCGCAGGCCCGCCCGCACGACGGGCTGCCGCCCGGATCCGTGCGGCACCCGGACACCCCACGTCCCGGCCCCCTCCCCGGCCGGGACCCGGGGCCGCCCGGCAAGCCCTCGGCGTCGGCGCTCATACCGCCGTCCCCGGGCAACGGACCCCGACGGCAGCAGCCCGGCACGCCCTCCTCGTCCATCCGCGCACAATTGCTTGGCGCGGTTCGACTACTCGGTGGCAGGGGGTGCAGTTGTGGATCAAACAGAGGTATTGCTCATCGGAGGGCGCGCCGGAGTCGGCAAGACGACGGTGGGGTGGGAGGTCTCGGCGCGTCTGCGCGCCGGGATGGTCGCTCACTGCGTAATCGAAGGCGACTTCATGGGGCAGGCGCATCCTGCTCCGGAGGGGGACCCTCGCCGCAGGAAGATCGCCGAGCGCAATCTGACGGCGCTCTGGTCCAACTACGCCGAGCTCGGGTACCGCCGCTTGATCTACGCACACGGTGAGCGTTCTGGCCGAGAACGAGGGCATGTTCCAGCGCGCCATGGGCGCGAATGTCAGGATCGTACGGGCAGCGCTCACCGCCTCCGATGCCACCGCCCGTGAGCGGCTGACCGGTCGGGAGCTGGGCTCGGAACTGGAGCACGAGCTGGAGAGCAGCGCCCGCAAGGCTCGGATTCTGGATGAGCGGACGCCCCTGGACATGGTGCGAGTGGCGACCGACGGACGTTCCGTGGTCGACATAGCGCGCGAAGTGGTGGGCGCTACCGGCTGGCTGCCCAGCATCTCCGGTTAGGTTCTTCGCCGCCGGCCCCGCAGAACGAGTGCTGATGCTGACCCCTGCGCACCGCCCACACCGTCGTCAGCAACTGGTCGGGCAGGACGTCGCCGCGCTAGACCGCGTACCGGTCCGGCGCGAGGAGGAGGGTTCGCCGCGATCCAGTCCGAGGTGTGGCGCAGGCCTTCCTCCAGACCGACCCGGGGTCGCCAGCCGGCCCAGTCGCGAGCCCGGGAGTTGTCCGACAGCAGGCGCTGGACCTCGCTGCCCGACGGGCGCAGTCGGGTCGGGTCGACCACCACCTCCGCGTCCCGGCCGGAGGCCGTGATCAGGGCCTCGGCCAGGGCGCCGACGGAGATCTCCTCACCGGTGCCGAGGTTGACCACCTCCCCCAGCGCCCGGTCGCACTCCGCCACCGCCAGGAAGCCCTCCGCCGTGTCCGTCACGTACGTGAAGTCCCGGGTCGGCGTGAGCGAGCCGAGGCGGATCTCCTGGGAGCCGGCGTGCAGTTGGGCCAGGATCGTCGGGATGACCGCGCGCGCCGACTGACGCGGTCCGTACGTGTTGAAGGGGCGTACCACCGTCACCGGGAGTTCGAAGGCGTGGTGGAAGGAGAGCGCCATCATGTCCGCACCGATCTTGGACGCGGAGTACGGGGACTGCGGCTGCAGCGGGTGGCTCTCGGAGATCGGGGCGGTCAGCGCCGTCCCGTAGACCTCGCTGGTCGAGGTGTGCACCAGTCGCCGTACCCCGTGTCGCCGGCAGGCCTCCGCCACGTTCTGCGTGCCCGTGACGTTCGTCTGCACGTACGCGCCCGGCGAGGTGTAGCTGTAAGGGATCCCGATCAGCGCCGCCAGGTGGAAGACAGTGTCGCAGCCGGCCACCGCGTCGCTGACCCGGCCCGCGTCACGGACGTCACCCGCCCACATCTCCACCGGGCCCTCCGGGTCGGCGAGGTAGCGCGCCAGGTGGCCCTTCTCCGCGTACGGCTTGTAGTGGACGAAGGCGCGCACCCGCGCACCCCGCGAGACCAGCAGGTCCACCAACGTCGAGCCGATGAACCCCTCCGCGCCGGTGACGAGGACGGTGCGGTCGGTCCAGCTGTTCATATGCGCTCCAGGTGAGGGGTGGGGGCGAGGCCGGCGACGCGAAGTACTTCGGCGGCCAGCAGTTCGGCGGCCCGCGCGTGCGGGCCGGGGTCGGCGGCGCAGGCCATCGCCGACAGCCGGGCCGGGTCGGCCAGCAGCGGCCCGATGAGGTCGGCGAGGCGCTCGGCGGTGGTCTCGGGGTCGGGCAGCAGCAGTCCGGCGCCCGCGTCGGACAGCACCCGCGCGTTGTGGGTCTGGTGGTCGCCGGGGGCGTGCGGGTAGGGCACCAGGACCGCCGGGACCCCGGTCGCCGCCAGTTCGGCGACGGTCGCGGAGCCCGCGCGGCACACCACCAGGTCGGCGGCCGCGTAGACGAGGTCCATCCGGTCCAGGTAGGGCACGGCCAGCGCGATCCGCTGCCCGCCGGACGTCGCCAGCTCGGCCACCGTGTCCGCCAGTGCGGCCGGGCCGGTCTTGACCAGCAGCTGCACGTCGTCCCGGTACTGCCAGAGGCCGGCCAGCGCGGCGGCCGCCCGGGTGAGGCGGACGGCGCCCAGGCTGCCGCCGTTGAAGACGACCAGCCTGCGCCCCGCGGGAACCCCGAGCGCGCGCCGGGCCTCGGCGCGCAGCGCCGCCCGGTCCGGTCCGGGCAGCCGCGCGAGGCCGGACAGGGCCGCGGAGATCGGCATTCCGGTGGTCAGCGCCCGGTCACCGCCCGAGAGTTGGGCGCGGCTGCGGTCGAAGGCCACAGCGACGTGCGGGGTGAGCCGGGCCGCGAACTGGTTGGCACGGCCGGGCACCGCATTGGACTCGTGGATCGACGGCCGGCAGGCCGCTGGGCCAGGCACGAGCACGGCGGCGCGCTCGGGTATCCGCCCATGCCCACGACGGCGTGGGCACCCTGGAGCCCGGATCACCGAGCGCGCCTGGTGCGCCGAGCGCAGCAGCGCCGCAGGCAGCAGGTACCGCTTCGCGCCCAGTGCGGGATCGAAGGGGATCATGTCGACGGTGTGCAGGCGGTAGCGGCGCCGGGGATCAGTTCGGTCTCCAGGCCCCGCTCGGTCCCGATGAACGAGACCAGGGCTCCGGGCACGGCGGCACGCAGCGCCTCCGCGAGGGCGAGGCCAGGATAGATGTGCCCGCCGGTGCCGCCCGCACCGATCACGACGGAGAGTGCCGCAGGTGTGTGTGGTGTGGTGGTGGTCATGTGCGCACACTCCCGGTGCGCCCTAAGAACGTTCTAAGAGCCGATCCGGCGGCCACAGCGGGTAGCCGCAGCTCAGAGCCTCCCCACCACGCCCGCGCCCGCCCAGAGGGAGCCAATCCGGGAGCCACGAGCCATACTTGGACGGTCTTACGGCGCTTCGGCGTCGCCGTCGTGAACACGGCCGAAGATCTCGTCCATCGCCTCGGCGCCTTCGGTGATAACGGGCCGGATCTGCTTGCGGTACACGCGTTCCGTCGTATTGCTCCCCTTATGCCCGACCAGCCGGGAAATCGCTTCGATGGGCACCCCGTGGTCGGAGAGCAGGGACACGAAGCTCGTCCTCAGCTCCCGGGTCGTCCACTCTCCCGGATTACTGAACCCGGCTTCCTTCAGCAGCGAGCGCAGGCTGATGCGCACTCCGCTGGCGTCCATCACACGGCCCACCCTCGATGGAAAGACGAGGCCCTGCTCAGTCCAGGTCTTGCCGGCGGCTTTGAACTTGGCCTGCTGCCGCTCCCGATGCCCCTCCAGCACCTCCACCGCCTGCTTCGGCATAGCCAGAGACCGCCGGCTCCTCCGCGTCTTCGTGTCCCCGGTCCTTCGCACGGACCGCCACACGTCGATGTGCGGCTTACTGCCGTCGTCCGGCGCGGTGTGGACGTGGGCCCAGGTCAGGGGACGCGTCTCCTCCGGCCGCGTTCCCACCAGGAGCGACAAGACCACGTACACGTGGATCCACTTCCCTTCCTCGGCGCTCAGCAGCGCGGTTGCCTGCTCCAGGGTCAGGGACTTGCTGGGCCGACCGGGCCTCCCCTCCGGCACCGCGACCAACTCGGCCACGTTGCGCGTTGCCCGGCCGCGCCTCTGCGCATGCGCAATGGACCGCCGGAGGACCGAAAGCAGCAGCCGCAGCGAACTGGTGGCCAGCACCTCGGCCTTCTCGTCAAGCCAGTCGTCCAGCGTGTCCGCCTCCAGCACACGTACCTTGGCCGCGCCGAGGGACGGGTAGATGTGCGTCTCGGCCAGGTACCGGTAGGTCTCCAGGCTCTTGGGAGCCCTGCCCTTGAGGCCCTGCGCCAACCAGGTCTCTACGGCCTGCTTCACGGTGTAGTGGGCAGGCGCCTTGGCTCCCTGCTCCAGCTCCTTGCGGAGCTCCCGCAGCTTCCGCCGCACTTCGGTCTTCGTCTTGCCGGACACCTTGGGACGGTGGCGCTTCCCCGCCGGGGTGTAGCCCAGCGAAACGGCCCCGATGAAGCGCTCCTTGGACTTGTCCCAGTAGATCGAGTCCTCGCCGTTGGCTGCCTTCCGGCCCGGCGCGCTCTCGTTGTCCATCTGGCACCTTTCAAGCATGAGGACGGGGCCGCACCGGCATCGGTGCGGCCCCGTGATGGGTTGGTTGCTGCTACGCGGCGGCCTGCGCCTCGCACTTGAGGAGTTCGACGTACTCGTCTACGTACTCGGTGGGTACGAGCCGTCGCCTGCCGACGCGGACAGTCCGCAGGCGACCGAGGCGAATCTCCTCGAACGCTGTGGAGCGGCCGACGTTGAGCAGTTCTGCGGCTTCTTCCACGCTGTGTAGCCGCCTCTCGGGTACGACCATCAGTGCCACGTGATGACGTTCCTTCCGATCCGTGTCTGTTGTCAGTCGTGCGACTCCAGCCCTGCCGGAGGGCCGGAATCGCTGACAGAACTGACAGAACCTCGCCATGTAGCCCCTGACCTGCGGTTTTGGGTGGTTTTCCCCGCGTGACAAAACCTCAAAAAACTCTGACAGAACCTCGAAAACCTAGGTTCTGTCAGCCCGGTCGGCTCGCCCGAAGCGAGGTTTTTTGAGTTCTGTCAGAGTTTTCGGAGGTTCTGTCAGAGCCCCGAAAGTGCCCGTTTTCGCAGGTCACAGGGCTGGTCGGGAGGTTCTGTCAGTTCTGTCAGTGGGTTGGGGGGTTTTCAGACGGCGGGGGTGATGCGGGGGTGGGTCTCGTAGCGGGGGGAGGGCGGCCGGCCGCCGCGTGCGGTGCGGGGCGGCGGGGGCTGCTGACGAACCCAGCCGTGTTCCTCCAAGAGGTCCAGGGCGGGGTCGAGGTCGCTCATGGAGGGGAACTCGCTGCGGGGCATCGCGCGGAACAGGTCGCGTTTGGTGAAGGACTCGGTTCGGGACTCGCTCAGGTGGGTCAGCACCGTGTGGGCGGCTGCCTGGGCGGGGTCGGCCTTCATCGCGTTGAAGACGTCGAGGGCGTGGGCGGTGAAGTAGTCCCCGAGGCTAGTAGCGGCGGCCATGGTTTCGGCGGTGATCGGCCGGGTCCAGGCGTCCTCGGGGTGGGCGGCGAGGTGGAGGAGTCCGGCGAGGCGGGCGACGGCGCCGTCGCGCTTGCTTGCCCAGTTCACGATCGGTGCGAGGGTCCCGTCCTTGCGCAGGCGGGATTCCGTGACGCGCTGGTAGGCGAGCAGGACGGCGTCCGCCTCGGGGGTGAGGGTGAGCGCGGCGGTCTCGGTCCAGGCCGCGAGGGTCAGGGCCAGGTGCCCGAGCTTGCGGGCGTAGGTTTCGGCTGTTCCGGGGCTGAGGAGTTCAGGGGTGAGATTCCGGTAGCCGACGAGGGATTCGGGCTTGGAGTAGAGGAACCGGGCGAGCAGGCCGCGTCCGTCGGCGCCCTTGATCTGCCCGATGGCGTCGAGGACCTCCGGCTGGATGGCAAGGCCCATGGTGATGGCGGGGTTCTCGATGTACTGGGGGTCTCTGGCCTGCCGGTTGACGCGGGCCATGTCGCCAGCGTGGCCCTTGAGGAAGATCCCCATGTTCGGGACACCGGAGTAGCGTCCGGCGATGATCTCGAAGATCTCGCCCTCCGGGGAAAGGATCGAGATCCGCCCGTCCTGCTGGGCGAGGAGGGTGGTCAGGCTTTCGGCGGTGATGTCGTCGGCGACGAGCTGCGGCTCGGCCGGGACGACAGCCCGCTCGGCGGCCTCGGAGAGCGCGACGGCCTGGGCGGTCAGGCCAGCCAGCTTGTCGTCTTCGGCATTGGCCGCCAGCTTCTCGGCCTTCTCGGCGGCAGCCTTCGCGATGCGCGCGGAAGCGGCCGCCTCGGTCCGCTGGGGCGCGGTGAGTTCGCTGAGGGCTTTCTCGGCGGCGAGCAGGGGCTTGGTCATGAGCCCGAACACGGCGCTCTTGCGGTTGCCGGGCGGCAGGGCGACGGCGGTGTAAAGGTTGACCGGTTCGCTCCACTGCCCGCGCACGGTCACGGTGAGGCGTCCGCCGGCGGCGGTGCCGATCACGGCGAGAGCGAGACACCCTGCGAGGTCGACGGGCGTCTGCGTCTCCTCCGCGACACCGGCCGTCATGGCGGCGAGCCAGTCGGGCAGGGCGTCCACAGGAAACACGGGGAGCTGTCCGCGCGGGTTGAGGGGTACGGGCTCGTCCCACACGGGACCGGTGATGTCCTCCGGGGTCATCTCGTCGAACCCGGCCCACAGCTCAGGATCGTGCGGACTCATGCGGCTTCCTTTCCCTCAGCGAGCAGGGGGCACTGGGTGCGATGCCGGTCGTGGTCGGCGATCAGGGCGAGGGCTCGGGCCTGTCCCGCGGCGAACAGGTCCCTGCCGCACGCGCACCAGGACCGGACGGACGGCGTGGTGCCGCGTCCGGGGGCGGTGATGTGGAGCCAGGCGACGGGCCGGCGCCCGTCGCCGGCGTGCGCGTCAGGGCGAAGTACTGAAGGGACGCCTTCGGCGACGCCCTCCGGGGCGCCCAGCTTGGCCTGCCGCGACGGCTGCTCGGCGTCCTCGGCAGCGGGGTGTTCGAGAGGGCTCTTAGAGGCAACGGGGAGGCGGGCGTTCATGCCGCCCTCCGGCTGCCAGCGGGGTTGTTGGCGATCGACCAGTCCAGACCCCGGGCGATGACGTCGTCGTAGTAGCGCTCCGACTCGGTGGCGTTGCCCGCCACCGCGCTACTAAGAGCCTGCTCAACCTCCACGCGGGTCAGGTCGCCCGACGCGACGAACCGCCCCAGAGCCCTCGCGGCCCTGAGCAGCGTGTCGTTGCGGGTTCCGTCTCCGGCATGGGCGACGTTGCGTACTTCGTTGTCCAGGGCCGCTTTCGCGTACCGGGATCCCTTCACTGTCTGGGGCATCGGTGCGTCCCTGACGGGCTTGCGCCTGGCTGTCAGCGCGTCGGCGAGCCATTCGGGCAGTGGGATGGGGCTGATGTTGTCCAGGACCGTGTAGGCGCCGTCCGGGGTGCTGCTGCCGGGGGCGACGACGTATCCGCCCCAGCCGCGGGTGTCGATGTGCTTGCCGAGACGTCCGGCGGTGGTGCCGAGCCGGGCCCCGGCGGGCTGGGTGAAGTACAGGTGCTGCCCGCCGCGCGCGGTCCGGACGCGGTAGGTGGTGGGGACGGCCTGTCCGGAGCGCTCGCAGAGCGCCTCGAAGGTGGTTACGCCGTCAGGCGTACCCTCTTCGTCTGTCGGCTTGAGCATGTCGAGGTCGACGACGAGCAGCCCGGACGGGCCCGTCGCGATCCCGATGTTGTACGGAGCATGGGTCCACGCGGCTGCGATCAGGTCGGGATCGGTGGTCGCGCGCTGTTCCGGCGTGCGGTGACCGTTCACGCACCGGCCGGTGCCGGGGCAGCGGGCCTGTGCGTGGCCGGCGGGTCGCTTGTCGCGGGGGCGGACCGGGAAGACGTGCCAGCCACGTTCGGTCGCCGCCATGGCGTGGGCGAGCAGGTCCAGGCCGGGAAGGTCGATGCTGGGCAGGTCGCTCACGCCGCCACCTCCAGAAGGGCGCGGGTGAGGAACCGGGTGCCGATCCACTCGCTGTAGGCCGGGGGGATCGCCTCGGTCAGCTCCTCGTGCACGTCGGTCCAGTCGATGCCCATGGCCTGCTGCATCTCGGGGACCGACGCCTTGCCGCCGCCCTTGCCGTAGGCGGCGACGTACGGGCCGTCGTGGTACTTGCCGTGCCGCCAGCTGCGCACCCGTCCCCGGTGCTTCAGGTGCTCGGGCTTTGCGGTGCTCCAGCCGCCGAGTTCGAAGTTGCGGTGCCTCAGCACGCCCAGGCCGAACATCTCCCCGCACAGGGTGATGTCCTTGCGGACGTCGGCCTTTCCGTTGGGCTGCTCGATCACGTACGGCAGACCGGAGGCGTCCAGGAGTTCGCGGGTGGGGGCGACGAGGTCCTTGTGGGTGCCGCCCCAGCCCATGGCCTGGTTGGTGCCGACGGTCAGGGCGCATCCGTGCTGGCAGGGCGGGGAGGCGTGGATCGCCGAGTACGCGGCGATCTCCCCCGACTCGATCAGGGCGGCGAGGACGGTCAGGGCGTCGCCCTGCCGGAACGGGAACGGGTAGCGGGGGCGGGGGGCGATATCGACGCCCTCGACCGCGAACCCGGCCCGGTGATAGCCCATCGCCGCCCCGCCGGCGCAGCAAAACAGATCCAGTAAGGCGGGACGCTCGCGGTCTCGCCGAATGTCGGCGGTGTGGGTCATGCTGGTGTCCTCCAGTTCAGTTGGATGTGCTGGTTGACGAGGGCGGCCCCGGTTCATTGGCGTGAGAGGGGGCCGCCCTCGGCGCGTCTAGGAGCGGGAGTTCTGTCGGCGCGGCTCCAGAAGGGCGAAGCGCAGGGCGCGTTCGGCCTGCTGGCCGTACGCGTACATGGCATCGGGCAGGCCCTCGGCCACGATCGAGGCGTCGTGCATCGCAGACGCCTCGTGGTCTGCGATGTACTCGCCGTCGTCGCCGAAAGGCTCGTCGTAGGTGTCAGGGCCGGACGCGTACTCGGCGGCTGCTTCGCGACGTTCCATCTCGGCGAGGGCCCGGTCGAAGTCGGGCCTGCCGCTCCACCCCTTCAGGCCCTCGAAGGCCTCCGTGCTGGGGTAGGCCTCGCCGGGGACGGTGTAGAAGCCCTGGGGGGTGCGGGTCAGCTCTACCAGCGGCGGCTGGTTGCCGGCGAGGACCTGGCGGATGGCCCACGTGGTGCCGTAGGCGTAGGCCTGTGCGCTCTGGTGGTGGAGCAGGTACAGCATGTCGGCGTGGTTGCGGTGGTGGCCGTTGATGAGGGCGATGGTGTGCACGTGCGGCTGGTAGGGCATGTCCACGCTCCAGTGGGGGAGCTGGATCCCGCCCTCGACCAGTCGCAGCCGGTCCAGGTCGCTCTGGGCGAGGTTTAGGACGGCGCCCTGGTGGGCGTGCTGAGCCTCGCGGGCGGCGGCCCCGAGGGCGTAGACGCTGTCGGTGAGGCTCTCGAACCACGGCATCGTGCTGGTCTTCAAGGGGTTCTCCTCAGTGCTGAGTGAAGGTGCGGCTGCCGCCCACCGGACATCCCGGTGGCGGTGATGGACTCAATCGGCAGAAGAGGGCGGCCCCGGACTCTGGCGAGACGGGGCCGCCCTCGTTGTGTCTGCGGGGCGGGGAGCTTAGGAGCTGATCTGCGCGCGTACCTCGGCGGTGAGGCGGAGGATTTCGTGGGCCAGATCGGTGATCGTCTGGAGCTTCTCTTTCAGTTCCGCCGGTTCGGTGAAGGAGAAGGAGCGGTTGTTGTCCGGTTTGGGGTCGGTGAACGAGAACGACACGGGCGGCTCCAGCCTCAGATGTTTGAGTGGTGTGCGCGCTGGATGGCGGCCTCCCACACGCTGCGGACCTGTGCTCCGGTGTGGGAGTCGTTCCAGGAGGGGATCGACTCCCACTGCTTGCCGTGCTGGTGGCGGGCCTCGTCCAGGAGGAGGTTCCCGGCGTCCCGGTAGGCGGCGTTGCGGGCGCCGGCCGCTGCGCGCAGTGCGCCGATGGAGCAGCGGGCGCCCTCGGGGTGGATGAGCCGGTGCTTGGCCCAGCCGTGGGTGTCGAGGAAGGCCAAGGCGTCGGTCAGCGTCCTCTCGACAACGCCGGGCCGGTGCACGGGCGGGGCGGCGAGGACGGCGGGGCCCGGCGCGGGCGCGGCGGGGACCGCGGGGGCGACGGGTTCCGGGGTGGGGTCGAGGAGCTGGAACGCCTTCGCGTACAGGTCCTGGTCGACGGGGGCGAAGTGGGTGTCGGTGCGGGTGGTCATGCTGCCCTCCACAGGCCGCTCTCGTTGGTGATCTCGTTTCGCTTCTTCAGCTCGGACAGGCGAGGCCTGATGTTCTTTGCGGACGTGCCCAGCTTTCGGGCGATCGTCTCGGCAGTCATGGGGATGGATTCCTGTTGCAGGAGTTCGAGGATTCGCGGCTTGATCAGCTCCTGTCCGTCCACGCCTGCGGGGCCGGCGGGGTCCGTCTGGGCCCGCTGGTGCGGGACGGGCGGGCTCTGCTGTGCCTTGGCGAGGAGGTCGGCGAGGCTGCCGACCAGGTTCTTGCCGCGCTGGTCGACCACCGGGGTCTGCGCGATCGCCTCCCGCAGGCGCCAGGCCTCGCAGTCCTCGACGGCGACCGGCGGCAGGCCGTCAGCGAGGGAGGCAGGCGGCACGTCCAGGTGCAGGGAGCGGAACTGGACGGCCTGGGATCCGGGGGTGAGGAGGTAGCCGAGGCCGAAGGTGCCGTCCTCGGGCTTGGCGGCGGCTTCAGTGTTCAGGCCGCTCATGTCCCGGTCGGCGACCTTGGCGTACTGGCCTGGCCACGAATCGGGGATCATCGACAGGTCGATGCCCTCCGCGCCCTGGACCGCGTTCGCCCCGACCAGGGAGCCCTGGCCCTTGGCGCAGCGCAGGAAGACCGCGCCGCCGCCGATCAGCAGCTGGGAGCGGATGATCGAGGAGTTGCCGAGGTCTTCGGCCAGCGGGGTCTGGGTGGCCAGGACGACGCCGATCCCGCGCTTGAGGGACCGGCGGGTGAGCTGCTCGACGATCGCTTTGGCTTCCGCGTGGTACTGGGAGGAGGCCGCGAGCAGCATGTGTGCTTCGTCGATGACGATCAGGGTCAGTGGGTCGGTGAAGGGGAAGGCCGGGGAGCGGTAGCGGGCTTCGCGGTCGAGCATCAGTGCGTAGGCCAGGCGCAGGGCGCCCATTGCCTCGTCCAGCCCGTCCCCGCAGTGCGCGGTCAGGGGTGCTCCGGCGATGGTTCCGGCCTGCGGCGAGGACAGGATCACCGCGATACGCGACTTGTGGGCGGAGAGCAGGATCTGTTCCAGCACCCCGGACTTCCCGGAGCGGGACCCGCCCACCAGGTACAGGTGCCGGGCGCCGGACCCGGGCTGAGCCAGGGGGACCAGGGCGGCCCGTGCGTCGATGTAGGTGCCCAGGCGGACGTATCCGCGCGAGTCCATGGCCAGCTCGTCCACGACCGTGGAGAGCATCGTGCCGTGCATCAGCGCGTGCTCCTTCATCACGCGCACCCCCATCTGCGAGGGCTTGTCAGTCGGGGCGAGAGCGACCTGGATCGTCTCCAGGTGCAGGTTCCCCGCGAGGTCCTGGAGGTTGACGGTCCCAATCGCCTTCCGGTCGCGGGTGGCGATCCCCTCCCAGTCCAGGGGCCCGTCGTAGCGGGTGAGGGCCAGGGTGGTGCCGGGCATCGCTCCTTCCGGCACGGCGACGTACGCGGCCCACAGCTCCTCGGGAGTCGTGGGCGCGTCGCCAGCCGAGATCTGCGGCGCTGCCGACGACTTCATGAGGTGGACGGTGACGGGCAGCGCGTTCGGCGCGTAGTGCTTGGGGTCGCCCAGCTCCACCTGGGAGACGGGGATCTGGTAGACAGCCGCGATGTCGGCCGCCTTCACCTTCACCTGCTGGCCCTGGGGCAGCGTGATGATCCCGGTGAACGACACATGATCGGTCCCGGCGTCGAGGGCGAGGTGCTCAAGGCCAGCCCCGGCCTGGATCAGCTTGCGGCCCTCGGTCTGGGTCGGGCCGGAGATGAACTCCGCCCACCAGGCACTGATCAGCTGCGCCTGCGAGGACTGACCCGCAGCCGCAGTCGTGGCAGGCAGCGCCGGGTGCTCGCCGGCGGTGTTTCGCCGGTGGGCCAGGACGGCCGCCCCGGCCGGGACGGCGAGCCCGAGGGCGAACAGCGGGTCCATACCGGACGCGAGGACCTGGTGAGCGGCGATGCCACACCCGGTGGCCGTGATCCCACAGGCGATGAGGGAGCGCAGGGCGGGGGCGGAGGCATTGACGGCCCACGCCCCCGCTCCGGCCGCCGCGGCGGCGAGAGCGGACCAGGGGCCGACGGCGACAGATGCCACCGCGAGAGCGGCGGGCGCGTACTGGATGAACTGTGCTCGGGTCGGCCCCATGGTCCGGCTCCCTACTGCTGGGCGTAGAAGACGGCTTCGGCCATCTCGACCGGCGAGGAGTCCACGGCGTCGGCGATGCCCCCGTGGTCGCTCTCGACGGCCGTCCTCGCGTCGTCGGCGGCCGCCGCCGCGCTGTCGGCCGCGGCCGTGTAGGCGCCCGCGGCTTCCTTGGCGCCGGTCATGGTCAGGGCCGCGTCCGCGAACTCGGCGGTGGTGGCCGCGTCGACGGCCAGCGCCTTCATCGTCTCGGAGGCGTCCTGCATCTGTTCCGCGGTCTCGTCCACGGTGGTGGCGAGGGTGGTGACGGTCTCGGCGTGGACGTGGACCTGGTGGGTGAGCCAGGCGAGCTTGGTACGCAGGGCCGCGTAGGTCGCGGCGTCCGCGAGGGATTCGGTGACAGACATACGAGCCTCTCCTCTGCTATCGGGCGTTGTAGAAGTCGCGTTCGGCGGGGCGGGTCAGCGGGGAGTCGGCCACGGCCCGGAAGATCTGGCCGTGCCGGACCTCGGCGTTCGCGGACGCGGTCCGGCACGCCTCCTCGCCGCCCTGGATCTGGTCGTGGAGCTTCTGGGCGGCGGCGGCCTGGAGGTCGAGCTGTTCCTTGAGGTGCTCGCACTTGCCGATGAGGTTCTCGCCGACGCCCTTCTCCGTGATCTCGGCGATCAGCACGTCGCAGTCCGCGGCCAGCTGCGCGGACTCGTCCACGAGCTCCAGGCAGGCATCCGAGCTGGTCTGGCACAGCGTGGCGGCGCCTTCGGCGAGGTCGATGACCTGCGTGAGGTTGATGACCTCACCGCCGCTGTAGGTGCGGGTCTTCCCGGCGGCCGTGGTGACGTGGATGCCCTTGTCGTCGACGGTCGCGGTATGCGGAACGGGCGGGTTGGGCTGCATCGCGGGGTCCTTCCTGATCTGCTCGGGGAGCGTGACGGTCGGCGGCGGGGGAACGGTCCCGGGCGGCGGGACCGTCGGGCCAGGCGCAGGCGTGGGAGGCGCGGCGGCAGACGGTGGAGGCGGACCGGCCGGCGGAGTCGTCGGCTTCGGCGGCGGTGCGGACGCCTTCGGGGGCGTGGTGGGCTTCGGTGGGGCGGTGGCCCCCGACGCAGGCGTGGAGGGCCCCGTGGGGGCCGTACCGGAAGGCGAACCGGAAGGTGCATTGCCCGGTTTCTTCAGGTAGGCGGAGCGCCACCCGTCACGCAGACCACCGGCCCAATTAGCACCCGCGAGCAGCCCGTAATGAGTTTTCGCTGCCGCGTTGTAGGGGGCGTTTCGGAAGGTATCCGGCGCCCTGGTCGGCTCCCATTTGACTTTCGGTTTCGGCGGGGGCTTCTTGATTCCCGCCTCCTCGTATTTGCCGTGTGTGTTGTCGACGCCGACGAGGTAGGTGATGGCGAGGAGAATGAGGAGTTCCACGAGCCTCCTTCCATGACACTGTGCAGTTGTGGGGTGTTACCGGTTACCGGTTACAGGCCCCGTGGACGGCGGTTCGGGCCGCTCAGCACGGGGTGGGAGGGCGTCCACGGGCTGTAACCGGTAACCGGTAACCGAAGCGGATGCTTGCTCAGCGTGACGTTCCGATGTTGCTGACCGTGGTGTTCGCCGTGTTGAAGACCGATTCGAGGGTGCTGCGGATCTCGGTACTGAACGGCGTGTACGGCAGGAAGATCCCGGAGACGATCAGCATCACGCAGATCACCATCTGCTTTCCCTTCGTCTTCTTGAAGGTGAAGAACAGCGCCCAGCAGAACAGGGCCAGAGCGAAGAACTGGAGCGTCATCTCACGCACCCTTCTCGAAGGTGAATCCCTTGTTGTTCACGGGGCTTACCGCACTGGAACCGGAGGGTGCGGAGAGCTTCTTGTAGGCGATGAGTCCGCCGCCGCCGACGAGCGCCACCCACAGCCAGGGGCTGGAGGTGATGGAGTCGCCGGCCCCGGCGGGCTCCTGCGTCTTGGGGGCCGCACCGCCCAGGGTCGGGGTGGCGCACGCGGGGATCTTCGCGACGTCGTACGAGGCCGCCTTGGCCACCGCCGCCGCCCGGATCTTCATGCACTCCCGGTAGACGGTCATCTCCCGCTCGTACAGGGTCTTGGCCGCGGCTTCCTCGGTCTGCGCCCGCTGCTTGTCGGCCTCAACCTCGACCAGCGCGTTCGCGGCCTTCTCCTGGGCCCGCGCACGGTCCTGGGCGGCCTGCTCCCCCTGCATGCTGGTCACGGCCACGACCGTGCCGCACACCGCGAGGACGGCGATCGTGCCGCACACGGCGAGCGCGGCTGTATTGCGGCGGACCCCGCCGATCTTGACGGAGAACTTGGACGACGTGCTGGGCTTCTCCGGGGCCGTGGGGTTCATGCGGGTGAACTCCTCGTCCCAGTCGATTCCGGGCATTGCGGTTCCTCCTTCCAGTACTTGGGCCGTGCAGGTTCGGGGAAGTCGTGGCAGGCGTTGCACATGCCGCGAGATGTGGGGATCACGTACGGGAGGTGATCCCGGCACACCGGGCACCGGCGCCGGGCGGCATCCGCCTTGGCAAGGGCCGCCCACCGGCCCTGCGTCATGGGCCGCACCGGCACAGCGAGGTCGATCCGGTACAGGTAGGCGACCAACGGGCCCCGCCGGCGGCGGGGGCGCTCCAGTTGGGCGACGACGTCCTGACCACCGGGGCGGAGCCCCAGGGAGCGGAGCTGTCGGCGGGTGGCCAGGCCGTCGGGGGCGAGGCGCCACCGGTAGATCGGCAGGGTGGCCATCAGCGCAGGCGGTGGAGCGAGGCCCGGCAGGCGGTGGCGTGGTCGTTGGCCTTGCGGCGGGTGAACAGGACGCTGTCGAGCATGTCGGAGCGGTCGCCGCAGCCGTGGCAGCGCCATCCCGAGCCGTGGTAGACCGGGGTGCCGATCACGTCGACGGCGGCGCCGACCTGGTTGTGGAAACGGATCAGCAGGTTGTCCGGCTCAGCCGGGGCGGTGTACGGGGAGAGCTTCACGGGGTGGCTCCTTCGAGGGCCGGGCGCGGGGTGGGTGCGGTGAGGTCGCGCAGCTCCTGGTAGCGGTTGGCGATCCAGCCCGTGGACCAGCCGGTGAGTTCGACGGCCTGCCGCTGCGGGAGACCGGCCGCGTACGCGGCTTGCACGACCTGCCGGGCCCGCTCCTCGCCGAGCTTCTTCATGGCCGGGCCCGCGGACAGCAGCTCGGCGCGCTCACGCTCCGCCCGCTCCGCCGCCGCCTGCCGTGCCTGTTCGGCCCGGCGGCGATCCTCGGCCGCACGCTGGGCGGCGGCCTGCCGGGTGGCATGCTCACGGGCGACCTCGGCTTGCTCACGCTCGCGCTCACGGCGCTCACGCTCGTCCCGAGCCGCCTGCTCCGCCCGCCGCGCAGCCTCGGCCCGTTCGGCCTCCTCGCGGCGGATCCGGTCCTGGCGTTCAGCCTCTTCCCGGGCCAGCTTCGCCTCGTGCTCACGCTGCTCACGCGCCAGGTTCGCGTCGTGCTCACGGCGTTCACGCTCCGCCCGCAGCTGGTTCTCCTCCCGCTCCGCAGCCGCTCGCACTGCCGCATCCCGCAGGGCCTGCTTGCGTTCCTCGGCAGCGAGGACAGCGACGGTCAGGGCACGCCGGTAAGCCAGGCCGGCCTCCGCGGTGACGATCAGCAGCAGGGGTGCGACCGCGTGGACCGCGACCCCAACCGCGTCTCCTGCCAGGGCGGATGCCCCGATGTTCAGCAGGAGCGTCATGGCGCCGGTCATCCAGCGCAGCGCCACCGGCCACGGCCCGCCCTGCCCGCCCAGACGAGCCAGGACCGAGTCAAGACGGACCACGATGAGCACCGCCGCATCCACAACGAGCGGCAGAATCGGAGCCGTCCAATCCCACTCGTCCGGGGTGTGGGCGGCCATCAGCGGCGTGACCGTGAGGATGGAGTAGAGCATCGCCCCGCTCACGATCAGCCAGGTCCCGAACGACAACGCGCGTTCCGATGAGCGCAGATGAGCATCGCTCACGACGCACCCCCCGCGATCAGGCGGACCGGCATCTTGGCGATGAGAACGACCGCGGACGTCGGGTCGGCGGGTCGCTCACGGTCCTCGGTCCAGGACCACCCGATTCCGTCCGGGGCCGCGTAGCCGAGCGAGGTGAGCGCCCGTGAACGCTCCTCGACCGTCGGGGCGGTCGTACCGGTGAAGGAGAGGCTGGGCCAGTCCGGCTCACCGAGGAGCGCAACGAACACGCTCCACCGGCCGCGCCGCAGGTGCATGTAGGCGTACGTCATCACGCCACCGCCGGCGGAATGGTGCCCGTCTTGTTCGCCGCCGCCCGACGGGCCGCCAGCACCCGCCGGTGCGCCCGGCGGATCCGGCGCCCGTCGAACTCCGACGCCGGCCGGTCCAGCAGGACGATCAGCGCGTCGAGCAACTCGACCTCCGCCAGGATCAGCGGCATCTCGGCCTCGATCGCATCCAGCTCCGCGTCCGTCGGCTCCAGGTCGTCGGACCACGGCGTAACGAGGTCCTGAAGTGCAGCGATGTGCTTCATGAGTCGTGTTCTCCCTAGCAGGTGGACGGCTCGAAGCGGCCCCGGTGCTCTAACACCGGGGCCGCACTTCATTGAGGGGAAGGTCAGGCCGGGCGCGGGTAGTGGGCCACGCTCGGCCGGATGTGGGCCGGGTCGCTCTCGCAGTCCTCGGCCCAGCTCTGGTGGGTCCAGCAGGTGGTGCGGTCGTCGCCGTGCATGCCGGCGTCCTCCAGCTCGTTGTCACGCTGGAGCGCCGCGACGAGCTTCTTGTCCATCTCGAACCCCTTCCGGGGCCGGACACACTCCGGCTCCCCTCAGCCCCGCCCGTACAGCGCCGCAAGGCGCCGGACGGACGAGGGAGGCAACCGGGCCGCACCGTGTGCGGCAGGTCAGGTGACTCGAAAGGCAACACCGCCGCGCCGGTCCAGCACGGCGGCGGCCAAGGGTTTTAAGCGGTTCACAAGCACTCCTCAACGTCGGTCTAGACGGGGGTGGGACTGCTCACCCGGCGCCGCTCGCTCCAGAGGCGGTCCCTGTCTCTGGAGGTCGTGCGGCCAAATCTTGGCCGGGTGGTTCTTTAGAGCCGATGGCGTGTCCCCCCATTGGGGGTGTGGGGCCCGGGTGTGAAGCGGGCCCGTTCTCGATCGGCTGGTCTCCACTCGCCTCGGCCGGTGTGGTCACGGTCGTAGTGATGCGGTGGATCGCTCTGTGGAGTTCTCAAACAACGACGGCTCTCCGACGAGCGCGGTAACCCGGAAGGGCTCCCATAAGAACGGGACACGCCGGACGCCTAGAGGTACTGCGTGCACATCGGAGTTGGGCCCTTGCGAGCCATCTGGTGCGCACCAGAAGCATGGCATCTGGTGCGCACCAGATGCAAGCCCTTGGTTCGTTCGGGCCTGCTGGCGTTCCTCCGGTGTGACTTCAGGAAACGGCCCAGACGGGGTGTCTCGGTAGCCAACAGGGGTTAACCTCAAGGGTGTTAACCCGCTCCCACCTGCGGCGATTCGGTTAAGCCCTGGCAGGTGGCACGGCCATCGGAGGCGATGCACGTGGGCAAGGGATTACGAGATGTTCGTACGGCGCGGGGATGGTCGCAGGAGCGACTGATCTTCGAGATAGAGCGCTACGCGCGGCAGCACATGCTGAACGTCGCGTCCAGCGCGAGCCTGAAAACCTACGTGTCCGAGTGGGAGAACGGCCGGCGGGCCATCACGGAGCGATACGCCGTGATCCTCCGGCCACTCCTCGGGGTTACAGACGCCGAGTTGGGCGGGGAGCGTGCACACGCGGTCCCCCAGCAAGCTGACGGCTACGAGGACCTGTTGAGTCGGATCGACTCGGCGCGGAGCGTCAGCGACTCCATGGTGAGCACCTTCATGGACCAGACCGAGCTACTACGGACCATGGACCGGCAGATGGGTGCATCCGGCCTGGTGGACCAGATGGGCGGACATCTGGCGAGGATGGAGGACGCGCTCACCTTCGCCGTCCTGCCAGGAACGCGTCGCCCCATCGCGACGGCATTGGCTGGGGCAGCGACATTGGCGGCTTGGCAGGCGCTGGACGCCGGTTCCGTGGAACGCGCCTGGCGGCACTACGAGCTGGCGAAACGAGCCGCGCAGGATGCGGACGCACCCCAGTACTTGGCTCACGCCATGGGCGAGCAGGCATACGTCCTGGGTGATGCTGGCCGACCCGAGCTGGCGGTGGAGCTGATTCGCGACGCGCAGCGTACGCACCCGGAGCGGCAGTCACCCCGCCTTCGCGCATGGTTGAGCGCGGCCGAAGCCGAGCTGTGCGCCGCTGCCGGTATGCACGACGATTCCAGGGATGCGCTCGACCGGGCGGCAGCCTCACTGCCGGAAGGTGCGGATGCCCGCGACCCGGACATGCTGAGCATCTTCCTGAATGCTGACCACCTGGCGCGCTGGCGGGGAAACGTACTGGCACTCCTGGGCGACAGCTCGGCCATGGACGACCTCTATGTATCGCTCCAGACGACGGACCCCACGTTCGTCCGTGCCAAGGCAGGTCTGCACAGCGACCTGACGCAGGCGCACCTTGCCCGCGGCGAGTTCGACGAAGCCCGCTCGAACCTTCAACAGGCACGCCTGCTGGCGAACCGCACGGGGTCCGTGCGGCATCGCCGGCGTGTGGAACTGCTTACGGGGCGGCTGTAGCCCGCGACGCGAGGACGTGAAGGAGGGCGACCAGGGTTCCTGACCCCATGAGTTTCCCTTCGGCCATGAGTGCGGGGATGTCCGCCAGGGGTACCCAGGCGATCGTCCCGGCCTCCTCAATGTCCGTGGGTTCGCCCACCTTCACCGCACCACGTGCCACGAAGATCTCGTGGGGCGAGTCGACCATGCCGATCATGGGCTGGTACGTCACGACGTGCTCGACGTTCGTCGGGCGCCAGCCGGTCTCTTCCTCGGTCTCCCGCGCCGCCGTGGTCGCCGCGTCCTCGCCTTCGTCCACGATCCCGCCGGGAAGTTCCCAACCCCACTGCTGCGGGACGAAGCGGTATCGCCAGAGCATCAGGACGCGCTGCTGCTCGTCGATCACGGCGGTGATCGCCACATGGTGGAGGCGTACCACGTGGTGCTCGAACCGCTCGACCCCGGGCGGCTCGACGTCGACGAGGTCGAGGTTCACCCACCGGTTCTCATAGACGGTCCTGCTGCCGTGGATCGTCCATGGCTCCAGCTCTGCTGGCGTGGGGACGGTCTCGCCACCCACGACTCGGTACGAACTGCGGTCGTACGCCCTGATGAGCCGCTCGCTCGCCAGTCGTGCGAGTACCTGGCGGAGGGCGGTACGGCCGATCTCCAGCTCAGCGCTCATGGTCCGCTCGGAGGGAAGCTTCTCGCCGGGCCCGTACTTGCCCGACTCGATCCAAGACCGGATCGTTTGGTAGACCCTCGTCGACTTCGGTCCCATCCTCAGAGCACTCTCCCCATTCGTCGGCTGGTGGTGCCCAGCGTAGTCGGGGGGAATCACGGAGGGCTCAGCCATGCTCATCTCTCCTGGTCTGACGTGAGGACATCGCAAGGGTGGGCACCTCCGAGAGTACCCAGGGCGGGTGATGAACATGTCAAACGATCATGATCGTGGCCAACCTCTGGCCAGCAGGGGGACCGAGGGCAGGCGACGGAGCCAAAGGCCCCAGGTGAGGGCGGGGCGAGTGGCGCCTAGCGATCGGTCTTGAAGCCCTCGCGGTTTGCATTGGTGAGAGTTTCCCTGCTGGATCAAGCACCCGGCTGCGCTCCGCTCCGCCGGGCGGGCTTCCCGGCTCCGCTCGGGGCGACGCTCCTGCCTTCGGCCCGCTCCGCCCCCGCTGCGCCGACGCCCGCCCCTACACCGGGATAGGCCAAAAGGCATGAGGCAGTCCCCCTACCGGCCGCCGGTTCCATCTGTCACCGACATGCCTCCGGCGGGGGCCTCCGGCTCCAGGATGGCGGGGGCGCCGTTGGCGGGTGCTGGCCGAGCGGGGCTGATGCGGGGAACTCCCATCCCGTCCGCCATCGGCCCAGGACAAGCCCAGCAGACACGGCACCGGGCGTCCAGGTCGTTCGTCCAGTTGGGCGCTCCACCTGGACGCCCGGCACCGCGCCCGCTCCACATGCGTGTGGGCCGACGGCAGACGGGATGGGAGTTGGGCGGGTATGTGGCTAGCGCCGCATTTCAGGTGCCGCAATCCGGCCAAACAGTGCAACTTTTCAGACTAGTTCGATAGCCTGACTGGGCCTCACGCGCCAGAGGCATCTGGATGCACTGGCACTGCTACCTCAACGGAGAGGTCTGCACATGGACGAAGTAAAGGCGCTGCCGGAGAACTACAGACCTGAGGTCACCGAGCCTGTCTTGGACATGTACCTGGGCCTACTCGTCCCCCTGCTGGAGCTCGACGAAAGGAATCACATACCCGTCACCCTGACAGTGTCGGGCGCGGTCATCTACGGCGAGCTGATCAGCTACGACGTCTGGAAGTCTGAGTGGGTCAAGCTCCTGCAAGAGAGCACCCAAGGTGCCGGCGTTGACGTCTTGGCCAAGTTTCCGCAGTCCGTAGACGACGTCCGGCAGGAGCTAGTCGATGCGGGTGAGCTTCACGTGCTTAAGTCGCCGCCTCGTTTCGTGCACCTGCGAGATGTGAGCATCCTGGGCGGTAGCCACAGCACCACAATCAACCACCGACTCTGGCGAGGGCGTCTGGCCGAAGTCTCTGGGTGGTCACTGGGCACACCTTCTTGGTAGACCAACAACGCAAGGCGCGGCATGCCAGATGCGTGCCAGTTCGAGCGGTAAATCGCGGCTAACAGTGGTCCCCAGAAAAATCCAACGGGCTCGGGACAGCGTCTGTTTGCCCAGGTCGGAGTGGCTGTCGGGCGTCGAAGATCGGTGATTCCCAAGCTCATGGCGTCCCGTCTTGCGGGCGGGCGTGCGCCCCTGAGCTTCGGTCGACCCCCTGTGCGCCCTCTTCATGTTCCACTGCCTGCGCCATCGTCGTGGTGCTGGCGAGGGCCGATGGAGGGGGCGAGATGACGCAGCCGCTGTGCGGGGCGGCGACGCAGGATGGTCGCCGCTGCCGGAACAAGGCGATCACCGGGAGCGGGCAATGTTCAAAGCACCAGGGGGCCTGTGTTTTCGGCGTAATGAATGAGAGCCACCGGGGCGGTGGTTTCGGGAGCCGGATTACTCCACTTGTGAAGGGGATGGACTGCGCAGGATGTCCATGATCGGCGGCGAGATCGGGAGCCACCCCAAGCGGGTGAGCTCGCCGATGAGCCGTGCGGGGTGGGAGTGTCCACGGCAGATCATGGCTGCCAGCCGATAGTTTGTGGGTCCCGGGCCCCGCTGGTCCGTGTCCCTGACAGGCGCGGTCTGGAAGGGCCCGGCCCCTGTCAGGCGTCGCCTTCCACAGACACCCATTCAGCGCCTCGGATCGCATGCAAGTTCCGCCTGATGTACCGTCCTGAGTATGCCTAGTTCTGCTCCGGAATGGGTCTCCTACGCCGCCCTCGGTATGAGCGCTCTCACGCTGAGCTGGCAATCCGTGAGCTATTTCCGTTCTGGCCCGAGAATCAAGATTTCATGCCATACCATGAAGCATGGTGGAGAACAGTACCTGCTTGTGGCCACCACGAATCGAGGCCGCCTCGCCACCAGTCTTGAGGTCATCGGACTCTATCTACCGAACGTGCCGGGCGCCTACTTCTCCAGAGCAAGCCTTCCGCTCCCCAGCGCCGTGACGTCGCTGCCGCACGAGCTGAAACCACATTCAACAGCGAACTGGTACGTCATGCCATTGCACATCCAAGATTTTTGCACAAAGCATGAAGCTTCCGTTTCGGACGTGCGGCCATACGTATATGCGGCTAACAAGCGGCACGAGGGGAAGAAGCGCCTTCCGATTTGATGGGTGCTGGACCTCAGCCCTTCACGCAAATGACCTGCTTGAGCTTCGCAACGACCTCCACCAAGTCTCGGTGCTGTTCCATGAACTGCCCGATCGGCAGGGCGGCCAGTCAGCCTTTGCGGGCCTGACGCTCGTTCTGGGTTGCCTGGTAGCGGTAGGACTCGGTTCCGGTCTGGATCAGGGTGCAGCGGAAGGTGATCCGGTCGGCGATGGCGGCGCAGAGTCGCGGGTCACCGAAGGTCTTGTCCCACTCTGCAAACGGGGAGTTCGTGGCCACGGCGGTTGCCTTGCATTCCTCACGCTCGGTGAAAATCTGGAAGAGCAGCTTGGCGCCCTTCTTGTCCAGGTTCAGATACCCGAACTCGTCCAGGCAGAGAAGGTCGACCTTGCTGTAGCGGGCGATCACGGACGACACGGCCAAACAGTCCAACATCCCCATTACGCCAACAGCGGCATGTCACACACCATCACACCAAGTGGCTCCCAAACTCACCGCCCAAACGCTGGCTCCCGAAACCACCGCCTCGTTGGCCTTACTTCAACCCGCTAGAAACAGGGCCTGGACCGCTTACGGAGTGACGCAGCGAAAGAAGAAGGAAGCTGAAGCGAAGATGCGGAAGTTGCGCAAGAAGAAGTGAGCTCGCGCGGCCTATTCGTGGACCGCTGGGACTCTGTATGACCGCGCTAGGGATCTGAGCTGCTGAAACACGTGAGACGCACGGGGCCTCCGGAGCCGTGTGTGGATCGTCTGCTCCACCAGCGGCCACGGTCGCCCGTGCCGGCCCCGTCTCGGTGTGAATCCCCGCACGCGCCGTCGGCCAGCCAGCGCGCTCGGCGTGCTGGACTGGCGCTGGCACGGCAGGCTAGGGGCGTGGCGGACCAGACGGAAATCATCGTGCATCCGGTGTCCCCGAAGGGCGGCCGGAAGGTCACCGTGCATGCGCTCGGCGTGGACGTGGACCTCGGGCGTGCGCACACGCCGAGGGACGTTGCCGAGTTCCTGCGTCGCGCCGGCCTGGAAGACGTGGACCTGAGCGAGGACGGGCCGATCACCTGGGAGGGCGGCGGCCCCGAAGTGTGGAAACGCCCCGATCCCTGAGGGGCAGCGGTGGTGCTCGGGGAGCCAATCGGGGAGCCACCGGAGGCAGCACAAGCCGGATCTGCCTGGACTGCCATGGACAGTGGGGAGCCAGAACCCTTGGGGTGGAAGGGCTCCACAACGCCGCTTCCTCAGCCCCTTCTTTCCCCCGGCTTAAGAACGTTCTAAGA
>NZ_JAPEPX010000006.1 GCF_026339935.1 Streptomyces sp. NBC_01551
GCGGGCTCCACTCGACGCGGAACAGCGAGTCGTGGAAGGCGGTGCGGGCCGCCCGTACCTGGTCGGGGGTGACGGGGCGCAGCAGCAGCGCGTCGACGGAGGCGACGGGCGCGCCGGACTCGTCGGCGAGGTCCACGGAGACGGTGTCCTGGCCGGCGGGCGCGAGGCGGACGCGCAGGGCGCGGGCGCCGACGGCGCGGAGGCTGACGCCGCTCCAGGAGAACGGCAGCCTGCCGTGCTCGGTGTCCTCCAGCAGGGAGCCCATGCCGACGGCGTGCAGGGCGGCGTCCAGCAGGGCGGGGTGCAGGCCGAAAAGGGCGGCCTCGGCGTGCGCCTGCTCGGGCAGGCGGACCTCGGCGAAGACCTCGTCGGCGCGCTGCCAGGCGGCGGTCAGGCCCTGGAAGACGGGTCCGTAGGCGAAGCCGGAGGCGGTGAGGTGCTCGTAGAGGCCCTCGACGGGGACGGCGGTGGCGTCCTGCGGCGGCCAGGTCGTGAGGTCGGCGCCGGCGCGCGGCGCGGGGCGGGCGCCGGCGGGGGTGAGGAAGCCGGTGGCGTGCCGGGTCCAGGCGCCTTCGCCCCAGGTGTCGTCGGCGGCGTCCTCGGGCCGGGAGTGCAGGGTCAGCGAGCGCCGTCCGTCGGTGTCGGGGGCGCCGACGGCGAGCTGGATCTGGACGCCGCCGTGCGGGGGCAGGGCGAGGGGGGCCTGGAGGGTGAGCTCGTCGAGGAGTTCGCAGCCGGTGTGCTCGCCGGCCTGGAGGGCGAGTTCCACGAAGGCGGTGCCGGGCAGCAGCACGGTGTCCATGACCGTGTGGTCGGCGAGCCAGGGGTGGGTGGCCAGGGAGAGCCGGCCGGTGAAGAGGTAGCCGTCGCCGTCGGCCAGGGCGATGGCGGCGCCGAGGAGCGGGTGGTCGGCGGAGCCGATGCCGGCGGCGGTGACGTCGCCGGTCCAGGCGGTGGGCTGTTCGGGCCAGTAGTGGCCCCGCTGGAAGGCGTACGTGGGCAGGTCGACGCGGGTGGCACCGCGCCCGGCGAAGACGGCGGACCAGTCGGCCCGGACGCCGTGCGCGTGGGCCTGGGCGACGGCGGCGGCGAACGCGGCCGGTTCGGGGCGGTCGGCGCGCAGGGCGGGGACGAAGACGGCGTCGTCCCGGTCGTTCTCGCCGGTGAGGCAGTCCTGTGCGAGGGCGGTGAGGACTCCGCCGGGGCCGACCTCGACGAAGGTGGTGACGCCGAGCGCGGCCAGGCCGCGTACCCCGTCGTGGAAGCGGACGGCCTCGCGGACGTGGCGGACCCAGTAGTCGGCGGTGCAGATCTCCTCGGCGGTGACGGAGGCGCCGGTGAGGTTCGAGACGATCGGGATGACGGGCGGCGCGTAGGAGACGGCTTCGGCGGCTTCCCGGAACGCGTCGAGCATGCCGTCCATGAGCGGCGAGTGGAAGGCGTGGCTGACGGTGAGCCGCTTGGTGCGCCGGCCGCGGGCGCGCAGGGCCTCGGCGATCTCCTCGGCGGCGTCCTCGTGGCCGGAGACGACCACGGAGCGGGGGCCGTTGACGGCGGCGATGGACACCCGGTCGGTGAGGAGCGGGGTGACCTCGTCCTCGGTGGCCTCGACGGCGATCATCGAGCCGCCGGCGGGCAGGGCCTGCATGAGGCGGCCGCGGGCGGCCACGAGGGCGGCCGCGTCGGGGAGGGTGAGGACGCCGGAGACGTGGGCGGCGGCGAGTTCGCCGATGGAGTGCCCGATGAGGAAGTCGGCGGTGACGCCCCACTGTTCGAGCTGGCGGTAGAGGGCGACCTCGACGGCGAACAGGGCGGCCTGGGTGTAGGCGGTCGCGTCGAGCAGCGCCGCCTCGGGGGTGTCTTCGGCGGCGAACAGCACCTCGTACAGGGGGCGTTCGAGGTGCCGGTCGAGTTCGTCGCGGACCGCGTCGAGGGCGCGGGCGAAGCCGGGGTGGGTGGCGTACAGCTCGCGGCCCATGCCGGCGCGCTGGCTGCCCTGGCCGGTGAAGAGGAAGGCGGTGTTGCCGTCGCCGGCGGCGCCGAGGACGGCGGTCGCGGGCTGCTCGCCGGCGGCGAGCGCGTCGAGGTCGGCCAGCAGCTGCTCGCGGTCGGCGGCGAAGAGGACGGCCCGGCGGTCGAGGGCGGAGCGGCTGGTGGCGAGGGAGAAGCCGAGGTCGGTCAGGGCGGCGGGGTCCGCCGCGAGTGCGGGGTGGGCCCGCAGGTGGGCGGCGAGGCGGGCGGCCTGGGCGCGCAGGGCGTCGTCGCCCTGGCCGGAGACCAGCAGCGGCACGGGCCCGGTGGCACCTTCCGCGTCCACCGCGGCGTCAGCGCTGTCGGTGGCGCCCGTGCCGTCGGTCTTCGCGTCCGCGCCGGGTGCGTCGGCGGGCGGGGCCTGCTCGATGACGGTGTGGGCGTTGGTGCCGCTGACGCCGAAGGAGGAGATGCCGGCGCGGCGCGGCTGGCCGGTCTCGGGCCACGGCACGGCCCGGGTGAGCAGTTCGACGTCGCCGGTACTCCAGTCGACGGCGCTGGACGGCTGGTCGATGTGGAGCGACTCGGGCAGGACGCCGTGCCGTATCGCCTCGACCATCTTGATGATGCCCGCGACACCGGCAGCGGCCTGGGTGTGCCCGATGTTGGACTTGATGGAGCCCAGCCACAGCGGTCGGCCCTCGGGCCGGTTCTGGCCGTAGGTGGCCAGGATGGCCTGGGCCTCGATGGGGTCGCCGAGGGTGGTGCCGGTGCCGTGCGCCTCGATGACGTCGACCTGCGCCGGGGTGAGCCCGGCGTTGGTGAGCGCCTGGCGGATGACGCGCTGCTGCGACGGCCCGTTGGGGGCCGTCAGGCCGTTGCTCGCGCCGTCCTGGTTGATCGCGGAGCCGCGGACCACGGCGAGTACGGGGTGGCCGAGGCGGCGGGCGTCGGAGAGCTTCTCGACGAGGAGCATTCCGACGCCCTCGCCCCAGCCGGTGCCGTCGGCGCCGTCGGCGAACGGCTTGCACCGGCCGTCGGGGGCGAGCCCGCGCTGCCGGCTGAACTGCACGAAGGCGCGCGGGCTGGACATGACCGTGACACCGCCCGCGAGCGCCAGCGAGCACTCGCCGCCCCGCAGCGCCTGCACCGCGAGGTGGAGGGCGACGAGCGAGGACGAGCAGGCGGTGTCGATGGTGACGGCGGGGCCTTCGAGGCCGAAGGTGTAGGAGAGGCGGCCGGAGACGACGCTGGCCGCGTTCCCGGTGAGGAGGTACTGCTCGACGCCCTGGGGGACGCCGTCGCGGAGCAGGTCGGGGTAGTCCTGGCCGTTGGTGCCGATGAACACGCCGGCCTTGCTGCCGCGCAGCGTCGCCGGGTCGATGCCGGCGCGCTCGAAGGTCTCCCAGGACGTTTCGAGCAGCAGTCGCTGCTGCGGGTCCATGCCGAGGGTCTCGCGCGGGCTGATCCCGAAGAACGCGGCGTCGAACTCGCCGACCCCGTCGAGGAATCCACCCTCGCGGGTGTACGAGGTGCCCCGCTGGTCGGGGTCCGCGTCGTACAGGGACTCGATGTCCCAGCCGCGGTCGGTGGGGAAGTCGGTGATGGCGTCCCGGCCTCCCGCGACGAGGCCCCACAGGTCCTCCGGCGACTGGATGCCGCCGGGGAACCTGCAGGCCATGCCGACGATGGCGATCGGCTCCGGCTCCTGGGCCTCGACCTCGCGCAGGCGCTGCCGTGTCTGGTGCAGATCGGCCGTCACCCGCTTCAAGTAGCCGATGATCTTGTCCTGATCCGCTACCTGATCCGCCATTGGAACCTCACCCATGTTCGTCACAAACCCTTGCGCTGCTACTGCCTGCTGTCCGCTGTGCTGCTAGATACCGAGCTCGTTCTCGATGAAGTCGAAGAGCTCGTCGGTCGTGGCTTCCTGGAGCTTCTCGGCCACGGCCCCGCCGCTCGAAGGGGCTTGCGGTTCACCCCATTTCGCGAGGAGGGCCTGCAGGCGCGAGGCGATGTCGGCCCGCGTCTCCCCGTCCGGATCGAGGACGGACAGCGCCGATTCGAGCTTTTCGAGTTCCGCGATGCCGGGGGCGGCCGCGGTGCTGCCGTCCTGGACGATCTCGGCGCGCAGGAACTCGGCCAGGACCGCGGGGGTCGGGTGGTCGAAGACCAGCGTCGCCGGGAGCTTCAGCCCGGTGGCCGCGTTCAGGCGGTTGCGGAGCTCCAGCGCGATCAGGGAGTCGAAGCCGAGCTCCTTGAACGCGCGGCCCGCGCCGACCTCGTCGGTGGTGGGGTGCCCGAGCGCGGTCGCCGCGTGGGAGCGGACCAGTTCCAGTACGGCCAGGGCCTGTTCGGCCTGCGCCATCACCGACAGCCGTCGGCGCAGCGCCTCGGCCGGGGAACCCTCCCCGGCCGGGCCGCCCGCTTCACCGGCGGCCGACGCGGCCTGCGCGAGCCGCCGCACCTCGGGCAGGTCCGCGAGGAACGGGCTGGGCCGCACCGCGGTGTAGCCCGGCGTGAACCGCTCCCACTGGATGTCGGCGACGGCGACGGCCGGCTCGGCGTGGTCGAGGGCCTGCTGGAGCGCCCGGATCGCGGCGCGCGGCGCCATGGCGGGCACGCCGCCGCGGTCGAGCCGCTCTCCGATGGCGCCGCCCGCGGCCAGTCCGCTGTCACCCCACCGGCCCCAGGCCACCGAGGTGGCGGGCAGGCCGTCGGCGTGCCGCTGCTCGGCGAGGGCGTCCAGGTAGGAGTTGGCGGCCGCGTAGTTGCCCTGTCCGGCGTCGCCGAGGGTGCCGGCGACTCCGGAGAAGAGCACGAACGCGGACAGACCGAGGTCGCGGGTCAGCTCGTGGAGGGTGAGCGCCGCGTCCGCCTTGGGGGCGAGCACGGTCGCGAACCGCTCGGGGGTCAGCCCGTCGATGACGCCGTCGTCGAGGACGCCGGCGGTGTGTACGACGGCGGTCAGCGGCCGGTCGGCGGGGACGGAGGCCAGGAGGGCGGCGAGGGCGTCGCGGTCGCTGACGTCACAGGCGGCGAGCGTGACCTCGGCGCCCAGCGCGGCCAGTTCCTCGCGCAGCCCGTCCGCGCCGGGCGCCTCGGCCCCGCGACGGCTGGTCAGGATCAGGTGCTCGGCGCCGTTCTCCGCCAGCCAGCGGGCCACGTGCGCACCCAGGGCGCCCGTACCACCGGTGACCAGCGTCGTCCCGGCCGGACGCCACTCGGGCGCGGTCGGCGCGTCGGCGAGCGGGGCGTGGACCAGACGCCGGCCGAACAGCCCGGAGGCGCGGAGCGCCACCTGGTCCTCGGAGCCGTCACCGGCCAGGACTCCCACGAGCCGTTCGAGCGTGCGGTCGTCGGCCTGCGCGGGCAGGTCGAGCAGACCGCCCCAGCGGTCGGGGAACTCCAGCGCGGCGGTGCGGCCGAAGCCCCACAGCAGGGCCTGCGCCGGATCCTGGAGCCGCTCGGAGCGGGAGACTGACACGGCGCCGCGGGTGACGCACCACAGGGGCGCGGCGACGTCGGCGTCCCCGAGGGCCTGGACGAGCACGGCGGTGCCGAGGAGCCCGGCGTGGGCGCGCAGCGCGGCCCCGTCGTCGCCGAGGGCGAGGAGGGAGAGCACCCCGGCGGGGGCGGGGGCCCCCTCCGTGGCGGCCTTCAGGACGGCGGTCAGCGCGTCCCGGCCGGCCGCGTCGGCGGCCACGGTGACGGTACGGACCTCCGCGCCCCGGTCGGTGAGCGTACGGAGAACAGCGGCGGCCGCGTCACCGGCCGCTCCGGAGACCGCCTCGGGCACGACGACCAGCCAGGTGCCGGAGAGCCGGGCGCTGGTGGCTTCGGTCAGGGCCTTCCAAGTGACCCGGTAGCGCCAGCCGTCGACGGTGGACTGCTCACGGCTCTGCCGCCGCCACGAGGACAGCGCGGGGAGCAGGGCGGTCAGGGGCTGGTCGCCCTCGATCCGCAGTTCGGCGGTGAGCGCGGCGAGGTCCTCGCGCTCGACGGCGTCCCAGAACCGGGCGTCGATCACGCTCTCGCCCGTCAGCTCACCCGCTTCGACCGCCGCGGCCTCCGGCCAGAACCGCTGCGACTGGAAAGCGTAGGTCGGCAGGTCCACGCGCCGGGCGCCGGTGCCGGCGAAGACCGCGTCCCAGTCGACCGTCACGCCGCGGACGTAGGCCTCGCCCAAGGAGAGCCAGAAACGCTCCAGACCACCCTCGTTGCGGCGCAGGGAACCCAGGATCGCGGCCTCGCGGCCCGCGTCCTCGACGGTCTCCTGCATCCCGACCGTCAGCACCGGGTGCGGACTCGACTCGATGAACACACCGAAGCCCTGCTCCAGGAGCGTGCGGGTCGCCTGCTCCAGCTCGACTGTCTGACGCAGGTTGCGGAACCAGTAACCGGCATCCAGCTCCGGCCCCTGCACCCACTCACCGGTGACCGTGGACAGGAACGGAACCTCCGCCGCCTGCGGAACGATCGGGGCGAGGAGTTCGGCCAGCTCGTCCCGCAGCAGTTCGACCTGCGCGGAGTGCGAGGCGTAGTCCACCGCGATCCGCTTGGCACGAACCCCGTCCGCCTCACACGAGGCGAGGAGCTCCTCCAGGGCCTGGACCTCGCCGGAGACGACCACGGAAGACGGGCCGTTGACCGCGGCGACGGAAATCCGCTCCTCACCCCACGGCGCGATCCGCTCACGTACCTCGGCAGCGGGCAGCGGCACGGACACCATGCCGCCCAAGCCGGCCAGCACCCGCCCGATCGCCTGACTCCGCAAAGCCACGACACGAGCCGCGTCCTCCAGGGACAAGATCCCGGCGACGCAGGCGGCCGCGATCTCACCCTGCGAATGCCCGATCACCGCACCCGGACGCACACCCGCCGAACGCCACACCTCAGCCAACGACACCATCACCGCGAACAGAGCCGGCTGCACGACATCCACCCGGTCGAGCGAGGGCACGCCATCGGCACCCCGGAGCACATCCACCAACGACCAGTCGGTGAAGGGCTCCAGCGCCTTCGCACACTCATCCACCCGGGCAGCAAACACGGGTGAAGCGTCCAACAGCGCCTCCGCCATGCCCACCCATTGCGACCCCTGTCCGGGGAACACGAACGCGCTCTTGCCCCCGATGACCGACCCCTGGACGAGCAGGGGTGCGGTGCCTCCGGCGGCCAGGGCGGCCAGGCCCACGAGCTGTTCCTCGGGGTCCCGGCCGATCAGTACCGCGCGCCGGTCGTGTGCCGTGCGGGTCGTGGCCAGGGAGTGGCCGACGTCGACGCGTCGCAGGTCAGGACGGGTGGCGAGGTGGTTCAGCAGTCGCTCCGCCTGGCCGCGCAGCGCCTTCTCGGTCTTGGCCGTCAGCGGCCAGGGCAGCGGGGTCCGTCGGTCGGAACCGGTGTCGTCCGGGGTGGTCGCGGTCAGTAGGGGGGGGGGTCGACGACGCAGGGGTCGCCTGTTCGTCGGACCCCTGTTCCGCCGGGGCCTGCTCGATGATGGCATGGGCGTTGGTCCCGCTGAACCCGAACGACGACACTCCCGCTCGCCAGGGGCGGCCCCCGGTCTCGGGCCAGGCCCGCTGTTCGGTCAGCAGGGCCACCTCGCCCGCGCTCCAGTCCACGTGCGGGGTGGGCTGGGCGATGTGGATGCTCTGCGGCAGCATGCCGTGCTGCATGGCCAGCACCATCTTCATCACACCGGCCACGCCGGCGGCGGCCTGCGCGTGACCGATGTTGGACTTGATCGAGCCGAGCAGCAGCGGCTGATCGGCCGGCCGGTCCTGCCCGTACGTGGCCAGCAGGGCCTGCGCCTCGATCGGGTCGCCCAGGGTCGTACCCGTGCCGTGCGCCTCCACGACGTCCACCTCGGCCGTCGTCAGGCGGGCGTTGGCCAGGGCCTGGCGGATGACGCGCTGCTGGGAGGGGCCGTTCGGAGCCGTCAGGCCGTTGCTCGCGCCGTCCTGGTTGATGGCCGTACCCCGGACCACGGCCAGCACGGGGTGCCCGTGGCGCCGCGCGTCCGACAGCCGCTCCACGAGCAGCATGCCGACGCCCTCGGCCGGGCTGAAGCCGTCCGCGTCGGCGGAGAACGCCTTGCAGCGGCCGTCGGTGGACAGGCCTCGCTGGCGGCTGAACTCGATGAAGGTGCCAGGCGTGGACATGACCGTCACACCGCCGGCCAGGGCCATGGAGCACTCGCCGCTCCGCAGCGCCTGCACCGCGAGGTGCAGGGCCACGAGCGATGCCGAGCAGGCCGTGTCGACGGTGACCGCCGGGCCCTCCAGGCCGAAGGTGTACGAGAGCCGGCCGGAGACGACGCTGCCCGCGCTGCCGGTGGCCAGGTGTCCTTCGAGGCCGTCGGCCGCACCCCGTACGAGGTGGGAGTAGTCGGAGCCGTTGGTCCCGACGAACACGCCGGACTGGCTGCCGCGGAGGGTGTCCGGGTCGATGCCGGCCCGCTCGAAGACCTCCCACGAGGTCTCCAGCAGCAGCCGCTGCTGCGGGTCCATGGCCAGGGCCTCGCGCGGGGAGATCCCGAAGAACGCCGGGTCGAAGGCGGCCGCGTCGGAGAGGAAGCCGCCCTCGCGGGTGTAGGAGGTGCCCTGCGCGTTGGGGTCGGGGTCGTACAGCGCCTCGACGTCCCAGCCCCGGTCGGCCGGGAACTGCGAGAGGGCGTCGCCGCCGGAGGCGAGCAGCTGCCACAGTTCCTCGGGGCTGCGGACGCCGCCGGGGAAGCGGCAGCTCATCGCGACGACGGCGATCGGCTCGGCGTCGGACGCGGAGGCGGAGGCAGTCGGTACGAGCGTGGCGCCGACCGCGCCCTGCCCGGCGAGCTCTGCCCGCAGGTGGCGGGCGAGGACGGTGGGCGTCGGGTAGTCGAAGACGAGGGTGGGCGGCAGCTTGAGGCCGGCGGCGGCGTTCAGGCGGTTGCGCAGCTCAACGGAGGTGAGGGAGTCGAAGCCCAGCTCCTTGAACGCCCGGCCGGCCTCGACGGCGTCGGGCCCGGCGTAGCCGAGGACGGCGGCGACGGCGGTACGGACCAGCTCCAGCAGCAGCCGTTCCTGCTCGGCCTCGGGCTGCCCGGCGAGCTGCCGGGTGAGGACGGCGGCGCTGCCGGTGTCCTCGGCCGCGTCGGTACGGGCGTGCTCCATGGCCTGCCGCGCCTCGGGCAGGTCGTGCAGCAGCGGCCGGGCGCGGCCGGAGGTGAAGGCCAGGACGAAGCGCTTCCACTCCATGTCGGCAACGGTCAGCGTGGTCTCGTCACGGTCCAGCGCGTGCTGGAGTGCGCTGACGGCCCGCTCGGGAGCCATCTCGATGACGCCGTGGCGGCGCATCCGGTCGCCGACGGCGCCTTCGGCCATGCCTCCGTCGCCCCAGGGGCCCCAGGCGAGGGAGGTGGCGGGCAGCCCGGCGGCGCGCCGGTACTCGGCGAAGGCGTCGAGGAACGCGTTGCCCGGCGCGTAGTTGCCCTGGCCGGGGGCGCCGAAGGTGGCGGCGAAGGAGGAGAAGAGGACGAACGCGGACAGGTCGAGGTCGCGGGTCAGCTCGTGCAGGTGCAGCGTGGCGTCCACCTTGACCCGCAGGACGCGCTCGACCTGCTCGGGCGTGAGCGCCTCGATCACTCCGTCGTCGAGGACGGCGGCGGTGTGTACGACGGCGGTCAGCGGCCGGTCGGCGGGGACGGAGGCCAGGAGGGCGGCGAGGGCGTCGCGGTCGCTGACGTCGCAGGCGGCGAGCGTGACCTCGGCGCCCAGGGCCGTCAGTTCCTCGCGCAGCCCGTCCGCGCCGGGCGCCTCGGCCCCGCGGCGGCTGGTCAGGATCAGGTGCTCGGCGCCGTTCTCCGCCAGCCAGCGGGCCACGTGCGCACCCAGGGCGCCCGTACCACCGGTGACCAGCGTCGTCCCGGCCGGACGCCACTCGCGCACCGGCGGGGTTTCGGCCAGCCGGGCCCGCACGAGACGTCGCACGAAGAGCCCCGAGGACCGCACGGCCACCTGGTCCTCGGCGGCGTCCCCGGCAAGCACGCCGACGAGTCGTCCGAGCGTCCGGGCGTCGGTCTGCGCGGGCAGGTCGATCAGACCGCCCCAACGCTCGCCGTGTTCCAGGGCCGTGACGCGGCCGAGTCCCCAGATCGGGGCCTGCGCGGGATCGGCCTGCTGCTCGGAACGGCCCACGGACACCGCGCCACGGGTGACGCACCAGAGCGGAGCGGCAACGTCGGCGTCACCGAGGGCCTGGACGAGCGCGAGGGTGGCGATCACCCCGGCGGGCGCGGCGGAGCCGATCGGCTCCGCTTCGGCCCCGGCGGGGGTCAGGAGGGACAGCACGCCCGCCACGGCGGGGCCGTCGGCGAGTGCCTCACGGATCCGCTCGACCAGCTCGGCACGGGCGTCGTGGGTACGGGGGACCGCGATCTGCCGTACATCGGCCCCGTGTTCGGCGAGCGCGCGCACGACGGCGTCGGCTCCCTCACCGGCCTCCGGGACCGCGACGAGCCAAGTGCCGGTGAGACGGGTGGCGGCGGGCTCGGGAGCCGGCTTCCAGGTGATCCGGTAGCGCCAGCCGTCGACCGTGGAGCGCTCCTGCCGACGGCGCCGCCAGGAGGACAGCGCGGGCAGGAGAGCGGTGAGCGTCTCGTCCCCGTCGATGGCCAGCTCGGCGGTGAGGGCGGCCACGTCCTGGCGCTCGACGGCCTCCCAGAAGTGGGCGTCGGCGGTGTCGGCCGGGGACACGGCGGGGCCGGCGTCCGGGGCGGTACCGCTTTCGAGCCAGAAGTGCTCCTGCTGGAAGGCGTAGGTGGGCAGGTCGACGCGCTGGGCGCCGGTGCCGGCGAAGACCGCGTCCCAGTCGACCGTCACGCCGCGGACGTAGGCCTCACCCAAGGAGAGCCAGAAACGCTCCAGACCGCCCTCGTTGCGGCGCAGGGAGCCCAGGATCGCAGCCTCGCGGCCCGCGTCCTCGACGGTCTCCTGCATGCCGACGGTCAGCACCGGGTGCGGACTCGACTCGATGAACACACCGAAGCCCTGCTCCAGGAGCGTGCGGGTCGCCTGCTCCAGCTCGACTGTCTGACGCAGGTTGCGGAACCAGTAACCGGCATCCAGCTCGGTGCCGCTGACCCATTCGCCGGTGACCGTGGACAGGAACGGAACCTCCGCCGCCTGCGGAACGATCGGGGCGAGAAGGGTGTCGAGCTCCTCACGGAGCAGCTCCACCTGCGCCGAATGCGAGGCGTAGTCCACCGCGATCCGCTTGGCACGAACCCCGTCCGCCTCACACGAGGCGAGGAGCTCCTCCAGGGCCTGGACCTCGCCGGAGACGACCACGGAAGACGGGCCGTTGACGGCAGCGACGGAAATCCGCTCCTCACCCCACGGCGCGATCCGCTCACGTACCTCGGCAGCGGGCAGCGGCACGGACACCATGCCGCCCAAGCCGGCCAGCACCCGCCCGATCGCCTGACTCCGCAAAGCCACGACACGAGCCGCGTCCTCCAGGGACAAGATCCCGGCGACGCAGGCGGCCGCGATCTCACCCTGCGAATGCCCGATCACCGCACCCGGACGCACACCCGCCGAACGCCACACCTCAGCCAACGACACCATCACCGCGAACAGAGCCGGCTGCACGACATCCACCCGGTCGAGCGAGGGCACGCCATCGGCACCCCGGAGCACATCCACCAACGACCAGTCGGTGAAGGGCTCCAGCGCCTTCGCACACTCATCCACCCGCGCGGCGAACTCGGGCGAGGCGTCGAGCAGCCCCGCCGCCATGCCCACCCACTGCGAGCCCTGACCCGGGAACACGAAGGCGGTCTTGCCACCGACCACGGACCCGGTCACCACACCAGCGGCCAGCGAACCCGACGCAACCGCAGCCACACCGGCAGCGTGATCGCCGAGAACGACGGCCCGGTGATCCAGCCCCGCACGCGTCGCCGCCAACGACCAGCCCACATCCAGCGGATCCACACCCGGCACACCCGCCAGCCAGCCGGACAGCCGCTCCGCCTGCGCCCGCAACGCCCCCGCGCTCTTGCCCGACAGCACCCACGGCACCACCGGCATCCCAGAACGAACATCCGGCTCAACGGACTCAGCCGTATCCGCGTCCGCCTCCGGCGCCTGCTCCACGATCACATGCGCGTTCGTCCCGCTGAACCCGAACGACGACACACCCGCACGACGCGGGGCACCGGTCCGCGGCCAGGGGACGCTCTCGCCGATCAAGGAGACGGCGCCCGCCTCCCAGTCCACGTGCGGGGTCGGCTCGTCGAGGTGGAGGGTCTTGGGGACGACGCCGTGCCGCATCGCCTCGACCATCTTGATGATGCTCGCGACACCGGCCGCGGCCTGGGTGTGACCGATGTTGGATTTGATGGAGCCGAGCAGCAGCGGCCGGTCCGCCGGCCGGTCCTGCCCGTACGTCGCGAGCACGGCCTGCGCCTCAATCGGGTCGCCCAGGGTCGTACCCGTGCCGTGCGCCTCCACGACGTCCACCTCGGCGGTGGTGAGGCGGGCGTTGGTGAGCGCCTGGTGGATGACGCGCTGCTGCGAGGGCCCGTTGGGGGCCGTCAGGCCGTTGCTCGCGCCGTCCTGGTTGATCGCGGAGCCGCGGATCACGGCCAGCACCGGGTGTCCGTTGCGCTGCGCGTCCGACAGCCGCTCCACGAGCAGCATGCCGACGCCCTCGCCCCAGCCGGTGCCGTCGGCGGCGGCCGCGAAGGGCTTGCAGCGGCCGTCGGCGGCCAGGCCGCGCTGGCGGCTGAACTCGGTGAAGGTGGCCGGGGTCGCCATCACGGTGACCCCGCCGGCGAGGGCCATGGTGCACTCCCCCGCCCGCAGGGCCTGCACCGCGAGGTGCAGGGTGACCAGGGAGGACGAGCAGGCCGTGTCGACGGTGACGGCGGGGCCTTCGAGGCCGAAGGTGTACGCGACGCGGCCGGAGGCGATGCTGCCGGAGCTGCCGGTGCCGAGGAAGCCCTCGACGCCTTCGGGGACGGAGTCGAGGCGGGCGGTGTAGTCGTGGTACATGACGCCGGCGAAGACGGCCGTCCGGCTGCCGCGCAGGGACGTCGGGTCGATGCCGGCCCGCTCGAACGCCTCCCAGGAGGTCTCCAGCAGGAGCCGCTGGTGCGGGTCCATGGCCAGGGCCTCGCGCGGGGAGATGCCGAAGGGGGCGGGGTCGAAGCGGGCGGCGTCGTAGAGGAAGCCGCCCTCGCTGACGTAGCTGGATCCGGCGCTGTCGGGGTCGGCGTCGTAGAGCGACTCCACGTCCCAGCCCCGGTCGACGGGGAACCCGGAGACGGCGTCGTCACCGTCGGCGACGAGCCGCCACAGGTCCTCGGGGCTGCGGACGCCGCCCGGGTAGCGGCAGCTCATCGCGACGATCGCGACGGGTTCCTGGTTCTGCTCCTCCACCTCGCGCAACCGCCTGCGGGCCTGGCGCAGATCGGCGGTCGCCCGCTTGAGGTAGTCGCGAAGCTTGTCCTCGTTCACCATGTGCGTGGGCTCCATGCCAGAGAGGCGGTCGTACGGGTCTGTCCGTGGGGTGTTCGGGGTGTTCGGGGTGTTCGGGGTGTTCGGGGTGTTCGGGGTGTTCGGGGTGTTCGGGGTGCCGGGCGGGGCGGGGTGCCCCGCCCGGCGTGCTCAGGCGCCGAGTTCGTCGTCGAGCAGGTCGAAGAGCTCGTCGTCGGTCACCGCGTCGAGGTCGTCGTCGGTGTCCTCGTCGGTGCCGGTGCGCCGTCCGGTGTCCTGGCCGGCGTTCCACTTGGCCATGAGGGCCTGGAGGCGCATCGTGATCCGCGAGCGGGTGACGCTGTCCGCGTCCGTCGCGTCCACCGCGCCCAACGCGCTTTCCAGCCGGTCGAGTTCACCGAAGACGGTGGGTCCGCCGGCGCCGAGGGGCAGGGCGGAGCGCAGGTATCCACTGAGCTGTTCGGGGGTCGGGTAGTCGAAGATGAGCGTGGCCGGGAGCCGGAGTCCGGTGGCAGCGCCGAGCCGGTTGCGCAGCTCGACGGCGGTCAGCGAGTCGAAGCCCAGCTCCTTGAACGCGCTGCCCGGTTCGATGGCGGCCGCGCCGTTGTGGCCCAGTACCTGGGCGACGTGGGTGCAGACCGTGTCGAGCAGCACCCGGTCCCGTTCGGCGGGCGGGAGTTGGGCCAGCCGATCGGCCAGCGTCCCCGGGGCGTCCGCGGAGGCGCCGCCGCTCGTCCTGCGTCGTACGGGTGTACGGAGCAGGCCGCGCAGCAGCGGGGCGACGGTGTCGCCCACCTGGGCCTGGAGGGCGGCGAGGTCGATCCGGGCGGGCACGAGCAGGCTCGCGCTCCCCGGCTCCCCGGCCTCGGCGACCGCGGCCGTCGACGCCCGCAGGGCAGCGTCGAAGAGGGCCAGCCCGTCGGCCTCCGACAGCGCGTTCATGCTGCCGCGGCCGAGGCGGCGCCGGTCCTGGTCGTCGAGGGTGGCGGCCATGCCGGCCTCGTCGTCCCACAGGCCCCACGCGAGCGAGAGGCCCGCCAGGCCCTGGGCCCGGCGGTGCTGGGCGAGCGCGTCGAGGAAGGTGTTGCCGGCCGCGTAGTTGGCCTGTCCGGCGTTGCCGAACACGCCGGCCGCCGAGGAGAACAGGACGAACGCCGCCAGGTCGAGGTGCCGGGTCAGCTCGTGCAGGTTCCATGCCGCGTCGGCCTTGGGCCGCAGCACCTTCGCGACCCGCTCGTGCGTGAGCGAGGTGACGGTGCCGTCGTCGAGCACACCGGCGGTGTGCACGACGGCCGTCAGCGGGTGTCCGGCCGGTACGGAGGCCAGCAGGGCGGCCAGCGCGTCCCGGTCGGCCGCGTCGCAGGCCGCCCAGGTGACCCGGGCACCCGACGCGACCAGCTGATCGGCGAGTTCGGTGGCGCCGTCCGCCGCCGCGCCCCGCCGGCTGGTGAGCAGCAGGTGACGTACGCCGTGCTCGGCGACGAGGTGCCGGGCGAACAGGCCGCCCAGGGTGCCGGTGGCCCCGGTGATCAGGACGGTGCCCTCGGGGTCGACGGCGCGGGTGGCGCCCTCGCCCTCGCCCTCGCCCTCGCCCTCGGCTGCGGCCGCGGGCGCGGGCGGGGTGAGGGCCGCGCGGGCCAGCCGGGGCGCCCGTACGGTCCCCCCGCGCAGGGCGAGCTGGGTCTCGTCGGTGGCGAGCGCGGCGGGCAGGGCCCCGTAGGAGGGGGCCTCGCCGTCGAGGTCGACCAGGACGAACCGGCCGGGGTGCTCGGCCTGCGCGGAGCGCACCAGGCCCCACACGGCGGCGTGCGCGAGGTCCGTGACGTCCTCGTCGGGGTCGGCGGCGACGGCCCCGCGGGTGACGACCGCGAGCCGGGAGGCCGCGAACCGCTCGTCCGCCAGCCACCCCTGGACGAGGTCCAGGGCGTGCGCGGTCGCGGCGTGCGCGGCCGAGGCCGCATCCGGTGCCGCGAGGTCGGGCGCCGGCGAGACGAGGACCGTCTCCGGTGCCGGCTCCCCCAGGGCCTCGGCCACGTCGAAGGCCTCGCCCAGGGCGTTCAGGTCCGGGTACGCCGATCCGCAGGCGTCGTCGAGGATCCCGGCCCGTTCCAGGCCGGCGCCGGTCTTGAGCGGGTCCGCGCCGAGCAGCGCCCAGCCGGCACCGGACTCCGGCGCGGCTTCGGGCAGCGTCAGGGCGGTCCAGTCGACCTGGAACAGCGCCTCGCGTACGGGTCCGGTACCGGAACCGGCGGCGGCAGCGATGCCGTCGGCGGCGAAGGGGCGCAGGACGAGCGAGTCGACGGTCAGGACCGGCTCCCCGCTCCCGTCCCACAGGGTCAGCGTCACCGCGTCCCGGCCCGCCGGTGCCATCCGTACGCGCAATCCGGCAGCGCCGGCGGCGTGCAGCCGCACGCCGTCCCAGGAGAACGGCAGCCGCGCGCCCTGCGGGCCCTCGGGGAAGAACTCCCCGAGGCCGACGGCGTGCAGGGCGGCGTCGAGGAGCGCGGGGTGGAGACCGTACGGGGCGGCTTCCGGGAGGCGGTCCTCGTCGAGGGTGACCTCGGCGAACACCTCGTCCCCGAGCCGGTAGGCCCGGCGGAGGTTGCGGAAGGCGGGGCCGTAGCCGAGTCCGATGCCGTCGAAGCCCGGGTACAGGTCGTCAACGGGGCAGGCGACGGCACCGGCCGGCGGCCACTCCCCCAGGGCCTCGATGCCGGTGTCCGTGGCCTCGGGGGCCAGGACGCCGTCGGCGTGACGGGTCCACGGCTCGTCGGGGGCGGTCTGCTCGGGGCGCGAGTAGACCTGGAAGGCCCGGCGCCCCTGCGCGTCCGGCTCGGCCACCGCGAGCCGCAGCTGCGTCCCGCCCGTCTCCGTCAGCACCAGGGGCGCTTCGAGGGTCAGCTCGTCCAGGCGCCCGCAGCCGGCGTGGTCGCCCGCACGGACGGCCAGTTCGACCAGCGCGGCGCCCGGCAGCAGGACGGTGCCCGCGACGCGGTGGTCGGCCAGCCAGAAGTGGGTGCGCAGGGAGAGCCGCCCGGTGAAGAGGAACCCGTCCGAGTCGGGCAGGTCGACCGCCGCGCCGAGGAGCGGATGCGCGGTCGGGCCGAGCCCGGCGGACGCGACGTCGCCACTGAGGGCGTGGGCGGGCGCCTCCAGCCAGTAGCGCTGGCGCTGGAAGGGGTACGTGGGCAGGTCGGCCCTGCGTGCGCCGGTGCCCGTGTAGTACGCGTCCCAGTCGACGGCGATGCCCCGCAGGTGCGCCTGGGCGAGGGCCGAACCGAGGGTGGCTTCCTCGGGGCGCTCCGCGCGCAGGACGGGGAGGAAGGCCGCACCGTCGCGGGTGAGGCAGTCCTGCGCGAGTGCGGAGAGGACGGCCTCGGGGCCGAGTTCGAGGTAGGTGGCGGCTCCCGCGTCCTCCAGGGCGCGGATGCCGTCGAGGAACCTGACGCCCTCGCGGACGTGCCGGACCCAGAAGTCGGCGGAACCCATCTCGTCGTCGGTGACGAGGGCGCCGGTCAGGTTGGACACGATCGGGATGCGGGGGCTCGCGTACGTCAGCCCCTCGACGACCTCGCGGAAGGCGTCGAGCATGCCGTCCATGTGGGGCGAGTGGAAGGCGTGGCTGACGGTCAGCCGCTTGGTCTTCCGGTCGGGGAACGACTCGGCGATCGCCGTCGCGGCGTCCTCGTCGCCCGCGACGACCACGGACTGCGGGCCGTTGACGGCCGCGATGCTGACGCGGTCGGTCAGCAGCGGCAGGACCTCGTCCTCCGACGCCTGCACGGCGATCATCACGCCGCCGGCGGGCAGCGCCTGCATCAGGCGGCCACGGGCCGCGACCAGGGCGCACGCGTCGTCCAGGGACAGCACCCCGGCGACGTGCGCGGCGGCTATCTCGCCGATGGAGTGGCCGGACAGGTAGTCCGGCTGCACGCCGTACGACTCCAGCAGACGGAACAGCGCCACCTCGACCGCGAACAGGGCCGGCTGCGCGTACTCCGTACGGTCGAGCAGGTCCGCTTCGTCTCCGAACAGGGCCTCCTTCAGCGGCAGTTCGAGGTCCAGTCGCTCGCCCACCGCGTCCAGGGCGGCGGCGAAGACCGGGTAGGTCTCGTACAGCTCACGCCCCATGCCCAGCCGCTGGCTGCCCTGTCCGGTGAACAGGAACGCCAGCTTGCCGACGGTCGGCGAGCCTTCCAGCAGGCCGGCCGCCCACTCGCCCTCGGCGAGCGCGGCGAGACCGGCCAGGAAGCCCTCGCGGTCCTCCGCGACCACGGCGGCGCGCCGGTCGAGGGCGGTCCTGCTCGTGGCCAGGGCGTGGCCGACGTCCACGAGGGACAGTTCGGGGTGCTCGACCACATGCGCCGCCAGGCGCGCGGCCTGGTCGCGCAGGGCCTGCGGGTCCTTCGCCGAGAGGAGCCACGGCAGGCTGCCCGGCACCCGGGCCGGCACGGTCCCCGCCTCGGGCTCCACCGGCTCGGGGGCCTGCTCGATGACGGCGTGGGCGTTGGTGCCGCTGAAGCCGAACGAGGAGACGGCGGCCCGGCGCGGGCGGCCCGTCCGCGGCCAGTCCGTGGCCGAGTCCAGAAGGCTCACGGCTCCCGCCGCCCAGTCGACGTGCGGGGTCGGCTGGTCCACGTACAGCGTCTTGGGCAGGACCCCGTGCCGCATCGCCATGACCATCTTGATGATCCCGGCGACACCGGCGGCGGCCTGCGTGTGGCCCATGTTGGACTTGATCGAGCCGAGGAGCAGCGGCCGGTCCGCCGGGCGGTCCTGCCCATAGGTGGCCAGGAGCGCCTGGGCCTCGATCGGGTCGCCGAGGGTCGTGCCCGTGCCGTGGGCCTCCACCGCGTCGACGTCGGCGGCGGACAGACCGGCGTTGGAGAGGGCCTGGCGGATGACGCGTTGCTGCGAGGGCCCGTTGGGGGCCGTCAGGCCGTTGCTCGCGCCGTCCTGGTTGATCGCCGTACCCCGGACCACGGCCAGCACCGGGTGCCCGTTGCGGCGGGCGTCGGAGAGGCGCTCCACCAGGAGCACCCCGGCGCCTTCGGACCAGCCCGTGCCGTCGGCGTCGGCGGAGAACGCCTTGCAGCGGCCGTCGGCCGCGAGGCCCCGCTGCCGGCTGAACTCCACGAAGGCCGCGGGAGTCGCCATCACGGTCACGCCGCCCGCCAGGGCGAGCGAGCATTCCCCGCTGCGCAGCGCCTGCACGGCGAGGTGCAGGGCCACCAGGGAGGAGGAGCAGGCGGTGTCGACGGTGACCGCCGGGCCCTCCAGGCCGAAGGTGTACGAGAGCCGGCCGGAGATCACGCTGGCCGCGTTGCCCGTGCCGAGGAAGCCCTCGACGCCTTCGGGCAGTGCCGCGAGCCGGGAGGCGTAGTCGTGGTACATGACGCCGGCGAAAACGCCGGTCCGGCTGCCGCGCAGGGTCCGCGGGTCGATGCCGGCCCGTTCGAACGCCTCCCAGGAGGTTTCCAGGAGCAGGCGCTGCTGCGGGTCCATGGCCACGGCTTCGCGCGGCGAGATCCCGAAGAACGCCGGGTCGAAGGCGGAGGCGTCGGAGAGGAAGCCGCCCTCGCGGGCATAGCTCGTGCCCTCGTGGCCGGGGTCGGTGTCGAAGAGGGCGTCGACGTCCCAGCCGCGGTCGTCGGGGAACCCGGAGATGACGTCCCGACCCTCCAGGACGAGCTGCCACAGGGCTTCCGGGCTCTCGACGCCACCGGGGTACCGGCAGCCCAGACCCACGATCGCGATCGGCTCGTCGTCGCGGACCGCGACGGCCACCGGTGCGGACGGCGCGGCCGGCACCGTTCCGAGCAGCTCGGCCCGCAGGTGGTCGGCCAGGACCGTGGAGGTCGGGTAGTCGAAGACGAGGGTGGCGGGCAGGCGCAGCCCGGTGGCGGCGCCGATCAGGTTGCGCAGCTCGACGGCGGTCAGGGAGTCGAAGCCCAGCTCGCGGAAGGAACGGTCGGCCTCGACCGCCTCGGGCCCGGCGTGGCCGAGCACCGCAGCGACCTGATTACGTACCAAGTCCAGTACGAAGAGCAGCTGTTCGGCGTCCGTCAGGCCGACGAGGCGTGCCGCCGGTCCGGATGCGTCGGGTGCGGTGGTGTCGGCGGCGCGGCGAGCGGGCGTGCGGACCAGGCCCGAGAGCAGCGGCGGGAGCATCCCGCTGCCGGCTTGGGCCCGGAGGGCGGCCAGGTCGAGCTTGACCGGCACGAGCAGCGGCTGCCCGGCGGCGCAGGCGGCGTCGAACAACGCCGTGCCTTCAACGGCGGTGAGGGCGTTGACACCGCCACGGCCGAGTCGGGACACGTCCTCGGCGTCCAGAGCACCACCCATGCCACCGACCTCGGCCCACAGACCCCAAGCCAGGGACGTGGCCGCCAGACCCTGGGCCCGACGGTGCGCGGCCAGGGCGTCCAGGAAGGTGTTGCCCGCCGCGTAGTTGGCCTGCCCCGCGCCACCGAACACACCGGCGGCAGACGAGAACAGCACGAACGCGGAGAGGTCCAGGTCCTGGGTGAGCTCGTGCAGGTTCCACGCCGCATCCACCTTCGGACGCAGCACCGCCGACAGACGCGCGGCCGTCAGCGAACCGACCACACCGTCATCAAGGACACCCGCCGTGTGCACGACCGCCGTCAGCGGGTGCTCCGCAGGAACGCCGGCGAGTACGGCGGCCAGCGCGTCCCGGTCGGCCACATCACACGCCGCCCACGACACCTCAGCGCCCAGACCGACAAGCTCGGCCGACAACTCCGCCGCCTCACCACGACGGCTCACCAGCAGCAGACGACGCACACCGTGCTCAGCGACCAGATGCCGGGCAAACAGCCCGCCCAGCGAACCACTCGCACCCGTCACCAACACCGTGCCATCGGCATCCCACTCGACGCCCGCACCAGCGGCGACCGCCGTACGCGCCAGCCTCGGCACCAGAACCGAACCACCCCGCACCGCGACCTCGGACTCACCCGAAGCCAATACGGCGGGCAGCGCGCGGTAGGAGGCATCGGTGCCGTCCGTGTCGGCCAGGACGATCCGCCCCGGATTCTCCGACTGCGCCGAACGCACCAGACCCCACACCGAAGCCCGCACCAGGTCGGACACGCCCTCACCCGGTACGGCTTCCACCGCACCCTGGGTCAGGAACACCAGACGCGCATCCGCGAAACGATCCTCGGCCAGCCACTCCTTCAGCAGCTCCAGCACCCGACCCGTCTCCGCGTGCACCGCACCCGCCACACCCTCCGGATCACTGACCCAGGACAGCGGCACGCACACCAGCGCCGGGTCCGCGAGCGTCGCGAGCCCACCGCTGTGCGCCTCGTAGCGCACACCCACCGCATCCAGACCGGCGTGAGCGTCCCCCAGCAGCGCCCAGGGACGCTGCTCCGACGCGGACACCGGGGCGAGCGGCACTGCCGCCCACCCGACCTGGAACAAAGACTCCAGACGACCGCCGCGCGCCGCCCCGATCTGCTCGGGCGAGACCGCCCGCAGCACGAGCGACTCGACCGAGGCCACCGGTGCGCCCGCCAGGTCGGCGAGCTCCAGCGCGACCGCGTCGCGGCCGGCCGGGGCCAGGCGGACCCGTACCGCGGAGGCGCCGGCCGCGTGCAGCCGGACACCGCTCCAGGCGAACGGGAGCCGTCCCTGGCCGGTCTTCTCGACGAGCGCGCCGAGACCGGCCGCGTGGAGGGTCGCGTCCAGGAGCGCCGGGTGGAGACCGAACCAGTCGGCCGCTTCCGCGGTCGCCTCGTCCAGGCTCACCTCCGCGTACACCGCGTCGCCGTGGAGCCAGGCCGAGCGCAGGCCCTGGAAGGCGGGGCCGTAGTCGAATCCGGCCGCGGCGAGGCCTTCGTAGAGGCCGTCGATGTCCACCGGTTCGGCTCCGGTCGGCGGCCAGACCGTGAGGTCGGCTGCCGGGGTCGAGGCGTCGCCGGTGGTGAGGACGCCGGCGGCGTGCCGCGTCCACGGCTCGTCGGCGGGGCTGTCCTCGTCACGGGAGTACAGCGACAGGGCACGTCGGCCGGATTCGTCGGCTCCGGCGACGGACAGCCGCAGCTGGACTCCGCCGCGCTCGGGCAGGACGAGCGGGGCCTCCAGGGTCAGCTCCTCCAGGACGTCGCAGCCGACCTGGTCGCCGGCTCGGACGGCCAGTTCCACGAAGGCCGTGCCCGGCAGGAGCACCGAGCCGAGCACCGCGTGGTCCGCGAGCCAGGGGTGGGTGGTCGACGAGAGCCGGCCGGTGAAGAGGAACCCGTCCGAGTCGGGCAGTTCGACGGCCGCGCCGAGCAGCGGGTGGTCCGTCGTGCCGAGGCCGAAGCCTGCGGCGTCGCCCGGCGTGTTCTGTGCGGTGGGTGCCGAGTCGAGCCAGTACCAGTCGCGCTGGAAGGCGTACGTGGGCAGCTCGACCTGGCGTGCGGCGGTCGGGGCGAAGTACGCCTCCCAGTCCAGCGTCGCACCGTGGGTGTGGGCGAGGGCGAGGGCGTTGCTCAGGGTCTCGGACTCGGGCCGACCGGTGCGGAGGGCGGGCGCGAAGCGGGCCCCGTCCGCGGTCAGGCAGTCCTGGGCCATGGCGGAGAGGATGCCGTCGGGGCCGAGTTCGAGGTACGTCGTGGCTCCGGCGGCTTCCAGGGCGCGGATGCCGTCGAGGAAGCGGACCGCCTCGCGGACATGGCGGACCCAGAAGTCTGCCGATGCCATCTCGTCCGAGACGAGCGCGCCGGTGAGGTTGGAGACGACCGGGATGCGCGGGGCGCCGTACGACAGTTCCTCGGCGACCTTGCGGAAGTCGGCGAGCATGCCGTCCATGTGCGGCGAGTGGAAGGCGTGGCTGACGGTCAGCCGCTTGGACTTGCGGTCCGGGAAGGCCTCGGCGATCGCGACCGCCGCGTCCTCGTCACCCGCGACGACGACCGACCGGGGACCGTTGACCGCCGCGATGCTCACGCGCTCGGTCAGCAGCGGCAGCACCTCGTCCTCGGACGCCTGGAGCGCGATCATCACACCACCGGCCGGGAGCGCCTGCATCAGACGGCCACGAGCCGCGACCAGCGTGCACGCGTCCTCCAGCGAGAACACACCCGCGACATGCGCGGCGGCAATCTCGCCGATGGAGTGACCGGACAGGAAGTCCGGCTTCACACCCCACGACTCCAGCAGCCGGAACAACGCCACCTCGACCGCGAACAACGCCGGCTGGGTGAACTCCGTACGGTCCAGAACCGCGGAGTCCGAGCCGAACAGCACGTCCTTCAGGGGCAGTTCCAGCTGCCCGCACACCGCGTCCAGCGCGGCGGCGAACACCGGGTACGCCTCGTACAGCTCACGCCCCATGCCCAGCCGCTGGCTGCCCTGCCCCGTGAACAGGAACGCAAGCTTCCCGGTTCCGGCAGCGCCCACCGTGCCCCGCGTCACGGCAGCGTTGGCCAGGTCGTTCTTCCCCAGCGCCTCCAGCCCGCGCAGCAGTTCCTCGCGGTCGCCGGCCACGACCACCGCACGGTGGTCGAAGGCGGCGCGCCGGGTCGCCAGTGAGTAGGCCACGTCGGTGGCCCGCAGCTCGGCCGGCTCCCCCAGGTGCGTCCGCAGGCGGGCCGCCTGGCCGCGCAGCGCGTCCGCCGACCTGGCGGACAGCACGTACGGCAGCACCGGCACGCCATCGCCGTCGGCGGCGGTCACAGCCGCCTCCTCCGGAGCCTGCTCGATGATGGTGTGGGCGTTGGTGCCGCTGATGCCGAACGACGACACACCGGCCCGGCGCGGGCGGCCCGTCTCCGGCCACGGCGTGTTCTCGGTGAGCAGCGTGACGGCGCCGTCCTCCCAGTCCACGTGTGGGGTCGGCTCGTCCACGTGCAGCGTCTTGGGCAGGACCCCGTGCCGCATCGCCATGATCATCTTGATGATGCCCGCGACACCGGCGGCGGCCTGCGTGTGGCCCATGTTGGACTTGATCGAGCCCAGCCACAGCGGCTCGTCCGCCGCACGCTCCCGGCCGTACGTCGCCAGCAGCGCCTGTGCCTCGATCGGGTCGCCCAGGGTCGTACCCGTGCCGTGCGCCTCGACCACGTCGATCTGCTCGCTGGTCAGTCCGCCGGAGGCCAGGGCCTGGCGGATGACGCGCTGCTGGGACGGACCGTTCGGGGCAGTCAGGCCGTTGGAGGCGCCGTCCTGGTTGATCGCGGAGCCCCGGACCACGGCCAGTACCGGGTGGCCGTTGCGGCGGGCGTCCGACAGCCGCTCGACGAGCAGCATGCCCGCGCCCTCGGCCCAGCTGGTGCCGTCGGCGGCCGCGGCGAAGGACTTGATGCGGCCGTCGGCGGCCAGCCCGCGCTGGCGGCTGAACTCGGTGAAGGTGCCCGGCGTCGACATGACGGTGACGCCGCCGGCCAGTGCCATGGTGCATTCGCCGCCCCGCAGCGCCTGGATCGCCCAGTGCAGGGCGACGAGGGAGGAGGAGCAGGCCGTGTCGACGGTGACCGCAGGGCCTTCCAGGCCGAAGGCGTACGAGACGCGGCCCGAGGCGATGCTGCCGGAGTTGCCGGTGCCGAGGTACCCCTCGACGCCGTCGGGCACGGAGGTGATCCGGGTGGCGTAGTCGTGGTACATGATGCCCGCGAAGACGCCGGTGCGGCTGCCCCGCATGGTGGCCGGGTCGATGCCGGCCCGCTCGAACGCCTCCCACGAGGTCTCCAGCAGCAGTCGCTGCTGCGGGTCCATGGCCACGGCCTCGCGCGGCGAGATCCCGAAGAACGCCGGGTCGAACCGGCCCGCGTCGTGGAGGAAGCCGCCGGAGCGGGTGTAGCTGGTGCCCTTGCCGTCCGGGTCCGGGTCGTAGAGGGACTCCAGGTCCCAGCCGCGGCCCTGCGGGAACTCCGAGATGGCGTCGGTGCCACCCACCACCAGGCGCCACAGGTCCTCGGGGGTTTCGACCCCGCCGGGGTAGCGGCAGCTCATGCCGACGATCGCGATGGGGTCGTCGTGGAGCGCGGCGCCGAGGGACGCGGGCACGGCGGTGGCCGCGGCGGCCGTCTCCTCGTCCGGGGTCAGGGACAGGCCCAGGACCTCGGTCCGCAGGTACGCCGCGAGCGCGCTCGGCGTGGGGTAGTCGAAGACGAGCGTGGCGGGCAGCCGTTCGCCGATGGCGGCGCCGAGGCGGTTGCGCAGCTCGACCGAGGTCAGGGAGTCGAAGCCGAGCTCCTTGAACGCCCGGTCGGCCGGCACCTCGTCGGTCGAGGCGTGGCCGAGTACGGCGGCCACCTCGGCCCGGACCGTCTCCAGCAGGGCCGCCTCCCGCTCTTCGGCGGGCAGCGCGGACAGCCGCGTACGGAGCGCGGCCCCGTCGGCCGTGGCACCCTGGCCGACCGCCCGGCGTGCCGGTACGCGGACCAGGCCGCGCAGCAGGTCGGGAACCATGCCGGTGCGTGCCTGGGCGCGGAGGGCGGCCAGGTCGAGCGGGAGGGGTACGAGCAGCGGGTCGTCCGTGCGGCGGGCCGCGTCGAAGAGGGCGAGGCCGGTCTCCGGCGCGAGGACGCCGATGCCGCCGCGGTTGATGCGGTCGCGGTCGCCGTCGGCCAGGTCACCGCCCATGCCGCCGACCCCGGTCCACAGGCCCCAGGCGAGGGAGGTGGCGGCCAGACCCTGGGCCCGGCGGTGGGCGGCCAGGGCGTCCAGGAAGGTGTTGCCCGCCGCGTAGTTGGCCTGGCCGGCGCCACCGAAGACACCAGCGGCCGAGGAGAACAGCACGAACGCGGAGAGGTCCAGGTCCTGGGTGAGCTCGTGCAGGTTCCACGCCGCATCGACCTTCGGCCGGAGTACGGCCGACAGACGCTCGGCGGTCAGCGAACCGACCACACCGTCGTCAAGGACACCGGCCGTGTGCACGACCGCCGTCAGCGGGTGCTCCGCAGGAACGCCGGCGAGTACCGCGGCCAGCGCTTCACGGTCGGCCACATCACACGCCGCCCACGACACCTCAGCGCCCAGACCGACGAGCTCGGCCGACAACTCCGCCGCCTCACCACGACGGCTCACCAGCAGCAGACGCCGAACACCGTGCTCGGCGACCAGATGCCGGGCAAACAGCCCGCCCAGCGAACCACTCGCACCCGTCACCAACACCGTGCCATCGGCATCCCACTCGACGCCCGCACCAGCGGCGACCGCCGTACGCGCCAGCCTCGGCACCAGAACCGCGCCACCCCGCACCGCGACCTCGGACTCGCCCGAGGCCAGCGCGGCCGACAGCCCGGCCTCGACGTCACCCTCGGCGTCGATGTCGACCAGGACGAGACGGCCCGGGTTCTCCGACTGCGCCGAGCGCACCAGACCCCACACCGGCGCGTGCGCCAGGTCGGACACGTCCTCACCCGGTACGGCGGCCACCGCGCCCCGGGTCAGGAACACCAGACGCGATTGCGCCGACCGCTCGTCGGCCAGCCAGTCGTTCAGCAGACCCAGCACCCGGGCCGTCCCGGCGTGCACCGCGCCGACGACATCGCCGCCGGTCGGCTCCACGCACGGCACCACCAGCGCCGCCGGAGTCCCGTCCTCCTCACCCCACATCAGCCAGTCGTCGAAGGAGCCGCCACCGGCCGCCTCCGCCCACTCCACACGGAACAGGGCGTCACGGGTCAGGTCCGGCGTGGTGTCGAGCTGGTCCCGGCTGACGGATCGCAGGGCCAGGCCGGCGACCGAGGCCACCGGGGCCCCCGTGGTGTCGGCGATGGTGAGGGCGACCTCGCCGTTGCGGGCGGTGGTCAGGCGCACCCGGAGCGCCGAGGCGCCGACCGCGTGCAGGGAGACACCGGACCAGGAGAACGGGAGCCGTCCTTCGCCGCCGGCGGCGTCCGCGGTGCGCAGTCCGAGCGCGTGCAGGGACGCGTCGAGGAGGGCGGGGTGCAGGCCGAACCGTGCGGCGTCGTCGTCGGCCGCCTCGGGGAGCGCGACCTCGGCGTAGTAGGTGTCGTCTTGGCGCCAGGCGGCCCGCAGGCCCTGGAACACCGGGCCGTACCCGAATCCGGATTCCGCGAGGCCCTCGTACAGGCCCTCCACGGGGACGGCCTCCGCTCCGGCCGGCGGCCACTCGGTGAGGCTCTGCGGGGCCTGGTCGGCCCCGGTGGCGAGCACACCGACGGCGTGCCGCGTCCACGGCGCATCCGGATCCACGCCCTCGGGACGGGAGTGGAGGGTGAGGCTGCGGCGCCGGCCCGACGCGTCGGCCGCTCCGACGGAGAGCCTCAGCTGTACGCCGCCGTGCTCGGGCAGCACGAGGGGGGCTTCCAGGGTGAGTTCGTCGACCAGGTCGCAGCCGACGTGCTCGCCGGCCCGGAGCGCGAGCTCGACGAAGGCCGTGCCGGGCAGGAGGGCGGAGTCCATGACCCGGTGGTCCCCGAGCCAGGGGTGGGTGGTCAGCGACAGCCGTCCGGTGAAGAGGTGGCCGTCGGAGTCGGGCAGTTGGACCTCGGCGCCGAGCAGCGGGTGGTCGGCGGTGCCGAGCCCGGCCGCCGCGACGTCGCCGTCCGCGCGGCCGGCGTCGAGCCAGTAGACGCTGCGCTGGAAGGCGTACGTCGGCAGGTCGACGCGCCGGACCCCGAGCGGGGCGTAGAACGCGGGCCAGTCGACGGCGGTGCCGCGCACGTACGCGGTGGAAAGCGCCGAGAGCAGGGTCTCGGGCTCGTCGCGTCCCGCGCGCAGGGCGGGGGCGAAGGCCGCGGAGCCGCTGTCGTCGGTCAGGCAGGTCTGTGCCATCGCGGAGAGCACGCCGTCGGGGCCGAGTTCGAGGTACGTCGTGACTCCGGCGGCCTCCAGGGCGCGGACGCCGTCCAGGAAGCGGACCGCCTCGCGGACGTGGCGGACCCAGAAGTCGGCCGAGCCCATCTCGTCGGTGATCAGCGCGCCGGTCAGGTTGGAGACGACCGGGATCCGGGGGCTCGCGTACGCCAGCCCCTCCGCCACCTGGCGGAAGGCGTCGAGCATGCCGTCCATGTGGGGCGAGTGGAAAGCGTGGCTGACGGTCAGCCGCTTGGCCTTCCGGTCGGCGAACGACTCGGCGACCGCGGCCGCCGCGTCTTCGTCACCGGCGATGACCACCGAGCGCGGGCCGTTGACGGCCGCGATGCTGACGCGGTCGGTCAGCATCGGCAGGACCTCGTCCTCCGACGCCTCCACCGCGATCATGACCCCACCCGCGGGCAGCGCCTGCATCAGGCGGCCGCGCGCCGCGACCAGCGTGCACGCGTCCTCCAGCGAGAACACACCCGCAACATGCGCGGCGGCGATCTCACCGATCGAGTGACCCGACAGGAAGTCCGGCTTCACACCCCACGACTCGACGAGGCGGAACAACGCCACCTCGACCGCGAACAACGCCGGCTGCGTGAACTCCGTACGGTCCAGAACAGCGGCATCGGAACCGAACAGGACGTCCTTCAGCGGCAGTTCGAGGCCAAGCCGCTCGGACACCGCGTCGAGCGCGGCCGCGAAGGCCGGGTAGGTCTCGTAGAGCTCGCGTCCCATGCCCAGCCGCTGGCTGCCCTGCCCCGTGAAGAGGAGGGCGAGCTTTCCGCCCGCCGTCGGCGCGCCCTGGACCAGGCCCGCCGCCGAGCGGCCCTCGGCGAGGGCGGCCAGGCCGGTGCGGAAGCCGTCGAGGTCGGCGGCGACCACGGTCGCGCGGTGGTCGAACACGGCCCGGCCGGTCGCCAGCGAGTGGCCGATGTCGGCCGGCGCCGTCTGCGGGTGTGCCTCCAGGTGGGACAGGAGCCGCTCGCCCTGGGCCCGCAGGGCCTCGGGGGTGCGGGCGGTCAGGTGCCACGGGAGCGCCGCCGGTGCGACCGGGACGGCGGGGGCGGCCGGGGTGGCGGGGCTCTCCGGGAGTTCGACGATGGCGTGCGCGTTCGTACCGCTCATGCCGAAGGAGGAGATGCCGGCGCGGCGCGGGCGGCCGGTCTCGGGCCAAGCCCGCTGTTCGGTGAGCAGCGAGACCGCGCCCGCCGACCAGTCCACGTGCGGGGACGGCTCGTCCACGTGCAGGGTCTGCGGCAGGACGCCGTGGCGCATCGCCTGGACCATCTTGATGATGCCGGCGACGCCCGCCGCGGCCTGGGTGTGGCCGAAGTTGGACTTGACGGAGCCCAGCCACAGCGGCCGGTCCGCGGGGCGGTCCTGGCCGTAGGTGGCGAGCAGGGCCTGCGCCTCGATGGGGTCGCCGAGCCGGGTGCCGGTGCCGTGGGCCTCGACGGCGTCGACGTCGGCGGAGGCGAGGCCCGCGTTGGCGAGGGCCTGGCGGATGACGCGCTGCTGGGACGGACCGTTCGGGGCGGTCAGACCGTTGGAGGCGCCGTCCTGGTTGACGGCGGTGCCGCGTACGACCGCGAGGACCTGGTGGCCGTTGCGGCGGGCGTCGGAGAGCCGCTCGACGAGCAGCATGCCGACGCCCTCGCCCCACGCGGTGCCGTCGGCGGCGGCCGCGAACGGCTTGCAGCGGCCGTCGGCGGCGAGGCCGCGCTGGCGGCTGAACTCCGTGAAGACGTCGGGGGTGGTGATGATGGTGACGCCGCCCGCCAGGGCGAGGGAGCACTCGCCGGCCCGCAGGGCCTGCGCCGCGAGGTGCAGGGCGACCAGCGAGGAGGAGCACGCGGTGTCGACGGTGACGGCCGGGCCCTCGAAGCCGAAGGTGTAGGAGACGCGGCCGGAGGCGATGCTGCTGGAGCCGCCGGTGCCGAGGTAGCCCTCGACGCCTTCGGGGACGGTGTTCAGGCGGGACACGTAGTCGTTGTGCATCTGGCCGACGAACACGCCGACCTGTCCGCCGCGCAGGCCCGTCGGGTCGATCCCGGCGCGCTCGAAGGCCTCCCAGGAGGTCTCCAGCAGCAGCCGCTGCTGCGGGTCCATGGCGAGGGCCTCGCGCGGGTTGATCCCGAAGAACGCCGGGTCGAAGTGGGGGGCGTCGTAGAAGAAGCCGCCTTCGCTGGCGTACGAGGTGCCGGGGTTGTCCGGGTCGGGGTCGTAGAGCGCCTCGGTGTCCCAGCCTCGGTCCGCGGGGAGGTGGGCGATGCCGTCGCGGCCCTCGGCGAGCAGCTCCCACAGGTCCTCGGGGCTGCGGACGCCGCCGGGGAAGCGGCAGCTCATGGCGACGATGGCGATGGGGTCGTCGGCCTCGGCGGCGGCCGACCGGACCGTGAGGGCGGCGGCAGCGGCCTCGGAGCCGAGGAGTTCGTCCTTGAGGTAGCCGGCGAGCACCGTGGGGGTGGGGTAGTCGAAGACGAGGGTGGCGGGCAGCCGGACCCCGGCGGCGGCGCCGAGGCGGTTGCGGAACTCGACGGCGGTCAGCGAGTCGAAGCCGAGGTCCTTGAAGGCGCGGCCGGGTTCGACGGCGTCGGGGGTGGCGTGGCCGAGGACGGCGGCCACCTGGTCGCGTACGAGGTCGAGCAGGAGCGCGTCGCGCTCGTTCTCGGGAAGGCGTACGAGCTGCTCCACCAGCGGGGTTCCGGTCCCGGCCGCGGTGGCCTGGGCGGCCCGGCGGGCGGGGGCGCGCACGAGGCCGCGCAGCAGCGCGGGCACCATGCTCGCGTCGGCCTGGCGCAGCGGCGCGAGGTCGAGCTGCATGGGGACGAGGTGGGCGTCGCCGGTGTGGTGGGCGGTGTCGAGGAGGGCGAGACCCTCTTCGGAGGAGAGGCCGAGGACGCCGGAGCGCGTCATGCGGTCCTTGTCGGCGGTGTCGAGCTCGCCGGTCATGCCGCTGGCCTCGGCCCACAGGCCCCAGCCGAGGGAGGTGCCGGGCAGGCCGTGGGCCTGGCGGTGGCGGGCGAGGGCGTCGAGGAAGACGTTCGCGGCCGCGTAGTTGGCCTGGCCGGCGCCGCCGAAGGTGCCGGCGGCGGAGGAGAAGAGGACGAAGTCGGCCAGGTCGTGGTGGCGGGTCAGCTCGTGCAGGTGGAGCGCGGCGTCGGCCTTGGGCCGCAGGACGTGGTCGATCCGTTCCGGGGTGAGGGCCTCGGCGATGCCGTCGTCGAGGACGCCGGCGGTGTGGACGACGGCGGTCAGCGGGTGTTCGGCCGGTACGGAGGCCAGCAGCGCGGCGAGGGCCTCGCGGTCGGCGGCGTCGCAGGCGGCGACGGTGACGTCGGCGCCGAGGGCGCGCAGCTCCGCGGCGAGTTCGGCGGCGCCGGCGGCGGCCTCGCCGCGGCGGCTGGTCAGGACGAGGCGGCGGGCGCCCCTGACGGTGACGGCGTGCCGGGCGACGAGTGCGCCGAGGGTGCCGGTGCCGCCGGTGATGAGGACGGTGCCGTCAGGGTTCCAGTCGGCGGGCACGGTGAGCACGATCTTGCCGACGTGGCGTGCCTGGCTGAGGTAGCGGAAGGCCTCGGGGGCCTGGCGCAGGTCCCATGCGGAGACGGGCAGGGGGCGCAGGGAGCCGGCCCGGAAGAGGGCGAGGAGCTCGGTGAGCATCTCCTGGATGCGGTCGAGGCCGGCCTCGGTGAGGTCGAACGCCTGGTAGCTGACGCCGGGGTGGGCGGCGGCGACGTCCCGGGGGTCGCGGACGTCGGTCTTGCCCATCTCGACGAAGCGTCCGCCGCGCGGCAGGAGCCGCAGGGAGGCGTCGACGAATTCGCGGGCGAGGGAGTCGAGGACGACGTCGACGCCGCGTCCGGCGGTGGCGGTGCGGAAGGTCTCCTCGAAGTCGAGGGTGCGGGAGGAGGCGATCCGGTCGTCGGTCAGGCCGAGTCCGCGCAGGGTGTCCCACTTGGCGGGGCTGGCGGTGGCGTAGACGTCGGCGCCCCAGTGGCGGGCCAGCTGGACGGCGGCCATGCCGACGCCGCCGGCGGCGGCGTGGACGAGGAGGGTTTCGCCCTCGCGCAGGCCGCCGAGGTCGTTGAGTGCGTAGTACGCCGTCATGAAGACGATCGGCACGGCGGCGGCCTCGGCGAAGGTCCAGCCCTCGGGCATCGGGGCGATCATGCGGCGGTCGACGACGGCCAGCGGGCCGAAGGCGCCGGGCAGCATGCCCATGACGCGGTCGCCGGGGGCGAGGTCGGTGACGCCGGGGCCGGTCTCGACGACGGTGCCGGCGCCTTCGCTGCCCATCAGGCCGGGGTCGCCGGGGTACATGCCGAGGGCGTTGAGCACGTCGCGGAAGTTGAGGCCGGCGGCGCGGACGGCGACGCGGACCTGGCCGGGCTCCAGGGGCGCCTCGGACTCGGGGCTGGGGACCAGGGTGAGGTGGTCGAGGGTGCCCTTGTCCTGGATGTCCATGCGCCAGGCGGACTCGCCCGGGGGCGGGGTCAGCGGCGTGGTCGCGGGGACGCGGGCGAGGCGGGGCGCGTGGACGGTGCCGCGGCGGATCGCGAGCTGCGGTTCGCCGGTGGCGAGGGCGGCGGCCAGTGCCTCGGCCAGTGTTTCGGCCAGTGTTTCGGCGGGGGTGGCGGCGTCGAGGTCGGCCAGGACGAAGCGGTCGGGGTTCTCCGACTGCGCGGAGCGGACCAGGCCCCAGACGGGGGCGTGGACCGGGTCGGCGAGGTCCCAGTCGCCCGGGGTGGCGACGGCGCCGCGGGTGACGAACACCAGGCGGGACGCGGCGAACCGGTCGTCGCCGAGCCAGCCCTGGACCAGGGCGAGTGCCCGGTGCGTGGCGGCACGGACGGCGTCCGGGGTGAGCGCCCCCGCCGGGGCGGACGGGCAGGGGGCGAGGACGTAGGCGGGAGCCGGGGCGCCGGCGTCGAGGGCCGCGCCGAGGGCGACGAGGTCGGCGTGGACCGGCCCGGGCAGCGCGGCACTTCCGGAGCCGGTGCCGGAGCCGGAGTCGGCGGCACCGGCAGCGGCAGCGGCAGCGGCAGCGGCAGCGACGGTGCCGGAGCCGGAACCGGAGTCGGAACCGGAGTCGGCGGCAGCGGCAGCGGCAGAGCCGGAGTCGGCGCCCGAGCCGGAGTCAGTGCCTGAGGCCGAGCCAGCGGCGGAGCCCGGGGCGGAGTCAGTGCCTGAGGCCGAGCCGGCGGCGGAGCCCGGGGCGATGACGGCCCAGGGGGCCGCGGGGGCGCCGGCGGGGGCGGGCGGGAGCGGGACGGTGGCCCACTCGATCCGGAACAGCGACTCGTGGTAGGCGGCGCGGGAGGCGCCGGCCAGCCGGTCGGCGGAGACGGGCCGGACGATCAGGTGGTCGACGGTGGCGACGGGCGCGCCGGTCGTGTCGGCCAGCTGGAGGGAGAGGGAGTCGGCGCCGTCCGCGGTGAGGCGGACGCGCAGCGCGGACGCCCCGACGGCGTGCAGGGACACCCCGCGCCAGGAGAACGGCAGTCCGGCCTGCCGGTCGCCGTCGGAGGAGACGAACGTGGCGTGCAGGGCGGCGTCGAGGAGCGCCGGGTGCAGGCCGAAGCGGGTGGCCTCGGTGTGCCGGTCGTCGGGCAGGGCCACCTCGGCGTAGACGTCGTCGCCGAGGGTCCAGGCGGCGCGCAGGCCCTGGAAGACGGGCCCGTAGGCGAAGCCGCCCTGGCCGAGGTGCTCGTACAGGCCGTCGACGGTGACGGCCTCGGCGCCGGGCGGGGGCCAGGCGGTGAGGTCGAAGGCGGGGCGCGGCGCGCCGGTGGCGAGGACGCCCGCGGCGTGCCGGGTCCAGGGCTCGTCGTCGGCGGCGTCGGGGTCGCCGGAGTACAGGTCGAGGGTCCGTCGGCCGTCCTGGTCGGGTGCGCTGACCACGATCTGGAGGCGTACCGCGGCGTGCGGGGCGAGGACCAGCGGGGCTTCGAGGGTGAGTTCCTCGAGGACGTCGCAGCCGGCCTGGTCGCCTGCGCGGACGGCGAGTTCGACGAAGGCGGTGCCGGGCAGCAGGACCGTACCCATGACGGCGTGGTCGGCGAGCCAGGGGTGGGTGTCGAGGGAGAGGCGGCCGGTGAACAGGAAGCCCTCGCCGTCGGCGAGCGGGACGGCGGCGCCGAGCAGCGGGTGGTGGGCGGCGCCCAGGCCCGCCGATTCGACGTCCCCGATGAATCCGGCGGGGGCTTCGAGCCAGAACCGGCGGCGCTGGAAGGCGTACGTGGGCAGGTCGACGCGGCGGGCGCCGGTCGCGGCGAAGTACGCGGGCCAGTCGAGGGGGACGGCGCGGGTGTGGACGGCGGCCATCGCGGCGGTGAGCGCCTCGGCCTCGCCGCGGTCGCGGCGCAGGGCGGGGACGAACACGGCGTCGGTGGCGTCGTCGGTGTCGGTGAGGCAGTCGCGTCCGAGGCCGGACAGGACGCCCTGCGGGCCGAGTTCGAGGTACGTGGTGACGTGCTCGGCGTCCAGGGTGCGGATGCCGTCGAGGAAGCGGACGGCCTCGCGGACGTGGGAGACCCAGTGCTCGGGGGTGCGCAGTTCGTCGCCCGCCACGGCTCCGGTGAGGTGGGTGACGACGGGGATGACGGGCGCGTGGTAGGTGAGGGAGGCGGCGACGTCGCGGAAGGCGTCGAGCATGCCGTCCATCAGCGGGGAGTGGAAGGCGTGGCTGACGGTGAGCCGCTTGGTCCGGCGGCCGCGCCGCTCGAACTCGGCGGCGATCTCCAGCGCGAGGGTCTCCTCGCCTGAGACGACGACGGCGGAGGCGGAGTTGACGGCGGCGATGCCGATCCGGTCCTCGTGGCCGGCGAGCAGCGGCCGGACCTCGTCCTCGGTGGCGGTCAGCGCGATCATGGCGCCGCCCTGGGGCAGTGCTTCCATGAGGCGGCCGCGGGCGGCGACGAGGGCGGCCGCGTCGGGCAGCGAGAGGACGCCCGCGACGTGCGCGGCGGTGATCTCGCCTATGGAGTGGCCGGCGACGAAGTCGGGGTGCACGCCCCAGGACGCGACGAGGCGGTAGAGCGCGGTCTCCAGCGCGAACAGGGCGGGCTGGGTGTGGCCGGTCCGGTTCAGGAGGTCGCCGTCCTCGGCGAACAGGATGTCCTTGAGGGGCTGTTCGAGGTGCGGGTCCAGGGCGGCGCACACCTCGTCGAGGGCGGCGGCGAAGGCGGGGTGGGCGGCGTACAGTTCGCGGCCCATGCCGGGGCGCTGGCTGCCCTGTCCGGTGAAGAGGACGGCGAGCCGGCCGTCGGCGGCGTCGTGCCGCACGAGCCGGGCGCTGTCGCGGCCCTCGGCGAGGGCGGCGAGTCCGGTGAGGAGTCCGTCACGGTCGCCGGCGACGACGACGGCCCTGCGGTCCAGGGCGGTACGGGTGGTGGCCAGGGAGAACGCCACGTCGGCCGGGTCCGCCTCGGGGTGCAGCGCGAGGTGGTCGGCGAGCCGGGCGGCCTGGGCGCGCAGCGCGTCGGGGGTCCGGCCGGAG
>NZ_JAPEPX010000007.1 GCF_026339935.1 Streptomyces sp. NBC_01551
TACGGTCCAGAACCGCGGAGTCCGAGCCGAACAGCACGTCCTTCAGGGGCAGTTCCAGCTGCCCGCACACCGCGTCCAGCGCGGCGGCGAACACCGGGTACGCCTCGTACAGCTCACGCCCCATGCCCAGCCGCTGGCTGCCCTGCCCCGTGAACAGGAACGCAAGCTTCCCGGTTCCGGCAGCGCCCACCGTGCCCCGCGTCACGGCAGCGTTGGCCAGGTCGTTCTTCCCCAGCGCCTCCAGCCCGCGCAGCAGTTCCTCGCGGTCGCCGGCCACGACCACCGCACGGTGGTCGAAGGCGGCGCGCCGGGTCGCCAGTGAGTAGGCCACGTCGGTGGCCCGCAGCTCGGCCGGCTCCCCCAGGTGCGTCCGCAGGCGGGCCGCCTGGCCGCGCAGCGCGTCCGCCGACCTGGCGGACAGCACGTACGGCAGCACCGGCACGCCATCGCCGTCGGCGGCGGTCACAGCCGCCTCCTCCGGAGCCTGCTCGATGATGGTGTGGGCGTTGGTGCCGCTGATGCCGAACGACGACACACCGGCCCGGCGCGGGCGGCCCGTCTCCGGCCACGGCGTGTTCTCGGTGAGCAGCGTGACGGCGCCGTCCTCCCAGTCCACGTGTGGGGTCGGCTCGTCCACGTGCAGCGTCTTGGGCAGGACCCCGTGCCGCATCGCCATGATCATCTTGATGATGCCCGCGACACCGGCGGCGGCCTGCGTGTGGCCCATGTTGGACTTGATCGAGCCCAGCCACAGCGGCTCGTCCGCCGCACGCTCCCGGCCGTACGTCGCCAGCAGCGCCTGTGCCTCGATCGGGTCGCCCAGGGTCGTACCCGTGCCGTGCGCCTCGACCACGTCGATCTGCTCGCTGGTCAGTCCGCCGGAGGCCAGGGCCTGGCGGATGACGCGCTGCTGGGACGGACCGTTCGGGGCAGTCAGGCCGTTGGAGGCGCCGTCCTGGTTGATCGCGGAGCCCCGGACCACGGCCAGTACCGGGTGGCCGTTGCGGCGGGCGTCCGACAGCCGCTCGACGAGCAGCATGCCCGCGCCCTCGGCCCAGCTGGTGCCGTCGGCGGCCGCGGCGAAGGACTTGATGCGGCCGTCGGCGGCCAGCCCGCGCTGGCGGCTGAACTCGGTGAAGGTGCCCGGCGTCGACATGACGGTGACGCCGCCGGCCAGTGCCATGGTGCATTCGCCGCCCCGCAGCGCCTGGATCGCCCAGTGCAGGGCGACGAGGGAGGAGGAGCAGGCCGTGTCGACGGTGACCGCAGGGCCTTCCAGGCCGAAGGCGTACGAGACGCGGCCCGAGGCGATGCTGCCGGAGTTGCCGGTGCCGAGGTACCCCTCGACGCCGTCGGGCACGGAGGTGATCCGGGTGGCGTAGTCGTGGTACATGATGCCCGCGAAGACGCCGGTGCGGCTGCCCCGCATGGTGGCCGGGTCGATGCCGGCCCGCTCGAACGCCTCCCACGAGGTCTCCAGCAGCAGTCGCTGCTGCGGGTCCATGGCCACGGCCTCGCGCGGCGAGATCCCGAAGAACGCCGGGTCGAACCGGCCCGCGTCGTGGAGGAAGCCGCCGGAGCGGGTGTAGCTGGTGCCCTTGCCGTCCGGGTCCGGGTCGTAGAGGGACTCCAGGTCCCAGCCGCGGCCCTGCGGGAACTCCGAGATGGCGTCGGTGCCACCCACCACCAGGCGCCACAGGTCCTCGGGGGTTTCGACCCCGCCGGGGTAGCGGCAGCTCATGCCGACGATCGCGATGGGGTCGTCGTGGAGCGCGGCGCCGAGGGACGCGGGCACGGCGGTGGCCGCGGCGGCCGTCTCCTCGTCCGGGGTCAGGGACAGGCCCAGGACCTCGGTCCGCAGGTACGCCGCGAGCGCGCTCGGCGTGGGGTAGTCGAAGACGAGCGTGGCGGGCAGCCGTTCGCCGATGGCGGCGCCGAGGCGGTTGCGCAGCTCGACCGAGGTCAGGGAGTCGAAGCCGAGCTCCTTGAACGCCCGGTCGGCCGGCACCTCGTCGGTCGAGGCGTGGCCGAGTACGGCGGCCACCTCGGCCCGGACCGTCTCCAGCAGGGCCGCCTCCCGCTCTTCGGCGGGCAGCGCGGACAGCCGCGTACGGAGCGCGGCCCCGTCGGCCGTGGCACCCTGGCCGACCGCCCGGCGTGCCGGTACGCGGACCAGGCCGCGCAGCAGGTCGGGAACCATGCCGGTGCGTGCCTGGGCGCGGAGGGCGGCCAGGTCGAGCGGGAGGGGTACGAGCAGCGGGTCGTCCGTGCGGCGGGCCGCGTCGAAGAGGGCGAGGCCGGTCTCCGGCGCGAGGACGCCGATGCCGCCGCGGTTGATGCGGTCGCGGTCGCCGTCGGCCAGGTCACCGCCCATGCCGCCGACCCCGGTCCACAGGCCCCAGGCGAGGGAGGTGGCGGCCAGACCCTGGGCCCGGCGGTGGGCGGCCAGGGCGTCCAGGAAGGTGTTGCCCGCCGCGTAGTTGGCCTGGCCGGCGCCACCGAAGACACCAGCGGCCGAGGAGAACAGCACGAACGCGGAGAGGTCCAGGTCCTGGGTGAGCTCGTGCAGGTTCCACGCCGCATCGACCTTCGGCCGGAGTACGGCCGACAGACGCTCGGCGGTCAGCGAACCGACCACACCGTCGTCAAGGACACCGGCCGTGTGCACGACCGCCGTCAGCGGGTGCTCCGCAGGAACGCCGGCGAGTACCGCGGCCAGCGCTTCACGGTCGGCCACATCACACGCCGCCCACGACACCTCAGCGCCCAGACCGACGAGCTCGGCCGACAACTCCGCCGCCTCACCACGACGGCTCACCAGCAGCAGACGCCGAACACCGTGCTCGGCGACCAGATGCCGGGCAAACAGCCCGCCCAGCGAACCACTCGCACCCGTCACCAACACCGTGCCATCGGCATCCCACTCGACGCCCGCACCAGCGGCGACCGCCGTACGCGCCAGCCTCGGCACCAGAACCGCGCCACCCCGCACCGCGACCTCGGACTCGCCCGAGGCCAGCGCGGCCGACAGCCCGGCCTCGACGTCACCCTCGGCGTCGATGTCGACCAGGACGAGACGGCCCGGGTTCTCCGACTGCGCCGAGCGCACCAGACCCCACACCGGCGCGTGCGCCAGGTCGGACACGTCCTCACCCGGTACGGCGGCCACCGCGCCCCGGGTCAGGAACACCAGACGCGATTGCGCCGACCGCTCGTCGGCCAGCCAGTCGTTCAGCAGACCCAGCACCCGGGCCGTCCCGGCGTGCACCGCGCCGACGACATCGCCGCCGGTCGGCTCCACGCACGGCACCACCAGCGCCGCCGGAGTCCCGTCCTCCTCACCCCACATCAGCCAGTCGTCGAAGGAGCCGCCACCGGCCGCCTCCGCCCACTCCACACGGAACAGGGCGTCACGGGTCAGGTCCGGCGTGGTGTCGAGCTGGTCCCGGCTGACGGATCGCAGGGCCAGGCCGGCGACCGAGGCCACCGGGGCCCCCGTGGTGTCGGCGATGGTGAGGGCGACCTCGCCGTTGCGGGCGGTGGTCAGGCGCACCCGGAGCGCCGAGGCGCCGACCGCGTGCAGGGAGACACCGGACCAGGAGAACGGGAGCCGTCCTTCGCCGCCGGCGGCGTCCGCGGTGCGCAGTCCGAGCGCGTGCAGGGACGCGTCGAGGAGGGCGGGGTGCAGGCCGAACCGTGCGGCGTCGTCGTCGGCCGCCTCGGGGAGCGCGACCTCGGCGTAGTAGGTGTCGTCTTGGCGCCAGGCGGCCCGCAGGCCCTGGAACACCGGGCCGTACCCGAATCCGGATTCCGCGAGGCCCTCGTACAGGCCCTCCACGGGGACGGCCTCCGCTCCGGCCGGCGGCCACTCGGTGAGGCTCTGCGGGGCCTGGTCGGCCCCGGTGGCGAGCACACCGACGGCGTGCCGCGTCCACGGCGCATCCGGATCCACGCCCTCGGGACGGGAGTGGAGGGTGAGGCTGCGGCGCCGGCCCGACGCGTCGGCCGCTCCGACGGAGAGCCTCAGCTGTACGCCGCCGTGCTCGGGCAGCACGAGGGGGGCTTCCAGGGTGAGTTCGTCGACCAGGTCGCAGCCGACGTGCTCGCCGGCCCGGAGCGCGAGCTCGACGAAGGCCGTGCCGGGCAGGAGGGCGGAGTCCATGACCCGGTGGTCCCCGAGCCAGGGGTGGGTGGTCAGCGACAGCCGTCCGGTGAAGAGGTGGCCGTCGGAGTCGGGCAGTTGGACCTCGGCGCCGAGCAGCGGGTGGTCGGCGGTGCCGAGCCCGGCCGCCGCGACGTCGCCGTCCGCGCGGCCGGCGTCGAGCCAGTAGACGCTGCGCTGGAAGGCGTACGTCGGCAGGTCGACGCGCCGGACCCCGAGCGGGGCGTAGAACGCGGGCCAGTCGACGGCGGTGCCGCGCACGTACGCGGTGGAAAGCGCCGAGAGCAGGGTCTCGGGCTCGTCGCGTCCCGCGCGCAGGGCGGGGGCGAAGGCCGCGGAGCCGCTGTCGTCGGTCAGGCAGGTCTGTGCCATCGCGGAGAGCACGCCGTCGGGGCCGAGTTCGAGGTACGTCGTGACTCCGGCGGCCTCCAGGGCGCGGACGCCGTCCAGGAAGCGGACCGCCTCGCGGACGTGGCGGACCCAGAAGTCGGCCGAGCCCATCTCGTCGGTGATCAGCGCGCCGGTCAGGTTGGAGACGACCGGGATCCGGGGGCTCGCGTACGCCAGCCCCTCCGCCACCTGGCGGAAGGCGTCGAGCATGCCGTCCATGTGGGGCGAGTGGAAAGCGTGGCTGACGGTCAGCCGCTTGGCCTTCCGGTCGGCGAACGACTCGGCGACCGCGGCCGCCGCGTCTTCGTCACCGGCGATGACCACCGAGCGCGGGCCGTTGACGGCCGCGATGCTGACGCGGTCGGTCAGCATCGGCAGGACCTCGTCCTCCGACGCCTCCACCGCGATCATGACCCCACCCGCGGGCAGCGCCTGCATCAGGCGGCCGCGCGCCGCGACCAGCGTGCACGCGTCCTCCAGCGAGAACACACCCGCAACATGCGCGGCGGCGATCTCACCGATCGAGTGACCCGACAGGAAGTCCGGCTTCACACCCCACGACTCGACGAGGCGGAACAACGCCACCTCGACCGCGAACAACGCCGGCTGCGTGAACTCCGTACGGTCCAGAACAGCGGCATCGGAACCGAACAGGACGTCCTTCAGCGGCAGTTCGAGGCCAAGCCGCTCGGACACCGCGTCGAGCGCGGCCGCGAAGGCCGGGTAGGTCTCGTAGAGCTCGCGTCCCATGCCCAGCCGCTGGCTGCCCTGCCCCGTGAAGAGGAGGGCGAGCTTTCCGCCCGCCGTCGGCGCGCCCTGGACCAGGCCCGCCGCCGAGCGGCCCTCGGCGAGGGCGGCCAGGCCGGTGCGGAAGCCGTCGAGGTCGGCGGCGACCACGGTCGCGCGGTGGTCGAACACGGCCCGGCCGGTCGCCAGCGAGTGGCCGATGTCGGCCGGCGCCGTCTGCGGGTGTGCCTCCAGGTGGGACAGGAGCCGCTCGCCCTGGGCCCGCAGGGCCTCGGGGGTGCGGGCGGTCAGGTGCCACGGGAGCGCCGCCGGTGCGACCGGGACGGCGGGGGCGGCCGGGGTGGCGGGGCTCTCCGGGAGTTCGACGATGGCGTGCGCGTTCGTACCGCTCATGCCGAAGGAGGAGATGCCGGCGCGGCGCGGGCGGCCGGTCTCGGGCCAAGCCCGCTGTTCGGTGAGCAGCGAGACCGCGCCCGCCGACCAGTCCACGTGCGGGGACGGCTCGTCCACGTGCAGGGTCTGCGGCAGGACGCCGTGGCGCATCGCCTGGACCATCTTGATGATGCCGGCGACGCCCGCCGCGGCCTGGGTGTGGCCGAAGTTGGACTTGACGGAGCCCAGCCACAGCGGCCGGTCCGCGGGGCGGTCCTGGCCGTAGGTGGCGAGCAGGGCCTGCGCCTCGATGGGGTCGCCGAGCCGGGTGCCGGTGCCGTGGGCCTCGACGGCGTCGACGTCGGCGGAGGCGAGGCCCGCGTTGGCGAGGGCCTGGCGGATGACGCGCTGCTGGGACGGACCGTTCGGGGCGGTCAGACCGTTGGAGGCGCCGTCCTGGTTGACGGCGGTGCCGCGTACGACCGCGAGGACCTGGTGGCCGTTGCGGCGGGCGTCGGAGAGCCGCTCGACGAGCAGCATGCCGACGCCCTCGCCCCACGCGGTGCCGTCGGCGGCGGCCGCGAACGGCTTGCAGCGGCCGTCGGCGGCGAGGCCGCGCTGGCGGCTGAACTCCGTGAAGACGTCGGGGGTGGTGATGATGGTGACGCCGCCCGCCAGGGCGAGGGAGCACTCGCCGGCCCGCAGGGCCTGCGCCGCGAGGTGCAGGGCGACCAGCGAGGAGGAGCACGCGGTGTCGACGGTGACGGCCGGGCCCTCGAAGCCGAAGGTGTAGGAGACGCGGCCGGAGGCGATGCTGCTGGAGCCGCCGGTGCCGAGGTAGCCCTCGACGCCTTCGGGGACGGTGTTCAGGCGGGACACGTAGTCGTTGTGCATCTGGCCGACGAACACGCCGACCTGTCCGCCGCGCAGGCCCGTCGGGTCGATCCCGGCGCGCTCGAAGGCCTCCCAGGAGGTCTCCAGCAGCAGCCGCTGCTGCGGGTCCATGGCGAGGGCCTCGCGCGGGTTGATCCCGAAGAACGCCGGGTCGAAGTGGGGGGCGTCGTAGAAGAAGCCGCCTTCGCTGGCGTACGAGGTGCCGGGGTTGTCCGGGTCGGGGTCGTAGAGCGCCTCGGTGTCCCAGCCTCGGTCCGCGGGGAGGTGGGCGATGCCGTCGCGGCCCTCGGCGAGCAGCTCCCACAGGTCCTCGGGGCTGCGGACGCCGCCGGGGAAGCGGCAGCTCATGGCGACGATGGCGATGGGGTCGTCGGCCTCGGCGGCGGCCGACCGGACCGTGAGGGCGGCGGCAGCGGCCTCGGAGCCGAGGAGTTCGTCCTTGAGGTAGCCGGCGAGCACCGTGGGGGTGGGGTAGTCGAAGACGAGGGTGGCGGGCAGCCGGACCCCGGCGGCGGCGCCGAGGCGGTTGCGGAACTCGACGGCGGTCAGCGAGTCGAAGCCGAGGTCCTTGAAGGCGCGGCCGGGTTCGACGGCGTCGGGGGTGGCGTGGCCGAGGACGGCGGCCACCTGGTCGCGTACGAGGTCGAGCAGGAGCGCGTCGCGCTCGTTCTCGGGAAGGCGTACGAGCTGCTCCACCAGCGGGGTTCCGGTCCCGGCCGCGGTGGCCTGGGCGGCCCGGCGGGCGGGGGCGCGCACGAGGCCGCGCAGCAGCGCGGGCACCATGCTCGCGTCGGCCTGGCGCAGCGGCGCGAGGTCGAGCTGCATGGGGACGAGGTGGGCGTCGCCGGTGTGGTGGGCGGTGTCGAGGAGGGCGAGACCCTCTTCGGAGGAGAGGCCGAGGACGCCGGAGCGCGTCATGCGGTCCTTGTCGGCGGTGTCGAGCTCGCCGGTCATGCCGCTGGCCTCGGCCCACAGGCCCCAGCCGAGGGAGGTGCCGGGCAGGCCGTGGGCCTGGCGGTGGCGGGCGAGGGCGTCGAGGAAGACGTTCGCGGCCGCGTAGTTGGCCTGGCCGGCGCCGCCGAAGGTGCCGGCGGCGGAGGAGAAGAGGACGAAGTCGGCCAGGTCGTGGTGGCGGGTCAGCTCGTGCAGGTGGAGCGCGGCGTCGGCCTTGGGCCGCAGGACGTGGTCGATCCGTTCCGGGGTGAGGGCCTCGGCGATGCCGTCGTCGAGGACGCCGGCGGTGTGGACGACGGCGGTCAGCGGGTGTTCGGCCGGTACGGAGGCCAGCAGCGCGGCGAGGGCCTCGCGGTCGGCGGCGTCGCAGGCGGCGACGGTGACGTCGGCGCCGAGGGCGCGCAGCTCCGCGGCGAGTTCGGCGGCGCCGGCGGCGGCCTCGCCGCGGCGGCTGGTCAGGACGAGGCGGCGGGCGCCCCTGACGGTGACGGCGTGCCGGGCGACGAGTGCGCCGAGGGTGCCGGTGCCGCCGGTGATGAGGACGGTGCCGTCAGGGTTCCAGTCGGCGGGCACGGTGAGCACGATCTTGCCGACGTGGCGTGCCTGGCTGAGGTAGCGGAAGGCCTCGGGGGCCTGGCGCAGGTCCCATGCGGAGACGGGCAGGGGGCGCAGGGAGCCGGCCCGGAAGAGGGCGAGGAGCTCGGTGAGCATCTCCTGGATGCGGTCGAGGCCGGCCTCGGTGAGGTCGAACGCCTGGTAGCTGACGCCGGGGTGGGCGGCGGCGACGTCCCGGGGGTCGCGGACGTCGGTCTTGCCCATCTCGACGAAGCGTCCGCCGCGCGGCAGGAGCCGCAGGGAGGCGTCGACGAATTCGCGGGCGAGGGAGTCGAGGACGACGTCGACGCCGCGTCCGGCGGTGGCGGTGCGGAAGGTCTCCTCGAAGTCGAGGGTGCGGGAGGAGGCGATCCGGTCGTCGGTCAGGCCGAGTCCGCGCAGGGTGTCCCACTTGGCGGGGCTGGCGGTGGCGTAGACGTCGGCGCCCCAGTGGCGGGCCAGCTGGACGGCGGCCATGCCGACGCCGCCGGCGGCGGCGTGGACGAGGAGGGTTTCGCCCTCGCGCAGGCCGCCGAGGTCGTTGAGTGCGTAGTACGCCGTCATGAAGACGATCGGCACGGCGGCGGCCTCGGCGAAGGTCCAGCCCTCGGGCATCGGGGCGATCATGCGGCGGTCGACGACGGCCAGCGGGCCGAAGGCGCCGGGCAGCATGCCCATGACGCGGTCGCCGGGGGCGAGGTCGGTGACGCCGGGGCCGGTCTCGACGACGGTGCCGGCGCCTTCGCTGCCCATCAGGCCGGGGTCGCCGGGGTACATGCCGAGGGCGTTGAGCACGTCGCGGAAGTTGAGGCCGGCGGCGCGGACGGCGACGCGGACCTGGCCGGGCTCCAGGGGCGCCTCGGACTCGGGGCTGGGGACCAGGGTGAGGTGGTCGAGGGTGCCCTTGTCCTGGATGTCCATGCGCCAGGCGGACTCGCCCGGGGGCGGGGTCAGCGGCGTGGTCGCGGGGACGCGGGCGAGGCGGGGCGCGTGGACGGTGCCGCGGCGGATCGCGAGCTGCGGTTCGCCGGTGGCGAGGGCGGCGGCCAGTGCCTCGGCCAGTGTTTCGGCCAGTGTTTCGGCGGGGGTGGCGGCGTCGAGGTCGGCCAGGACGAAGCGGTCGGGGTTCTCCGACTGCGCGGAGCGGACCAGGCCCCAGACGGGGGCGTGGACCGGGTCGGCGAGGTCCCAGTCGCCCGGGGTGGCGACGGCGCCGCGGGTGACGAACACCAGGCGGGACGCGGCGAACCGGTCGTCGCCGAGCCAGCCCTGGACCAGGGCGAGTGCCCGGTGCGTGGCGGCACGGACGGCGTCCGGGGTGAGCGCCCCCGCCGGGGCGGACGGGCAGGGGGCGAGGACGTAGGCGGGAGCCGGGGCGCCGGCGTCGAGGGCCGCGCCGAGGGCGACGAGGTCGGCGTGGACCGGCCCGGGCAGCGCGGCACTTCCGGAGCCGGTGCCGGAGCCGGAGTCGGCGGCACCGGCAGCGGCAGCGGCAGCGGCAGCGGCAGCGACGGTGCCGGAGCCGGAACCGGAGTCGGAACCGGAGTCGGCGGCAGCGGCAGCGGCAGAGCCGGAGTCGGCGCCCGAGCCGGAGTCAGTGCCTGAGGCCGAGCCAGCGGCGGAGCCCGGGGCGGAGTCAGTGCCTGAGGCCGAGCCGGCGGCGGAGCCCGGGGCGATGACGGCCCAGGGGGCCGCGGGGGCGCCGGCGGGGGCGGGCGGGAGCGGGACGGTGGCCCACTCGATCCGGAACAGCGACTCGTGGTAGGCGGCGCGGGAGGCGCCGGCCAGCCGGTCGGCGGAGACGGGCCGGACGATCAGGTGGTCGACGGTGGCGACGGGCGCGCCGGTCGTGTCGGCCAGCTGGAGGGAGAGGGAGTCGGCGCCGTCCGCGGTGAGGCGGACGCGCAGCGCGGACGCCCCGACGGCGTGCAGGGACACCCCGCGCCAGGAGAACGGCAGTCCGGCCTGCCGGTCGCCGTCGGAGGAGACGAACGTGGCGTGCAGGGCGGCGTCGAGGAGCGCCGGGTGCAGGCCGAAGCGGGTGGCCTCGGTGTGCCGGTCGTCGGGCAGGGCCACCTCGGCGTAGACGTCGTCGCCGAGGGTCCAGGCGGCGCGCAGGCCCTGGAAGACGGGCCCGTAGGCGAAGCCGCCCTGGCCGAGGTGCTCGTACAGGCCGTCGACGGTGACGGCCTCGGCGCCGGGCGGGGGCCAGGCGGTGAGGTCGAAGGCGGGGCGCGGCGCGCCGGTGGCGAGGACGCCCGCGGCGTGCCGGGTCCAGGGCTCGTCGTCGGCGGCGTCGGGGTCGCCGGAGTACAGGTCGAGGGTCCGTCGGCCGTCCTGGTCGGGTGCGCTGACCACGATCTGGAGGCGTACCGCGGCGTGCGGGGCGAGGACCAGCGGGGCTTCGAGGGTGAGTTCCTCGAGGACGTCGCAGCCGGCCTGGTCGCCTGCGCGGACGGCGAGTTCGACGAAGGCGGTGCCGGGCAGCAGGACCGTACCCATGACGGCGTGGTCGGCGAGCCAGGGGTGGGTGTCGAGGGAGAGGCGGCCGGTGAACAGGAAGCCCTCGCCGTCGGCGAGCGGGACGGCGGCGCCGAGCAGCGGGTGGTGGGCGGCGCCCAGGCCCGCCGATTCGACGTCCCCGATGAATCCGGCGGGGGCTTCGAGCCAGAACCGGCGGCGCTGGAAGGCGTACGTGGGCAGGTCGACGCGGCGGGCGCCGGTCGCGGCGAAGTACGCGGGCCAGTCGAGGGGGACGGCGCGGGTGTGGACGGCGGCCATCGCGGCGGTGAGCGCCTCGGCCTCGCCGCGGTCGCGGCGCAGGGCGGGGACGAACACGGCGTCGGTGGCGTCGTCGGTGTCGGTGAGGCAGTCGCGTCCGAGGCCGGACAGGACGCCCTGCGGGCCGAGTTCGAGGTACGTGGTGACGTGCTCGGCGTCCAGGGTGCGGATGCCGTCGAGGAAGCGGACGGCCTCGCGGACGTGGGAGACCCAGTGCTCGGGGGTGCGCAGTTCGTCGCCCGCCACGGCTCCGGTGAGGTGGGTGACGACGGGGATGACGGGCGCGTGGTAGGTGAGGGAGGCGGCGACGTCGCGGAAGGCGTCGAGCATGCCGTCCATCAGCGGGGAGTGGAAGGCGTGGCTGACGGTGAGCCGCTTGGTCCGGCGGCCGCGCCGCTCGAACTCGGCGGCGATCTCCAGCGCGAGGGTCTCCTCGCCTGAGACGACGACGGCGGAGGCGGAGTTGACGGCGGCGATGCCGATCCGGTCCTCGTGGCCGGCGAGCAGCGGCCGGACCTCGTCCTCGGTGGCGGTCAGCGCGATCATGGCGCCGCCCTGGGGCAGTGCTTCCATGAGGCGGCCGCGGGCGGCGACGAGGGCGGCCGCGTCGGGCAGCGAGAGGACGCCCGCGACGTGCGCGGCGGTGATCTCGCCTATGGAGTGGCCGGCGACGAAGTCGGGGTGCACGCCCCAGGACGCGACGAGGCGGTAGAGCGCGGTCTCCAGCGCGAACAGGGCGGGCTGGGTGTGGCCGGTCCGGTTCAGGAGGTCGCCGTCCTCGGCGAACAGGATGTCCTTGAGGGGCTGTTCGAGGTGCGGGTCCAGGGCGGCGCACACCTCGTCGAGGGCGGCGGCGAAGGCGGGGTGGGCGGCGTACAGTTCGCGGCCCATGCCGGGGCGCTGGCTGCCCTGTCCGGTGAAGAGGACGGCGAGCCGGCCGTCGGCGGCGTCGTGCCGCACGAGCCGGGCGCTGTCGCGGCCCTCGGCGAGGGCGGCGAGTCCGGTGAGGAGTCCGTCACGGTCGCCGGCGACGACGACGGCCCTGCGGTCCAGGGCGGTACGGGTGGTGGCCAGGGAGAACGCCACGTCGGCCGGGTCCGCCTCGGGGTGCAGCGCGAGGTGGTCGGCGAGCCGGGCGGCCTGGGCGCGCAGCGCGTCGGGGGTCCGGCCGGAGAGGAGGAACGGCAGCGGGGCGGCGGACTCGGCGGCCGCGCCGGCCGGGTCGCCGTCGCGGTCCGTGTCCTGCTGGGCGGGCGGCTGTTCGATGATGACGTGCGCGTTGGTGCCGCTGACGCCGAAGGAGGAGATGCCCGCGCGGCGGGGGCGGCCCGTCTCGGGCCAGGCGGCGGCTTCCGTCAGCAGTTCGACGGCGCCGGCGCTCCAGTCGATGTGCGGGGACGGCTCGCCGATGTGCAGCGACGCGGGCAGGACGCCGTGGCGCATCGCCTGCACCATCTTGATGATGCCCGCGGCGCCGGCGGCGGCCTGGGTGTGGCCGATGTTGGACTTGATGGAGCCCAGCCGCAGCGGCCGGTCCTCGGGCCGGTTCTGGCCGTAGGTGGCGAGCAGGGCCTGGGCCTCGATGGGGTCGCCGAGGGTGGTGCCGGTGCCGTGGGCCTCGACGGCGTCGACGTCGGCGGTGGTCAGTCCGGCGTGCGCGAGGGCCTCGCGGATGACGCGCTGCTGGGAGGGCCCGTTGGGGGCGGTGAGGCCGTTGGAGGCGCCGTCCTGGTTCACGGCGGTGCCACGGACGACGGCCAGGACCGGGTGGCCGTTGCGGCGGGCGTCGGAGAGCCGCTCGACGAGGATCATGCCGGCGCCCTCGGCCCAGCCGGTGCCGTCGGCGTCGGCGGAGAAGGACTTGCAGCGGCCGTCGGTGGACAGGCCGCGCTGGCGGCTGAAGTCGATGAAGGTGTCCGGGGTGGACATGACGGTGACGCCGCCGGCGAGCGCCATGTCGCATTCTCCGCTGCGCAGGGCCTGCGCGGCCAAGTGCAGGGCGACGAGGGAGGAGGAGCAGGCCGTGTCGATGGTGACGGCGGGGCCTTCGAGGCCGAAGGTGTAGGAGATGCGGCCGGAGGCGACGCTTCCGGCGGTGCCGGTGCCGAGGTAGCCCTCCAGGCCCTCGGGGACGGCCGGGAGCCGGGTCAGGTAGTCGTGGTACATGACGCCGGCGAAGACGCCGGTGCGGCTGCCGCGGACGGAGGCGGGGTCGATCCCGGCGCGTTCGAAGGCCTCCCAGGAGGTCTCCAGCAGGAGCCGCTGGTGCGGGTCCATGGCGAGGGCCTCGCGCGGGTTGATGCCGAAGACGTCCGGGTCGAAGTCGGCGGCGTCGTGCAGGAAGCCGCCCTCGCGGGTGTACGAGGTGCCGGCCCGGCCGGGGTCGGAGTCGTAGAGCGCGTCGAGGTTCCAGCCGCGGTCGGTGGGGAACGGGGAGATCGCGTCGGCGGAGCCGGCGACGAGCTGCCACAGCTCCTCGGGGGTGTTGACACCGCCGGGGTAGCGGCAGCTCATGGCGACGATGGCGATGGGCTCGTCGGCGACGGCCCGGGTGGTGGCGGTGGTGGCGGCCGGGGCCTGGGCCGCCTGGTCACCGAGGAGTTCGGTGCGCAGGAACGCGGCGAGCGCGTTCGGGGTGGGGTAGTCGAAGACGAGAGTGGCGGGCAGCCGGACGCCGGTGGCCGAGCCGAGGCGGTTGCGCAGCTCGACGGCCGTGAGCGAGTCGAAGCCGAGTTCCTTGAAGGCCCGGCCGGGGTCGACTGCGTCGGGGCCGGGGAAGCCGAGGACGGCGGCGACCTGGACGCGGACGGTGGCCAGCAGCAGCCGGTCGCGCTCGGCGGCGGTCAGCGGCAGCAGCCGCTCGGTGAGGCCGTCGGCGGGCGCGGCGCCCTGGGCGGCGGCGGCCCGGCGCGCGGCGGGCCGGACCAGGCCGCGCAGCAGCGGGGGCACCATGCTCGCGTCGGCCTGGCGCAGGGCGGCCAGGTCGAGGTGCATCGGGACGGCGGTGGCCTCGCCGGTGGCGCGGGCGGTGTCCATGAGGGCGAGGCCCTCGGCGGAGGACAGCGCGGCGACTCCGGCGCGGGAGATCCGCTCCAGGTCGGTGTCGGCGAGGTCGCCGGTCATGCCGCTGCGTTCGGCCCACAGGCCCCAGGCGAGCGCGGTGGCGGGCAGGCCTTCGGCGCGGCGGCGGTGGGCGAGGGCGTCGAGGAAGGTGTTGGCGGCGGCGTAGTTGGCCTGTCCGGCGGCGCCGAGGGTGCCGGCGGCGGCGGAGAACAGGACGAACGCGGCGAGGTCGGCGTCGCGGGTCAGTTCGTGCAGGTGGACGGCCGCGTCGACCTTGGCGGGCAGGACGTGGTCGAGCCGCTCGGGGGTGAGCGCCTCGAGGATGCCGTCGTCGAGGACGCCGGCGGTGTGGACGACGGCGGTCAGCGGGTGTTCGGCCGGTACGGAGGCCAGCAGCGCGGCGAGGGCCTCGCGGTCGGCGACGTCGCAGGCGGCGAGGGTGGCCTCGGCGCCCAGGGCGCGGAGTTCTTCGAGGAGTTCGCCGGCTCCGGCGGCGGCCTCGCCGCGGCGGCTGGTCAGCAGCAGGCGGCGGACGCCGTGTTCGGTGACCAGGTGGCGGGCGACGAGCCCGCCGAGGGTGCCGGTGGCGCCGGTGACCAGGGCGGTGCCGTCCGCGTCGAGCGGGCGGGCCTCCTGCCCCTCGGGGGCGGGCAGGGCGGGGACGCGGCCGAGCCGGGGGACGACGGCGCGGCCCTCGCGCAGGGCGAGCTGCGGCTCGGCGGTGGCGAGCGCTGCGGGCAGGGCGCGCAGGGACTCCTCGCGGTCGTCCAGGTCGAGCAGGACGAACCGGTCGGGGTGCTCGGACTGGGCCGAGCGCAGCAGGCCCCACAGCGGGGCGTGCGCCAGGTCGGCCACGTCGCAGGCGCCGGCGGTGGCGACGGCGCCGTGGGTGACGAACACCAGCCGGGAGCCGTCGAAGCGGGCGTCGGCGAGCCAGGCCCGGGCGAGGTCCAGGGCGTGGTGCAGCGCGTCGCGGACGGCGGCGGACAGCGCGGCGTCGACGGTGGTCCGCGCGGGCGCGTCCACGGCGGGGACGGGGACGACGACGGCCTGCGGTACGGGGCCGCCGGCCTCGATGGCCGCGGCGAGGGCGGCGAGGTCGCCGTGCGCGGCGGCGGTGGGCAGCACGGCGGTGAAGCGGGGGCGGCCCCGGCCGCGCCGAGCAGGGCCCACTGGCCGGGGGCGACGGTGGTGGCGGCCGGCAGGGCCAGCGGGCTCCACTCGACGCGGAACAGCGAGTCGTGGAAGGCGGTGCGGGCCGCCCGTACCTGGTCGGGGGTGACGGGGCGCAGCAGCAGCGCGTCGACGGAGGCGACGGGCGCGCCGGACTCGTCGGCGAGGTCCACGGAGACGGTGTCCTGGCCGGCGGGCGCGAGGCGGACGCGCAGGGCGCGGGCGCCGACGGCGCGGAGGCTGACGCCGCTCCAGGAGAACGGCAGCCTGCCGTGCTCGGTGTCCTCCAGCAGGGAGCCCATGCCGACGGCGTGCAGGGCGGCGTCCAGCAGGGCGGGGTGCAGGCCGAAAAGGGCGGCCTCGGCGTGCGCCTGCTCGGGCAGGCGGACCTCGGCGAAGACCTCGTCGGCGCGCTGCCAGGCGGCGGTCAGGCCCTGGAAGACGGGTCCGTAGGCGAAGCCGGAGGCGGTGAGGTGCTCGTAGAGGCCCTCGACGGGGACGGCGGTGGCGTCCTGCGGCGGCCAGGTCGTGAGGTCGGCGCCGGCGCGCGGCGCGGGGCGGGCGCCGGCGGGGGTGAGGAAGCCGGTGGCGTGCCGGGTCCAGGCGCCTTCGCCCCAGGTGTCGTCGGCGGCGTCCTCGGGCCGGGAGTGCAGGGTCAGCGAGCGCCGTCCGTCGGTGTCGGGGGCGCCGACGGCGAGCTGGATCTGGACGCCGCCGTGCGGGGGCAGGGCGAGGGGGGCCTGGAGGGTGAGCTCGTCGAGGAGTTCGCAGCCGGTGTGCTCGCCGGCCTGGAGGGCGAGTTCCACGAAGGCGGTGCCGGGCAGCAGCACGGTGTCCATGACCGTGTGGTCGGCGAGCCAGGGGTGGGTGGCCAGGGAGAGCCGGCCGGTGAAGAGGTAGCCGTCGCCGTCGGCCAGGGCGATGGCGGCGCCGAGGAGCGGGTGGTCGGCGGAGCCGATGCCGGCGGCGGTGACGTCGCCGGTCCAGGCGGTGGGCTGTTCGGGCCAGTAGTGGCCCCGCTGGAAGGCGTACGTGGGCAGGTCGACGCGGGTGGCACCGCGCCCGGCGAAGACGGCGGACCAGTCGGCCCGGACGCCGTGCGCGTGGGCCTGGGCGACGGCGGCGGCGAACGCGGCCGGTTCGGGGCGGTCGGCGCGCAGGGCGGGGACGAAGACGGCGTCGTCCCGGTCGTTCTCGCCGGTGAGGCAGTCCTGTGCGAGGGCGGTGAGGACTCCGCCGGGGCCGACCTCGACGAAGGTGGTGACGCCGAGCGCGGCCAGGCCGCGTACCCCGTCGTGGAAGCGGACGGCCTCGCGGACGTGGCGGACCCAGTAGTCGGCGGTGCAGATCTCCTCGGCGGTGACGGAGGCGCCGGTGAGGTTCGAGACGATCGGGATGACGGGCGGCGCGTAGGAGACGGCTTCGGCGGCTTCCCGGAACGCGTCGAGCATGCCGTCCATGAGCGGCGAGTGGAAGGCGTGGCTGACGGTGAGCCGCTTGGTGCGCCGGCCGCGGGCGCGCAGGGCCTCGGCGATCTCCTCGGCGGCGTCCTCGTGGCCGGAGACGACCACGGAGCGGGGGCCGTTGACGGCGGCGATGGACACCCGGTCGGTGAGGAGCGGGGTGACCTCGTCCTCGGTGGCCTCGACGGCGATCATCGAGCCGCCGGCGGGCAGGGCCTGCATGAGGCGGCCGCGGGCGGCCACGAGGGCGGCCGCGTCGGGGAGGGTGAGGACGCCGGAGACGTGGGCGGCGGCGAGTTCGCCGATGGAGTGCCCGATGAGGAAGTCGGCGGTGACGCCCCACTGTTCGAGCTGGCGGTAGAGGGCGACCTCGACGGCGAACAGGGCGGCCTGGGTGTAGGCGGTCGCGTCGAGCAGCGCCGCCTCGGGGGTGTCTTCGGCGGCGAACAGCACCTCGTACAGGGGGCGTTCGAGGTGCCGGTCGAGTTCGTCGCGGACCGCGTCGAGGGCGCGGGCGAAGCCGGGGTGGGTGGCGTACAGCTCGCGGCCCATGCCGGCGCGCTGGCTGCCCTGGCCGGTGAAGAGGAAGGCGGTGTTGCCGTCGCCGGCGGCGCCGAGGACGGCGGTCGCGGGCTGCTCGCCGGCGGCGAGCGCGTCGAGGTCGGCCAGCAGCTGCTCGCGGTCGGCGGCGAAGAGGACGGCCCGGCGGTCGAGGGCGGAGCGGCTGGTGGCGAGGGAGAAGCCGAGGTCGGTCAGGGCGGCGGGGTCCGCCGCGAGTGCGGGGTGGGCCCGCAGGTGGGCGGCGAGGCGGGCGGCCTGGGCGCGCAGGGCGTCGTCGCCCTGGCCGGAGACCAGCAGCGGCACGGGCCCGGTGGCACCTTCCGCGTCCACCGCGGCGTCAGCGCTGTCGGTGGCGCCCGTGCCGTCGGTCTTCGCGTCCGCGCCGGGTGCGTCGGCGGGCGGGGCCTGCTCGATGACGGTGTGGGCGTTGGTGCCGCTGACGCCGAAGGAGGAGATGCCGGCGCGGCGCGGCTGGCCGGTCTCGGGCCACGGCACGGCCCGGGTGAGCAGTTCGACGTCGCCGGTACTCCAGTCGACGGCGCTGGACGGCTGGTCGATGTGGAGCGACTCGGGCAGGACGCCGTGCCGTATCGCCTCGACCATCTTGATGATGCCCGCGACACCGGCAGCGGCCTGGGTGTGCCCGATGTTGGACTTGATGGAGCCCAGCCACAGCGGTCGGCCCTCGGGCCGGTTCTGGCCGTAGGTGGCCAGGATGGCCTGGGCCTCGATGGGGTCGCCGAGGGTGGTGCCGGTGCCGTGCGCCTCGATGACGTCGACCTGCGCCGGGGTGAGCCCGGCGTTGGTGAGCGCCTGGCGGATGACGCGCTGCTGCGACGGCCCGTTGGGGGCCGTCAGGCCGTTGCTCGCGCCGTCCTGGTTGATCGCGGAGCCGCGGACCACGGCGAGTACGGGGTGGCCGAGGCGGCGGGCGTCGGAGAGCTTCTCGACGAGGAGCATTCCGACGCCCTCGCCCCAGCCGGTGCCGTCGGCGCCGTCGGCGAACGGCTTGCACCGGCCGTCGGGGGCGAGCCCGCGCTGCCGGCTGAACTGCACGAAGGCGCGCGGGCTGGACATGACCGTGACACCGCCCGCGAGCGCCAGCGAGCACTCGCCGCCCCGCAGCGCCTGCACCGCGAGGTGGAGGGCGACGAGCGAGGACGAGCAGGCGGTGTCGATGGTGACGGCGGGGCCTTCGAGGCCGAAGGTGTAGGAGAGGCGGCCGGAGACGACGCTGGCCGCGTTCCCGGTGAGGAGGTACTGCTCGACGCCCTGGGGGACGCCGTCGCGGAGCAGGTCGGGGTAGTCCTGGCCGTTGGTGCCGATGAACACGCCGGCCTTGCTGCCGCGCAGCGTCGCCGGGTCGATGCCGGCGCGCTCGAAGGTCTCCCAGGACGTTTCGAGCAGCAGTCGCTGCTGCGGGTCCATGCCGAGGGTCTCGCGCGGGCTGATCCCGAAGAACGCGGCGTCGAACTCGCCGACCCCGTCGAGGAATCCACCCTCGCGGGTGTACGAGGTGCCCCGCTGGTCGGGGTCCGCGTCGTACAGGGACTCGATGTCCCAGCCGCGGTCGGTGGGGAAGTCGGTGATGGCGTCCCGGCCTCCCGCGACGAGGCCCCACAGGTCCTCCGGCGACTGGATGCCGCCGGGGAACCTGCAGGCCATGCCGACGATGGCGATCGGCTCCGGCTCCTGGGCCTCGACCTCGCGCAGGCGCTGCCGTGTCTGGTGCAGATCGGCCGTCACCCGCTTCAAGTAGCCGATGATCTTGTCCTGATCCGCTACCTGATCCGCCATTGGAACCTCACCCATGTTCGTCACAAACCCTTGCGCTGCTACTGCCTGCTGTCCGCTGTGCTGCTAGATACCGAGCTCGTTCTCGATGAAGTCGAAGAGCTCGTCGGTCGTGGCTTCCTGGAGCTTCTCGGCCACGGCCCCGCCGCTCGAAGGGGCTTGCGGTTCACCCCATTTCGCGAGGAGGGCCTGCAGGCGCGAGGCGATGTCGGCCCGCGTCTCCCCGTCCGGATCGAGGACGGACAGCGCCGATTCGAGCTTTTCGAGTTCCGCGATGCCGGGGGCGGCCGCGGTGCTGCCGTCCTGGACGATCTCGGCGCGCAGGAACTCGGCCAGGACCGCGGGGGTCGGGTGGTCGAAGACCAGCGTCGCCGGGAGCTTCAGCCCGGTGGCCGCGTTCAGGCGGTTGCGGAGCTCCAGCGCGATCAGGGAGTCGAAGCCGAGCTCCTTGAACGCGCGGCCCGCGCCGACCTCGTCGGTGGTGGGGTGCCCGAGCGCGGTCGCCGCGTGGGAGCGGACCAGTTCCAGTACGGCCAGGGCCTGTTCGGCCTGCGCCATCACCGACAGCCGTCGGCGCAGCGCCTCGGCCGGGGAACCCTCCCCGGCCGGGCCGCCCGCTTCACCGGCGGCCGACGCGGCCTGCGCGAGCCGCCGCACCTCGGGCAGGTCCGCGAGGAACGGGCTGGGCCGCACCGCGGTGTAGCCCGGCGTGAACCGCTCCCACTGGATGTCGGCGACGGCGACGGCCGGCTCGGCGTGGTCGAGGGCCTGCTGGAGCGCCCGGATCGCGGCGCGCGGCGCCATGGCGGGCACGCCGCCGCGGTCGAGCCGCTCTCCGATGGCGCCGCCCGCGGCCAGTCCGCTGTCACCCCACCGGCCCCAGGCCACCGAGGTGGCGGGCAGGCCGTCGGCGTGCCGCTGCTCGGCGAGGGCGTCCAGGTAGGAGTTGGCGGCCGCGTAGTTGCCCTGTCCGGCGTCGCCGAGGGTGCCGGCGACTCCGGAGAAGAGCACGAACGCGGACAGACCGAGGTCGCGGGTCAGCTCGTGGAGGGTGAGCGCCGCGTCCGCCTTGGGGGCGAGCACGGTCGCGAACCGCTCGGGGGTCAGCCCGTCGATGACGCCGTCGTCGAGGACGCCGGCGGTGTGTACGACGGCGGTCAGCGGCCGGTCGGCGGGGACGGAGGCCAGGAGGGCGGCGAGGGCGTCGCGGTCGCTGACGTCACAGGCGGCGAGCGTGACCTCGGCGCCCAGCGCGGCCAGTTCCTCGCGCAGCCCGTCCGCGCCGGGCGCCTCGGCCCCGCGACGGCTGGTCAGGATCAGGTGCTCGGCGCCGTTCTCCGCCAGCCAGCGGGCCACGTGCGCACCCAGGGCGCCCGTACCACCGGTGACCAGCGTCGTCCCGGCCGGACGCCACTCGGGCGCGGTCGGCGCGTCGGCGAGCGGGGCGTGGACCAGACGCCGGCCGAACAGCCCGGAGGCGCGGAGCGCCACCTGGTCCTCGGAGCCGTCACCGGCCAGGACTCCCACGAGCCGTTCGAGCGTGCGGTCGTCGGCCTGCGCGGGCAGGTCGAGCAGACCGCCCCAGCGGTCGGGGAACTCCAGCGCGGCGGTGCGGCCGAAGCCCCACAGCAGGGCCTGCGCCGGATCCTGGAGCCGCTCGGAGCGGGAGACTGACACGGCGCCGCGGGTGACGCACCACAGGGGCGCGGCGACGTCGGCGTCCCCGAGGGCCTGGACGAGCACGGCGGTGCCGAGGAGCCCGGCGTGGGCGCGCAGCGCGGCCCCGTCGTCGCCGAGGGCGAGGAGGGAGAGCACCCCGGCGGGGGCGGGGGCCCCCTCCGTGGCGGCCTTCAGGACGGCGGTCAGCGCGTCCCGGCCGGCCGCGTCGGCGGCCACGGTGACGGTACGGACCTCCGCGCCCCGGTCGGTGAGCGTACGGAGAACAGCGGCGGCCGCGTCACCGGCCGCTCCGGAGACCGCCTCGGGCACGACGACCAGCCAGGTGCCGGAGAGCCGGGCGCTGGTGGCTTCGGTCAGGGCCTTCCAAGTGACCCGGTAGCGCCAGCCGTCGACGGTGGACTGCTCACGGCTCTGCCGCCGCCACGAGGACAGCGCGGGGAGCAGGGCGGTCAGGGGCTGGTCGCCCTCGATCCGCAGTTCGGCGGTGAGCGCGGCGAGGTCCTCGCGCTCGACGGCGTCCCAGAACCGGGCGTCGATCACGCTCTCGCCCGTCAGCTCACCCGCTTCGACCGCCGCGGCCTCCGGCCAGAACCGCTGCGACTGGAAAGCGTAGGTCGGCAGGTCCACGCGCCGGGCGCCGGTGCCGGCGAAGACCGCGTCCCAGTCGACCGTCACGCCGCGGACGTAGGCCTCGCCCAAGGAGAGCCAGAAACGCTCCAGACCACCCTCGTTGCGGCGCAGGGAACCCAGGATCGCGGCCTCGCGGCCCGCGTCCTCGACGGTCTCCTGCATCCCGACCGTCAGCACCGGGTGCGGACTCGACTCGATGAACACACCGAAGCCCTGCTCCAGGAGCGTGCGGGTCGCCTGCTCCAGCTCGACTGTCTGACGCAGGTTGCGGAACCAGTAACCGGCATCCAGCTCCGGCCCCTGCACCCACTCACCGGTGACCGTGGACAGGAACGGAACCTCCGCCGCCTGCGGAACGATCGGGGCGAGGAGTTCGGCCAGCTCGTCCCGCAGCAGTTCGACCTGCGCGGAGTGCGAGGCGTAGTCCACCGCGATCCGCTTGGCACGAACCCCGTCCGCCTCACACGAGGCGAGGAGCTCCTCCAGGGCCTGGACCTCGCCGGAGACGACCACGGAAGACGGGCCGTTGACCGCGGCGACGGAAATCCGCTCCTCACCCCACGGCGCGATCCGCTCACGTACCTCGGCAGCGGGCAGCGGCACGGACACCATGCCGCCCAAGCCGGCCAGCACCCGCCCGATCGCCTGACTCCGCAAAGCCACGACACGAGCCGCGTCCTCCAGGGACAAGATCCCGGCGACGCAGGCGGCCGCGATCTCACCCTGCGAATGCCCGATCACCGCACCCGGACGCACACCCGCCGAACGCCACACCTCAGCCAACGACACCATCACCGCGAACAGAGCCGGCTGCACGACATCCACCCGGTCGAGCGAGGGCACGCCATCGGCACCCCGGAGCACATCCACCAACGACCAGTCGGTGAAGGGCTCCAGCGCCTTCGCACACTCATCCACCCGGGCAGCAAACACGGGTGAAGCGTCCAACAGCGCCTCCGCCATGCCCACCCATTGCGACCCCTGTCCGGGGAACACGAACGCGCTCTTGCCCCCGATGACCGACCCCTGGACGAGCAGGGGTGCGGTGCCTCCGGCGGCCAGGGCGGCCAGGCCCACGAGCTGTTCCTCGGGGTCCCGGCCGATCAGTACCGCGCGCCGGTCGTGTGCCGTGCGGGTCGTGGCCAGGGAGTGGCCGACGTCGACGCGTCGCAGGTCAGGACGGGTGGCGAGGTGGTTCAGCAGTCGCTCCGCCTGGCCGCGCAGCGCCTTCTCGGTCTTGGCCGTCAGCGGCCAGGGCAGCGGGGTCCGTCGGTCGGAACCGGTGTCGTCCGGGGTGGTCGCGGTCAGTAGGGGGGGGGGTCGACGACGCAGGGGTCGCCTGTTCGTCGGACCCCTGTTCCGCCGGGGCCTGCTCGATGATGGCATGGGCGTTGGTCCCGCTGAACCCGAACGACGACACTCCCGCTCGCCAGGGGCGGCCCCCGGTCTCGGGCCAGGCCCGCTGTTCGGTCAGCAGGGCCACCTCGCCCGCGCTCCAGTCCACGTGCGGGGTGGGCTGGGCGATGTGGATGCTCTGCGGCAGCATGCCGTGCTGCATGGCCAGCACCATCTTCATCACACCGGCCACGCCGGCGGCGGCCTGCGCGTGACCGATGTTGGACTTGATCGAGCCGAGCAGCAGCGGCTGATCGGCCGGCCGGTCCTGCCCGTACGTGGCCAGCAGGGCCTGCGCCTCGATCGGGTCGCCCAGGGTCGTACCCGTGCCGTGCGCCTCCACGACGTCCACCTCGGCCGTCGTCAGGCGGGCGTTGGCCAGGGCCTGGCGGATGACGCGCTGCTGGGAGGGGCCGTTCGGAGCCGTCAGGCCGTTGCTCGCGCCGTCCTGGTTGATGGCCGTACCCCGGACCACGGCCAGCACGGGGTGCCCGTGGCGCCGCGCGTCCGACAGCCGCTCCACGAGCAGCATGCCGACGCCCTCGGCCGGGCTGAAGCCGTCCGCGTCGGCGGAGAACGCCTTGCAGCGGCCGTCGGTGGACAGGCCTCGCTGGCGGCTGAACTCGATGAAGGTGCCAGGCGTGGACATGACCGTCACACCGCCGGCCAGGGCCATGGAGCACTCGCCGCTCCGCAGCGCCTGCACCGCGAGGTGCAGGGCCACGAGCGATGCCGAGCAGGCCGTGTCGACGGTGACCGCCGGGCCCTCCAGGCCGAAGGTGTACGAGAGCCGGCCGGAGACGACGCTGCCCGCGCTGCCGGTGGCCAGGTGTCCTTCGAGGCCGTCGGCCGCACCCCGTACGAGGTGGGAGTAGTCGGAGCCGTTGGTCCCGACGAACACGCCGGACTGGCTGCCGCGGAGGGTGTCCGGGTCGATGCCGGCCCGCTCGAAGACCTCCCACGAGGTCTCCAGCAGCAGCCGCTGCTGCGGGTCCATGGCCAGGGCCTCGCGCGGGGAGATCCCGAAGAACGCCGGGTCGAAGGCGGCCGCGTCGGAGAGGAAGCCGCCCTCGCGGGTGTAGGAGGTGCCCTGCGCGTTGGGGTCGGGGTCGTACAGCGCCTCGACGTCCCAGCCCCGGTCGGCCGGGAACTGCGAGAGGGCGTCGCCGCCGGAGGCGAGCAGCTGCCACAGTTCCTCGGGGCTGCGGACGCCGCCGGGGAAGCGGCAGCTCATCGCGACGACGGCGATCGGCTCGGCGTCGGACGCGGAGGCGGAGGCAGTCGGTACGAGCGTGGCGCCGACCGCGCCCTGCCCGGCGAGCTCTGCCCGCAGGTGGCGGGCGAGGACGGTGGGCGTCGGGTAGTCGAAGACGAGGGTGGGCGGCAGCTTGAGGCCGGCGGCGGCGTTCAGGCGGTTGCGCAGCTCAACGGAGGTGAGGGAGTCGAAGCCCAGCTCCTTGAACGCCCGGCCGGCCTCGACGGCGTCGGGCCCGGCGTAGCCGAGGACGGCGGCGACGGCGGTACGGACCAGCTCCAGCAGCAGCCGTTCCTGCTCGGCCTCGGGCTGCCCGGCGAGCTGCCGGGTGAGGACGGCGGCGCTGCCGGTGTCCTCGGCCGCGTCGGTACGGGCGTGCTCCATGGCCTGCCGCGCCTCGGGCAGGTCGTGCAGCAGCGGCCGGGCGCGGCCGGAGGTGAAGGCCAGGACGAAGCGCTTCCACTCCATGTCGGCAACGGTCAGCGTGGTCTCGTCACGGTCCAGCGCGTGCTGGAGTGCGCTGACGGCCCGCTCGGGAGCCATCTCGATGACGCCGTGGCGGCGCATCCGGTCGCCGACGGCGCCTTCGGCCATGCCTCCGTCGCCCCAGGGGCCCCAGGCGAGGGAGGTGGCGGGCAGCCCGGCGGCGCGCCGGTACTCGGCGAAGGCGTCGAGGAACGCGTTGCCCGGCGCGTAGTTGCCCTGGCCGGGGGCGCCGAAGGTGGCGGCGAAGGAGGAGAAGAGGACGAACGCGGACAGGTCGAGGTCGCGGGTCAGCTCGTGCAGGTGCAGCGTGGCGTCCACCTTGACCCGCAGGACGCGCTCGACCTGCTCGGGCGTGAGCGCCTCGATCACTCCGTCGTCGAGGACGGCGGCGGTGTGTACGACGGCGGTCAGCGGCCGGTCGGCGGGGACGGAGGCCAGGAGGGCGGCGAGGGCGTCGCGGTCGCTGACGTCGCAGGCGGCGAGCGTGACCTCGGCGCCCAGGGCCGTCAGTTCCTCGCGCAGCCCGTCCGCGCCGGGCGCCTCGGCCCCGCGGCGGCTGGTCAGGATCAGGTGCTCGGCGCCGTTCTCCGCCAGCCAGCGGGCCACGTGCGCACCCAGGGCGCCCGTACCACCGGTGACCAGCGTCGTCCCGGCCGGACGCCACTCGCGCACCGGCGGGGTTTCGGCCAGCCGGGCCCGCACGAGACGTCGCACGAAGAGCCCCGAGGACCGCACGGCCACCTGGTCCTCGGCGGCGTCCCCGGCAAGCACGCCGACGAGTCGTCCGAGCGTCCGGGCGTCGGTCTGCGCGGGCAGGTCGATCAGACCGCCCCAACGCTCGCCGTGTTCCAGGGCCGTGACGCGGCCGAGTCCCCAGATCGGGGCCTGCGCGGGATCGGCCTGCTGCTCGGAACGGCCCACGGACACCGCGCCACGGGTGACGCACCAGAGCGGAGCGGCAACGTCGGCGTCACCGAGGGCCTGGACGAGCGCGAGGGTGGCGATCACCCCGGCGGGCGCGGCGGAGCCGATCGGCTCCGCTTCGGCCCCGGCGGGGGTCAGGAGGGACAGCACGCCCGCCACGGCGGGGCCGTCGGCGAGTGCCTCACGGATCCGCTCGACCAGCTCGGCACGGGCGTCGTGGGTACGGGGGACCGCGATCTGCCGTACATCGGCCCCGTGTTCGGCGAGCGCGCGCACGACGGCGTCGGCTCCCTCACCGGCCTCCGGGACCGCGACGAGCCAAGTGCCGGTGAGACGGGTGGCGGCGGGCTCGGGAGCCGGCTTCCAGGTGATCCGGTAGCGCCAGCCGTCGACCGTGGAGCGCTCCTGCCGACGGCGCCGCCAGGAGGACAGCGCGGGCAGGAGAGCGGTGAGCGTCTCGTCCCCGTCGATGGCCAGCTCGGCGGTGAGGGCGGCCACGTCCTGGCGCTCGACGGCCTCCCAGAAGTGGGCGTCGGCGGTGTCGGCCGGGGACACGGCGGGGCCGGCGTCCGGGGCGGTACCGCTTTCGAGCCAGAAGTGCTCCTGCTGGAAGGCGTAGGTGGGCAGGTCGACGCGCTGGGCGCCGGTGCCGGCGAAGACCGCGTCCCAGTCGACCGTCACGCCGCGGACGTAGGCCTCACCCAAGGAGAGCCAGAAACGCTCCAGACCGCCCTCGTTGCGGCGCAGGGAGCCCAGGATCGCAGCCTCGCGGCCCGCGTCCTCGACGGTCTCCTGCATGCCGACGGTCAGCACCGGGTGCGGACTCGACTCGATGAACACACCGAAGCCCTGCTCCAGGAGCGTGCGGGTCGCCTGCTCCAGCTCGACTGTCTGACGCAGGTTGCGGAACCAGTAACCGGCATCCAGCTCGGTGCCGCTGACCCATTCGCCGGTGACCGTGGACAGGAACGGAACCTCCGCCGCCTGCGGAACGATCGGGGCGAGAAGGGTGTCGAGCTCCTCACGGAGCAGCTCCACCTGCGCCGAATGCGAGGCGTAGTCCACCGCGATCCGCTTGGCACGAACCCCGTCCGCCTCACACGAGGCGAGGAGCTCCTCCAGGGCCTGGACCTCGCCGGAGACGACCACGGAAGACGGGCCGTTGACGGCAGCGACGGAAATCCGCTCCTCACCCCACGGCGCGATCCGCTCACGTACCTCGGCAGCGGGCAGCGGCACGGACACCATGCCGCCCAAGCCGGCCAGCACCCGCCCGATCGCCTGACTCCGCAAAGCCACGACACGAGCCGCGTCCTCCAGGGACAAGATCCCGGCGACGCAGGCGGCCGCGATCTCACCCTGCGAATGCCCGATCACCGCACCCGGACGCACACCCGCCGAACGCCACACCTCAGCCAACGACACCATCACCGCGAACAGAGCCGGCTGCACGACATCCACCCGGTCGAGCGAGGGCACGCCATCGGCACCCCGGAGCACATCCACCAACGACCAGTCGGTGAAGGGCTCCAGCGCCTTCGCACACTCATCCACCCGCGCGGCGAACTCGGGCGAGGCGTCGAGCAGCCCCGCCGCCATGCCCACCCACTGCGAGCCCTGACCCGGGAACACGAAGGCGGTCTTGCCACCGACCACGGACCCGGTCACCACACCAGCGGCCAGCGAACCCGACGCAACCGCAGCCACACCGGCAGCGTGATCGCCGAGAACGACGGCCCGGTGATCCAGCCCCGCACGCGTCGCCGCCAACGACCAGCCCACATCCAGCGGATCCACACCCGGCACACCCGCCAGCCAGCCGGACAGCCGCTCCGCCTGCGCCCGCAACGCCCCCGCGCTCTTGCCCGACAGCACCCACGGCACCACCGGCATCCCAGAACGAACATCCGGCTCAACGGACTCAGCCGTATCCGCGTCCGCCTCCGGCGCCTGCTCCACGATCACATGCGCGTTCGTCCCGCTGAACCCGAACGACGACACACCCGCACGACGCGGGGCACCGGTCCGCGGCCAGGGGACGCTCTCGCCGATCAAGGAGACGGCGCCCGCCTCCCAGTCCACGTGCGGGGTCGGCTCGTCGAGGTGGAGGGTCTTGGGGACGACGCCGTGCCGCATCGCCTCGACCATCTTGATGATGCTCGCGACACCGGCCGCGGCCTGGGTGTGACCGATGTTGGATTTGATGGAGCCGAGCAGCAGCGGCCGGTCCGCCGGCCGGTCCTGCCCGTACGTCGCGAGCACGGCCTGCGCCTCAATCGGGTCGCCCAGGGTCGTACCCGTGCCGTGCGCCTCCACGACGTCCACCTCGGCGGTGGTGAGGCGGGCGTTGGTGAGCGCCTGGTGGATGACGCGCTGCTGCGAGGGCCCGTTGGGGGCCGTCAGGCCGTTGCTCGCGCCGTCCTGGTTGATCGCGGAGCCGCGGATCACGGCCAGCACCGGGTGTCCGTTGCGCTGCGCGTCCGACAGCCGCTCCACGAGCAGCATGCCGACGCCCTCGCCCCAGCCGGTGCCGTCGGCGGCGGCCGCGAAGGGCTTGCAGCGGCCGTCGGCGGCCAGGCCGCGCTGGCGGCTGAACTCGGTGAAGGTGGCCGGGGTCGCCATCACGGTGACCCCGCCGGCGAGGGCCATGGTGCACTCCCCCGCCCGCAGGGCCTGCACCGCGAGGTGCAGGGTGACCAGGGAGGACGAGCAGGCCGTGTCGACGGTGACGGCGGGGCCTTCGAGGCCGAAGGTGTACGCGACGCGGCCGGAGGCGATGCTGCCGGAGCTGCCGGTGCCGAGGAAGCCCTCGACGCCTTCGGGGACGGAGTCGAGGCGGGCGGTGTAGTCGTGGTACATGACGCCGGCGAAGACGGCCGTCCGGCTGCCGCGCAGGGACGTCGGGTCGATGCCGGCCCGCTCGAACGCCTCCCAGGAGGTCTCCAGCAGGAGCCGCTGGTGCGGGTCCATGGCCAGGGCCTCGCGCGGGGAGATGCCGAAGGGGGCGGGGTCGAAGCGGGCGGCGTCGTAGAGGAAGCCGCCCTCGCTGACGTAGCTGGATCCGGCGCTGTCGGGGTCGGCGTCGTAGAGCGACTCCACGTCCCAGCCCCGGTCGACGGGGAACCCGGAGACGGCGTCGTCACCGTCGGCGACGAGCCGCCACAGGTCCTCGGGGCTGCGGACGCCGCCCGGGTAGCGGCAGCTCATCGCGACGATCGCGACGGGTTCCTGGTTCTGCTCCTCCACCTCGCGCAACCGCCTGCGGGCCTGGCGCAGATCGGCGGTCGCCCGCTTGAGGTAGTCGCGAAGCTTGTCCTCGTTCACCATGTGCGTGGGCTCCATGCCAGAGAGGCGGTCGTACGGGTCTGTCCGTGGGGTGTTCGGGGTGTTCGGGGTGTTCGGGGTGTTCGGGGTGTTCGGGGTGTTCGGGGTGTTCGGGGTGCCGGGCGGGGCGGGGTGCCCCGCCCGGCGTGCTCAGGCGCCGAGTTCGTCGTCGAGCAGGTCGAAGAGCTCGTCGTCGGTCACCGCGTCGAGGTCGTCGTCGGTGTCCTCGTCGGTGCCGGTGCGCCGTCCGGTGTCCTGGCCGGCGTTCCACTTGGCCATGAGGGCCTGGAGGCGCATCGTGATCCGCGAGCGGGTGACGCTGTCCGCGTCCGTCGCGTCCACCGCGCCCAACGCGCTTTCCAGCCGGTCGAGTTCACCGAAGACGGTGGGTCCGCCGGCGCCGAGGGGCAGGGCGGAGCGCAGGTATCCACTGAGCTGTTCGGGGGTCGGGTAGTCGAAGATGAGCGTGGCCGGGAGCCGGAGTCCGGTGGCAGCGCCGAGCCGGTTGCGCAGCTCGACGGCGGTCAGCGAGTCGAAGCCCAGCTCCTTGAACGCGCTGCCCGGTTCGATGGCGGCCGCGCCGTTGTGGCCCAGTACCTGGGCGACGTGGGTGCAGACCGTGTCGAGCAGCACCCGGTCCCGTTCGGCGGGCGGGAGTTGGGCCAGCCGATCGGCCAGCGTCCCCGGGGCGTCCGCGGAGGCGCCGCCGCTCGTCCTGCGTCGTACGGGTGTACGGAGCAGGCCGCGCAGCAGCGGGGCGACGGTGTCGCCCACCTGGGCCTGGAGGGCGGCGAGGTCGATCCGGGCGGGCACGAGCAGGCTCGCGCTCCCCGGCTCCCCGGCCTCGGCGACCGCGGCCGTCGACGCCCGCAGGGCAGCGTCGAAGAGGGCCAGCCCGTCGGCCTCCGACAGCGCGTTCATGCTGCCGCGGCCGAGGCGGCGCCGGTCCTGGTCGTCGAGGGTGGCGGCCATGCCGGCCTCGTCGTCCCACAGGCCCCACGCGAGCGAGAGGCCCGCCAGGCCCTGGGCCCGGCGGTGCTGGGCGAGCGCGTCGAGGAAGGTGTTGCCGGCCGCGTAGTTGGCCTGTCCGGCGTTGCCGAACACGCCGGCCGCCGAGGAGAACAGGACGAACGCCGCCAGGTCGAGGTGCCGGGTCAGCTCGTGCAGGTTCCATGCCGCGTCGGCCTTGGGCCGCAGCACCTTCGCGACCCGCTCGTGCGTGAGCGAGGTGACGGTGCCGTCGTCGAGCACACCGGCGGTGTGCACGACGGCCGTCAGCGGGTGTCCGGCCGGTACGGAGGCCAGCAGGGCGGCCAGCGCGTCCCGGTCGGCCGCGTCGCAGGCCGCCCAGGTGACCCGGGCACCCGACGCGACCAGCTGATCGGCGAGTTCGGTGGCGCCGTCCGCCGCCGCGCCCCGCCGGCTGGTGAGCAGCAGGTGACGTACGCCGTGCTCGGCGACGAGGTGCCGGGCGAACAGGCCGCCCAGGGTGCCGGTGGCCCCGGTGATCAGGACGGTGCCCTCGGGGTCGACGGCGCGGGTGGCGCCCTCGCCCTCGCCCTCGCCCTCGCCCTCGGCTGCGGCCGCGGGCGCGGGCGGGGTGAGGGCCGCGCGGGCCAGCCGGGGCGCCCGTACGGTCCCCCCGCGCAGGGCGAGCTGGGTCTCGTCGGTGGCGAGCGCGGCGGGCAGGGCCCCGTAGGAGGGGGCCTCGCCGTCGAGGTCGACCAGGACGAACCGGCCGGGGTGCTCGGCCTGCGCGGAGCGCACCAGGCCCCACACGGCGGCGTGCGCGAGGTCCGTGACGTCCTCGTCGGGGTCGGCGGCGACGGCCCCGCGGGTGACGACCGCGAGCCGGGAGGCCGCGAACCGCTCGTCCGCCAGCCACCCCTGGACGAGGTCCAGGGCGTGCGCGGTCGCGGCGTGCGCGGCCGAGGCCGCATCCGGTGCCGCGAGGTCGGGCGCCGGCGAGACGAGGACCGTCTCCGGTGCCGGCTCCCCCAGGGCCTCGGCCACGTCGAAGGCCTCGCCCAGGGCGTTCAGGTCCGGGTACGCCGATCCGCAGGCGTCGTCGAGGATCCCGGCCCGTTCCAGGCCGGCGCCGGTCTTGAGCGGGTCCGCGCCGAGCAGCGCCCAGCCGGCACCGGACTCCGGCGCGGCTTCGGGCAGCGTCAGGGCGGTCCAGTCGACCTGGAACAGCGCCTCGCGTACGGGTCCGGTACCGGAACCGGCGGCGGCAGCGATGCCGTCGGCGGCGAAGGGGCGCAGGACGAGCGAGTCGACGGTCAGGACCGGCTCCCCGCTCCCGTCCCACAGGGTCAGCGTCACCGCGTCCCGGCCCGCCGGTGCCATCCGTACGCGCAATCCGGCAGCGCCGGCGGCGTGCAGCCGCACGCCGTCCCAGGAGAACGGCAGCCGCGCGCCCTGCGGGCCCTCGGGGAAGAACTCCCCGAGGCCGACGGCGTGCAGGGCGGCGTCGAGGAGCGCGGGGTGGAGACCGTACGGGGCGGCTTCCGGGAGGCGGTCCTCGTCGAGGGTGACCTCGGCGAACACCTCGTCCCCGAGCCGGTAGGCCCGGCGGAGGTTGCGGAAGGCGGGGCCGTAGCCGAGTCCGATGCCGTCGAAGCCCGGGTACAGGTCGTCAACGGGGCAGGCGACGGCACCGGCCGGCGGCCACTCCCCCAGGGCCTCGATGCCGGTGTCCGTGGCCTCGGGGGCCAGGACGCCGTCGGCGTGACGGGTCCACGGCTCGTCGGGGGCGGTCTGCTCGGGGCGCGAGTAGACCTGGAAGGCCCGGCGCCCCTGCGCGTCCGGCTCGGCCACCGCGAGCCGCAGCTGCGTCCCGCCCGTCTCCGTCAGCACCAGGGGCGCTTCGAGGGTCAGCTCGTCCAGGCGCCCGCAGCCGGCGTGGTCGCCCGCACGGACGGCCAGTTCGACCAGCGCGGCGCCCGGCAGCAGGACGGTGCCCGCGACGCGGTGGTCGGCCAGCCAGAAGTGGGTGCGCAGGGAGAGCCGCCCGGTGAAGAGGAACCCGTCCGAGTCGGGCAGGTCGACCGCCGCGCCGAGGAGCGGATGCGCGGTCGGGCCGAGCCCGGCGGACGCGACGTCGCCACTGAGGGCGTGGGCGGGCGCCTCCAGCCAGTAGCGCTGGCGCTGGAAGGGGTACGTGGGCAGGTCGGCCCTGCGTGCGCCGGTGCCCGTGTAGTACGCGTCCCAGTCGACGGCGATGCCCCGCAGGTGCGCCTGGGCGAGGGCCGAACCGAGGGTGGCTTCCTCGGGGCGCTCCGCGCGCAGGACGGGGAGGAAGGCCGCACCGTCGCGGGTGAGGCAGTCCTGCGCGAGTGCGGAGAGGACGGCCTCGGGGCCGAGTTCGAGGTAGGTGGCGGCTCCCGCGTCCTCCAGGGCGCGGATGCCGTCGAGGAACCTGACGCCCTCGCGGACGTGCCGGACCCAGAAGTCGGCGGAACCCATCTCGTCGTCGGTGACGAGGGCGCCGGTCAGGTTGGACACGATCGGGATGCGGGGGCTCGCGTACGTCAGCCCCTCGACGACCTCGCGGAAGGCGTCGAGCATGCCGTCCATGTGGGGCGAGTGGAAGGCGTGGCTGACGGTCAGCCGCTTGGTCTTCCGGTCGGGGAACGACTCGGCGATCGCCGTCGCGGCGTCCTCGTCGCCCGCGACGACCACGGACTGCGGGCCGTTGACGGCCGCGATGCTGACGCGGTCGGTCAGCAGCGGCAGGACCTCGTCCTCCGACGCCTGCACGGCGATCATCACGCCGCCGGCGGGCAGCGCCTGCATCAGGCGGCCACGGGCCGCGACCAGGGCGCACGCGTCGTCCAGGGACAGCACCCCGGCGACGTGCGCGGCGGCTATCTCGCCGATGGAGTGGCCGGACAGGTAGTCCGGCTGCACGCCGTACGACTCCAGCAGACGGAACAGCGCCACCTCGACCGCGAACAGGGCCGGCTGCGCGTACTCCGTACGGTCGAGCAGGTCCGCTTCGTCTCCGAACAGGGCCTCCTTCAGCGGCAGTTCGAGGTCCAGTCGCTCGCCCACCGCGTCCAGGGCGGCGGCGAAGACCGGGTAGGTCTCGTACAGCTCACGCCCCATGCCCAGCCGCTGGCTGCCCTGTCCGGTGAACAGGAACGCCAGCTTGCCGACGGTCGGCGAGCCTTCCAGCAGGCCGGCCGCCCACTCGCCCTCGGCGAGCGCGGCGAGACCGGCCAGGAAGCCCTCGCGGTCCTCCGCGACCACGGCGGCGCGCCGGTCGAGGGCGGTCCTGCTCGTGGCCAGGGCGTGGCCGACGTCCACGAGGGACAGTTCGGGGTGCTCGACCACATGCGCCGCCAGGCGCGCGGCCTGGTCGCGCAGGGCCTGCGGGTCCTTCGCCGAGAGGAGCCACGGCAGGCTGCCCGGCACCCGGGCCGGCACGGTCCCCGCCTCGGGCTCCACCGGCTCGGGGGCCTGCTCGATGACGGCGTGGGCGTTGGTGCCGCTGAAGCCGAACGAGGAGACGGCGGCCCGGCGCGGGCGGCCCGTCCGCGGCCAGTCCGTGGCCGAGTCCAGAAGGCTCACGGCTCCCGCCGCCCAGTCGACGTGCGGGGTCGGCTGGTCCACGTACAGCGTCTTGGGCAGGACCCCGTGCCGCATCGCCATGACCATCTTGATGATCCCGGCGACACCGGCGGCGGCCTGCGTGTGGCCCATGTTGGACTTGATCGAGCCGAGGAGCAGCGGCCGGTCCGCCGGGCGGTCCTGCCCATAGGTGGCCAGGAGCGCCTGGGCCTCGATCGGGTCGCCGAGGGTCGTGCCCGTGCCGTGGGCCTCCACCGCGTCGACGTCGGCGGCGGACAGACCGGCGTTGGAGAGGGCCTGGCGGATGACGCGTTGCTGCGAGGGCCCGTTGGGGGCCGTCAGGCCGTTGCTCGCGCCGTCCTGGTTGATCGCCGTACCCCGGACCACGGCCAGCACCGGGTGCCCGTTGCGGCGGGCGTCGGAGAGGCGCTCCACCAGGAGCACCCCGGCGCCTTCGGACCAGCCCGTGCCGTCGGCGTCGGCGGAGAACGCCTTGCAGCGGCCGTCGGCCGCGAGGCCCCGCTGCCGGCTGAACTCCACGAAGGCCGCGGGAGTCGCCATCACGGTCACGCCGCCCGCCAGGGCGAGCGAGCATTCCCCGCTGCGCAGCGCCTGCACGGCGAGGTGCAGGGCCACCAGGGAGGAGGAGCAGGCGGTGTCGACGGTGACCGCCGGGCCCTCCAGGCCGAAGGTGTACGAGAGCCGGCCGGAGATCACGCTGGCCGCGTTGCCCGTGCCGAGGAAGCCCTCGACGCCTTCGGGCAGTGCCGCGAGCCGGGAGGCGTAGTCGTGGTACATGACGCCGGCGAAAACGCCGGTCCGGCTGCCGCGCAGGGTCCGCGGGTCGATGCCGGCCCGTTCGAACGCCTCC
>NZ_JAPEPX010000008.1 GCF_026339935.1 Streptomyces sp. NBC_01551
GTGCGGCGTCGTCGTCGGCCGCCTCGGGGAGCGCGACCTCGGCGTAGTAGGTGTCGTCTTGGCGCCAGGCGGCCCGCAGGCCCTGGAACACCGGGCCGTACCCGAATCCGGATTCCGCGAGGCCCTCGTACAGGCCCTCCACGGGGACGGCCTCCGCTCCGGCCGGCGGCCACTCGGTGAGGCTCTGCGGGGCCTGGTCGGCCCCGGTGGCGAGCACACCGACGGCGTGCCGCGTCCACGGCGCATCCGGATCCACGCCCTCGGGACGGGAGTGGAGGGTGAGGCTGCGGCGCCGGCCCGACGCGTCGGCCGCTCCGACGGAGAGCCTCAGCTGTACGCCGCCGTGCTCGGGCAGCACGAGGGGGGCTTCCAGGGTGAGTTCGTCGACCAGGTCGCAGCCGACGTGCTCGCCGGCCCGGAGCGCGAGCTCGACGAAGGCCGTGCCGGGCAGGAGGGCGGAGTCCATGACCCGGTGGTCCCCGAGCCAGGGGTGGGTGGTCAGCGACAGCCGTCCGGTGAAGAGGTGGCCGTCGGAGTCGGGCAGTTGGACCTCGGCGCCGAGCAGCGGGTGGTCGGCGGTGCCGAGCCCGGCCGCCGCGACGTCGCCGTCCGCGCGGCCGGCGTCGAGCCAGTAGACGCTGCGCTGGAAGGCGTACGTCGGCAGGTCGACGCGCCGGACCCCGAGCGGGGCGTAGAACGCGGGCCAGTCGACGGCGGTGCCGCGCACGTACGCGGTGGAAAGCGCCGAGAGCAGGGTCTCGGGCTCGTCGCGTCCCGCGCGCAGGGCGGGGGCGAAGGCCGCGGAGCCGCTGTCGTCGGTCAGGCAGGTCTGTGCCATCGCGGAGAGCACGCCGTCGGGGCCGAGTTCGAGGTACGTCGTGACTCCGGCGGCCTCCAGGGCGCGGACGCCGTCCAGGAAGCGGACCGCCTCGCGGACGTGGCGGACCCAGAAGTCGGCCGAGCCCATCTCGTCGGTGATCAGCGCGCCGGTCAGGTTGGAGACGACCGGGATCCGGGGGCTCGCGTACGCCAGCCCCTCCGCCACCTGGCGGAAGGCGTCGAGCATGCCGTCCATGTGGGGCGAGTGGAAAGCGTGGCTGACGGTCAGCCGCTTGGCCTTCCGGTCGGCGAACGACTCGGCGACCGCGGCCGCCGCGTCTTCGTCACCGGCGATGACCACCGAGCGCGGGCCGTTGACGGCCGCGATGCTGACGCGGTCGGTCAGCATCGGCAGGACCTCGTCCTCCGACGCCTCCACCGCGATCATGACCCCACCCGCGGGCAGCGCCTGCATCAGGCGGCCGCGCGCCGCGACCAGCGTGCACGCGTCCTCCAGCGAGAACACACCCGCAACATGCGCGGCGGCGATCTCACCGATCGAGTGACCCGACAGGAAGTCCGGCTTCACACCCCACGACTCGACGAGGCGGAACAACGCCACCTCGACCGCGAACAACGCCGGCTGCGTGAACTCCGTACGGTCCAGAACAGCGGCATCGGAACCGAACAGGACGTCCTTCAGCGGCAGTTCGAGGCCAAGCCGCTCGGACACCGCGTCGAGCGCGGCCGCGAAGGCCGGGTAGGTCTCGTAGAGCTCGCGTCCCATGCCCAGCCGCTGGCTGCCCTGCCCCGTGAAGAGGAGGGCGAGCTTTCCGCCCGCCGTCGGCGCGCCCTGGACCAGGCCCGCCGCCGAGCGGCCCTCGGCGAGGGCGGCCAGGCCGGTGCGGAAGCCGTCGAGGTCGGCGGCGACCACGGTCGCGCGGTGGTCGAACACGGCCCGGCCGGTCGCCAGCGAGTGGCCGATGTCGGCCGGCGCCGTCTGCGGGTGTGCCTCCAGGTGGGACAGGAGCCGCTCGCCCTGGGCCCGCAGGGCCTCGGGGGTGCGGGCGGTCAGGTGCCACGGGAGCGCCGCCGGTGCGACCGGGACGGCGGGGGCGGCCGGGGTGGCGGGGCTCTCCGGGAGTTCGACGATGGCGTGCGCGTTCGTACCGCTCATGCCGAAGGAGGAGATGCCGGCGCGGCGCGGGCGGCCGGTCTCGGGCCAAGCCCGCTGTTCGGTGAGCAGCGAGACCGCGCCCGCCGACCAGTCCACGTGCGGGGACGGCTCGTCCACGTGCAGGGTCTGCGGCAGGACGCCGTGGCGCATCGCCTGGACCATCTTGATGATGCCGGCGACGCCCGCCGCGGCCTGGGTGTGGCCGAAGTTGGACTTGACGGAGCCCAGCCACAGCGGCCGGTCCGCGGGGCGGTCCTGGCCGTAGGTGGCGAGCAGGGCCTGCGCCTCGATGGGGTCGCCGAGCCGGGTGCCGGTGCCGTGGGCCTCGACGGCGTCGACGTCGGCGGAGGCGAGGCCCGCGTTGGCGAGGGCCTGGCGGATGACGCGCTGCTGGGACGGACCGTTCGGGGCGGTCAGACCGTTGGAGGCGCCGTCCTGGTTGACGGCGGTGCCGCGTACGACCGCGAGGACCTGGTGGCCGTTGCGGCGGGCGTCGGAGAGCCGCTCGACGAGCAGCATGCCGACGCCCTCGCCCCACGCGGTGCCGTCGGCGGCGGCCGCGAACGGCTTGCAGCGGCCGTCGGCGGCGAGGCCGCGCTGGCGGCTGAACTCCGTGAAGACGTCGGGGGTGGTGATGATGGTGACGCCGCCCGCCAGGGCGAGGGAGCACTCGCCGGCCCGCAGGGCCTGCGCCGCGAGGTGCAGGGCGACCAGCGAGGAGGAGCACGCGGTGTCGACGGTGACGGCCGGGCCCTCGAAGCCGAAGGTGTAGGAGACGCGGCCGGAGGCGATGCTGCTGGAGCCGCCGGTGCCGAGGTAGCCCTCGACGCCTTCGGGGACGGTGTTCAGGCGGGACACGTAGTCGTTGTGCATCTGGCCGACGAACACGCCGACCTGTCCGCCGCGCAGGCCCGTCGGGTCGATCCCGGCGCGCTCGAAGGCCTCCCAGGAGGTCTCCAGCAGCAGCCGCTGCTGCGGGTCCATGGCGAGGGCCTCGCGCGGGTTGATCCCGAAGAACGCCGGGTCGAAGTGGGGGGCGTCGTAGAAGAAGCCGCCTTCGCTGGCGTACGAGGTGCCGGGGTTGTCCGGGTCGGGGTCGTAGAGCGCCTCGGTGTCCCAGCCTCGGTCCGCGGGGAGGTGGGCGATGCCGTCGCGGCCCTCGGCGAGCAGCTCCCACAGGTCCTCGGGGCTGCGGACGCCGCCGGGGAAGCGGCAGCTCATGGCGACGATGGCGATGGGGTCGTCGGCCTCGGCGGCGGCCGACCGGACCGTGAGGGCGGCGGCAGCGGCCTCGGAGCCGAGGAGTTCGTCCTTGAGGTAGCCGGCGAGCACCGTGGGGGTGGGGTAGTCGAAGACGAGGGTGGCGGGCAGCCGGACCCCGGCGGCGGCGCCGAGGCGGTTGCGGAACTCGACGGCGGTCAGCGAGTCGAAGCCGAGGTCCTTGAAGGCGCGGCCGGGTTCGACGGCGTCGGGGGTGGCGTGGCCGAGGACGGCGGCCACCTGGTCGCGTACGAGGTCGAGCAGGAGCGCGTCGCGCTCGTTCTCGGGAAGGCGTACGAGCTGCTCCACCAGCGGGGTTCCGGTCCCGGCCGCGGTGGCCTGGGCGGCCCGGCGGGCGGGGGCGCGCACGAGGCCGCGCAGCAGCGCGGGCACCATGCTCGCGTCGGCCTGGCGCAGCGGCGCGAGGTCGAGCTGCATGGGGACGAGGTGGGCGTCGCCGGTGTGGTGGGCGGTGTCGAGGAGGGCGAGACCCTCTTCGGAGGAGAGGCCGAGGACGCCGGAGCGCGTCATGCGGTCCTTGTCGGCGGTGTCGAGCTCGCCGGTCATGCCGCTGGCCTCGGCCCACAGGCCCCAGCCGAGGGAGGTGCCGGGCAGGCCGTGGGCCTGGCGGTGGCGGGCGAGGGCGTCGAGGAAGACGTTCGCGGCCGCGTAGTTGGCCTGGCCGGCGCCGCCGAAGGTGCCGGCGGCGGAGGAGAAGAGGACGAAGTCGGCCAGGTCGTGGTGGCGGGTCAGCTCGTGCAGGTGGAGCGCGGCGTCGGCCTTGGGCCGCAGGACGTGGTCGATCCGTTCCGGGGTGAGGGCCTCGGCGATGCCGTCGTCGAGGACGCCGGCGGTGTGGACGACGGCGGTCAGCGGGTGTTCGGCCGGTACGGAGGCCAGCAGCGCGGCGAGGGCCTCGCGGTCGGCGGCGTCGCAGGCGGCGACGGTGACGTCGGCGCCGAGGGCGCGCAGCTCCGCGGCGAGTTCGGCGGCGCCGGCGGCGGCCTCGCCGCGGCGGCTGGTCAGGACGAGGCGGCGGGCGCCCCTGACGGTGACGGCGTGCCGGGCGACGAGTGCGCCGAGGGTGCCGGTGCCGCCGGTGATGAGGACGGTGCCGTCAGGGTTCCAGTCGGCGGGCACGGTGAGCACGATCTTGCCGACGTGGCGTGCCTGGCTGAGGTAGCGGAAGGCCTCGGGGGCCTGGCGCAGGTCCCATGCGGAGACGGGCAGGGGGCGCAGGGAGCCGGCCCGGAAGAGGGCGAGGAGCTCGGTGAGCATCTCCTGGATGCGGTCGAGGCCGGCCTCGGTGAGGTCGAACGCCTGGTAGCTGACGCCGGGGTGGGCGGCGGCGACGTCCCGGGGGTCGCGGACGTCGGTCTTGCCCATCTCGACGAAGCGTCCGCCGCGCGGCAGGAGCCGCAGGGAGGCGTCGACGAATTCGCGGGCGAGGGAGTCGAGGACGACGTCGACGCCGCGTCCGGCGGTGGCGGTGCGGAAGGTCTCCTCGAAGTCGAGGGTGCGGGAGGAGGCGATCCGGTCGTCGGTCAGGCCGAGTCCGCGCAGGGTGTCCCACTTGGCGGGGCTGGCGGTGGCGTAGACGTCGGCGCCCCAGTGGCGGGCCAGCTGGACGGCGGCCATGCCGACGCCGCCGGCGGCGGCGTGGACGAGGAGGGTTTCGCCCTCGCGCAGGCCGCCGAGGTCGTTGAGTGCGTAGTACGCCGTCATGAAGACGATCGGCACGGCGGCGGCCTCGGCGAAGGTCCAGCCCTCGGGCATCGGGGCGATCATGCGGCGGTCGACGACGGCCAGCGGGCCGAAGGCGCCGGGCAGCATGCCCATGACGCGGTCGCCGGGGGCGAGGTCGGTGACGCCGGGGCCGGTCTCGACGACGGTGCCGGCGCCTTCGCTGCCCATCAGGCCGGGGTCGCCGGGGTACATGCCGAGGGCGTTGAGCACGTCGCGGAAGTTGAGGCCGGCGGCGCGGACGGCGACGCGGACCTGGCCGGGCTCCAGGGGCGCCTCGGACTCGGGGCTGGGGACCAGGGTGAGGTGGTCGAGGGTGCCCTTGTCCTGGATGTCCATGCGCCAGGCGGACTCGCCCGGGGGCGGGGTCAGCGGCGTGGTCGCGGGGACGCGGGCGAGGCGGGGCGCGTGGACGGTGCCGCGGCGGATCGCGAGCTGCGGTTCGCCGGTGGCGAGGGCGGCGGCCAGTGCCTCGGCCAGTGTTTCGGCCAGTGTTTCGGCGGGGGTGGCGGCGTCGAGGTCGGCCAGGACGAAGCGGTCGGGGTTCTCCGACTGCGCGGAGCGGACCAGGCCCCAGACGGGGGCGTGGACCGGGTCGGCGAGGTCCCAGTCGCCCGGGGTGGCGACGGCGCCGCGGGTGACGAACACCAGGCGGGACGCGGCGAACCGGTCGTCGCCGAGCCAGCCCTGGACCAGGGCGAGTGCCCGGTGCGTGGCGGCACGGACGGCGTCCGGGGTGAGCGCCCCCGCCGGGGCGGACGGGCAGGGGGCGAGGACGTAGGCGGGAGCCGGGGCGCCGGCGTCGAGGGCCGCGCCGAGGGCGACGAGGTCGGCGTGGACCGGCCCGGGCAGCGCGGCACTTCCGGAGCCGGTGCCGGAGCCGGAGTCGGCGGCACCGGCAGCGGCAGCGGCAGCGGCAGCGGCAGCGACGGTGCCGGAGCCGGAACCGGAGTCGGAACCGGAGTCGGCGGCAGCGGCAGCGGCAGAGCCGGAGTCGGCGCCCGAGCCGGAGTCAGTGCCTGAGGCCGAGCCAGCGGCGGAGCCCGGGGCGGAGTCAGTGCCTGAGGCCGAGCCGGCGGCGGAGCCCGGGGCGATGACGGCCCAGGGGGCCGCGGGGGCGCCGGCGGGGGCGGGCGGGAGCGGGACGGTGGCCCACTCGATCCGGAACAGCGACTCGTGGTAGGCGGCGCGGGAGGCGCCGGCCAGCCGGTCGGCGGAGACGGGCCGGACGATCAGGTGGTCGACGGTGGCGACGGGCGCGCCGGTCGTGTCGGCCAGCTGGAGGGAGAGGGAGTCGGCGCCGTCCGCGGTGAGGCGGACGCGCAGCGCGGACGCCCCGACGGCGTGCAGGGACACCCCGCGCCAGGAGAACGGCAGTCCGGCCTGCCGGTCGCCGTCGGAGGAGACGAACGTGGCGTGCAGGGCGGCGTCGAGGAGCGCCGGGTGCAGGCCGAAGCGGGTGGCCTCGGTGTGCCGGTCGTCGGGCAGGGCCACCTCGGCGTAGACGTCGTCGCCGAGGGTCCAGGCGGCGCGCAGGCCCTGGAAGACGGGCCCGTAGGCGAAGCCGCCCTGGCCGAGGTGCTCGTACAGGCCGTCGACGGTGACGGCCTCGGCGCCGGGCGGGGGCCAGGCGGTGAGGTCGAAGGCGGGGCGCGGCGCGCCGGTGGCGAGGACGCCCGCGGCGTGCCGGGTCCAGGGCTCGTCGTCGGCGGCGTCGGGGTCGCCGGAGTACAGGTCGAGGGTCCGTCGGCCGTCCTGGTCGGGTGCGCTGACCACGATCTGGAGGCGTACCGCGGCGTGCGGGGCGAGGACCAGCGGGGCTTCGAGGGTGAGTTCCTCGAGGACGTCGCAGCCGGCCTGGTCGCCTGCGCGGACGGCGAGTTCGACGAAGGCGGTGCCGGGCAGCAGGACCGTACCCATGACGGCGTGGTCGGCGAGCCAGGGGTGGGTGTCGAGGGAGAGGCGGCCGGTGAACAGGAAGCCCTCGCCGTCGGCGAGCGGGACGGCGGCGCCGAGCAGCGGGTGGTGGGCGGCGCCCAGGCCCGCCGATTCGACGTCCCCGATGAATCCGGCGGGGGCTTCGAGCCAGAACCGGCGGCGCTGGAAGGCGTACGTGGGCAGGTCGACGCGGCGGGCGCCGGTCGCGGCGAAGTACGCGGGCCAGTCGAGGGGGACGGCGCGGGTGTGGACGGCGGCCATCGCGGCGGTGAGCGCCTCGGCCTCGCCGCGGTCGCGGCGCAGGGCGGGGACGAACACGGCGTCGGTGGCGTCGTCGGTGTCGGTGAGGCAGTCGCGTCCGAGGCCGGACAGGACGCCCTGCGGGCCGAGTTCGAGGTACGTGGTGACGTGCTCGGCGTCCAGGGTGCGGATGCCGTCGAGGAAGCGGACGGCCTCGCGGACGTGGGAGACCCAGTGCTCGGGGGTGCGCAGTTCGTCGCCCGCCACGGCTCCGGTGAGGTGGGTGACGACGGGGATGACGGGCGCGTGGTAGGTGAGGGAGGCGGCGACGTCGCGGAAGGCGTCGAGCATGCCGTCCATCAGCGGGGAGTGGAAGGCGTGGCTGACGGTGAGCCGCTTGGTCCGGCGGCCGCGCCGCTCGAACTCGGCGGCGATCTCCAGCGCGAGGGTCTCCTCGCCTGAGACGACGACGGCGGAGGCGGAGTTGACGGCGGCGATGCCGATCCGGTCCTCGTGGCCGGCGAGCAGCGGCCGGACCTCGTCCTCGGTGGCGGTCAGCGCGATCATGGCGCCGCCCTGGGGCAGTGCTTCCATGAGGCGGCCGCGGGCGGCGACGAGGGCGGCCGCGTCGGGCAGCGAGAGGACGCCCGCGACGTGCGCGGCGGTGATCTCGCCTATGGAGTGGCCGGCGACGAAGTCGGGGTGCACGCCCCAGGACGCGACGAGGCGGTAGAGCGCGGTCTCCAGCGCGAACAGGGCGGGCTGGGTGTGGCCGGTCCGGTTCAGGAGGTCGCCGTCCTCGGCGAACAGGATGTCCTTGAGGGGCTGTTCGAGGTGCGGGTCCAGGGCGGCGCACACCTCGTCGAGGGCGGCGGCGAAGGCGGGGTGGGCGGCGTACAGTTCGCGGCCCATGCCGGGGCGCTGGCTGCCCTGTCCGGTGAAGAGGACGGCGAGCCGGCCGTCGGCGGCGTCGTGCCGCACGAGCCGGGCGCTGTCGCGGCCCTCGGCGAGGGCGGCGAGTCCGGTGAGGAGTCCGTCACGGTCGCCGGCGACGACGACGGCCCTGCGGTCCAGGGCGGTACGGGTGGTGGCCAGGGAGAACGCCACGTCGGCCGGGTCCGCCTCGGGGTGCAGCGCGAGGTGGTCGGCGAGCCGGGCGGCCTGGGCGCGCAGCGCGTCGGGGGTCCGGCCGGAGAGGAGGAACGGCAGCGGGGCGGCGGACTCGGCGGCCGCGCCGGCCGGGTCGCCGTCGCGGTCCGTGTCCTGCTGGGCGGGCGGCTGTTCGATGATGACGTGCGCGTTGGTGCCGCTGACGCCGAAGGAGGAGATGCCCGCGCGGCGGGGGCGGCCCGTCTCGGGCCAGGCGGCGGCTTCCGTCAGCAGTTCGACGGCGCCGGCGCTCCAGTCGATGTGCGGGGACGGCTCGCCGATGTGCAGCGACGCGGGCAGGACGCCGTGGCGCATCGCCTGCACCATCTTGATGATGCCCGCGGCGCCGGCGGCGGCCTGGGTGTGGCCGATGTTGGACTTGATGGAGCCCAGCCGCAGCGGCCGGTCCTCGGGCCGGTTCTGGCCGTAGGTGGCGAGCAGGGCCTGGGCCTCGATGGGGTCGCCGAGGGTGGTGCCGGTGCCGTGGGCCTCGACGGCGTCGACGTCGGCGGTGGTCAGTCCGGCGTGCGCGAGGGCCTCGCGGATGACGCGCTGCTGGGAGGGCCCGTTGGGGGCGGTGAGGCCGTTGGAGGCGCCGTCCTGGTTCACGGCGGTGCCACGGACGACGGCCAGGACCGGGTGGCCGTTGCGGCGGGCGTCGGAGAGCCGCTCGACGAGGATCATGCCGGCGCCCTCGGCCCAGCCGGTGCCGTCGGCGTCGGCGGAGAAGGACTTGCAGCGGCCGTCGGTGGACAGGCCGCGCTGGCGGCTGAAGTCGATGAAGGTGTCCGGGGTGGACATGACGGTGACGCCGCCGGCGAGCGCCATGTCGCATTCTCCGCTGCGCAGGGCCTGCGCGGCCAAGTGCAGGGCGACGAGGGAGGAGGAGCAGGCCGTGTCGATGGTGACGGCGGGGCCTTCGAGGCCGAAGGTGTAGGAGATGCGGCCGGAGGCGACGCTTCCGGCGGTGCCGGTGCCGAGGTAGCCCTCCAGGCCCTCGGGGACGGCCGGGAGCCGGGTCAGGTAGTCGTGGTACATGACGCCGGCGAAGACGCCGGTGCGGCTGCCGCGGACGGAGGCGGGGTCGATCCCGGCGCGTTCGAAGGCCTCCCAGGAGGTCTCCAGCAGGAGCCGCTGGTGCGGGTCCATGGCGAGGGCCTCGCGCGGGTTGATGCCGAAGACGTCCGGGTCGAAGTCGGCGGCGTCGTGCAGGAAGCCGCCCTCGCGGGTGTACGAGGTGCCGGCCCGGCCGGGGTCGGAGTCGTAGAGCGCGTCGAGGTTCCAGCCGCGGTCGGTGGGGAACGGGGAGATCGCGTCGGCGGAGCCGGCGACGAGCTGCCACAGCTCCTCGGGGGTGTTGACACCGCCGGGGTAGCGGCAGCTCATGGCGACGATGGCGATGGGCTCGTCGGCGACGGCCCGGGTGGTGGCGGTGGTGGCGGCCGGGGCCTGGGCCGCCTGGTCACCGAGGAGTTCGGTGCGCAGGAACGCGGCGAGCGCGTTCGGGGTGGGGTAGTCGAAGACGAGAGTGGCGGGCAGCCGGACGCCGGTGGCCGAGCCGAGGCGGTTGCGCAGCTCGACGGCCGTGAGCGAGTCGAAGCCGAGTTCCTTGAAGGCCCGGCCGGGGTCGACTGCGTCGGGGCCGGGGAAGCCGAGGACGGCGGCGACCTGGACGCGGACGGTGGCCAGCAGCAGCCGGTCGCGCTCGGCGGCGGTCAGCGGCAGCAGCCGCTCGGTGAGGCCGTCGGCGGGCGCGGCGCCCTGGGCGGCGGCGGCCCGGCGCGCGGCGGGCCGGACCAGGCCGCGCAGCAGCGGGGGCACCATGCTCGCGTCGGCCTGGCGCAGGGCGGCCAGGTCGAGGTGCATCGGGACGGCGGTGGCCTCGCCGGTGGCGCGGGCGGTGTCCATGAGGGCGAGGCCCTCGGCGGAGGACAGCGCGGCGACTCCGGCGCGGGAGATCCGCTCCAGGTCGGTGTCGGCGAGGTCGCCGGTCATGCCGCTGCGTTCGGCCCACAGGCCCCAGGCGAGCGCGGTGGCGGGCAGGCCTTCGGCGCGGCGGCGGTGGGCGAGGGCGTCGAGGAAGGTGTTGGCGGCGGCGTAGTTGGCCTGTCCGGCGGCGCCGAGGGTGCCGGCGGCGGCGGAGAACAGGACGAACGCGGCGAGGTCGGCGTCGCGGGTCAGTTCGTGCAGGTGGACGGCCGCGTCGACCTTGGCGGGCAGGACGTGGTCGAGCCGCTCGGGGGTGAGCGCCTCGAGGATGCCGTCGTCGAGGACGCCGGCGGTGTGGACGACGGCGGTCAGCGGGTGTTCGGCCGGTACGGAGGCCAGCAGCGCGGCGAGGGCCTCGCGGTCGGCGACGTCGCAGGCGGCGAGGGTGGCCTCGGCGCCCAGGGCGCGGAGTTCTTCGAGGAGTTCGCCGGCTCCGGCGGCGGCCTCGCCGCGGCGGCTGGTCAGCAGCAGGCGGCGGACGCCGTGTTCGGTGACCAGGTGGCGGGCGACGAGCCCGCCGAGGGTGCCGGTGGCGCCGGTGACCAGGGCGGTGCCGTCCGCGTCGAGCGGGCGGGCCTCCTGCCCCTCGGGGGCGGGCAGGGCGGGGACGCGGCCGAGCCGGGGGACGACGGCGCGGCCCTCGCGCAGGGCGAGCTGCGGCTCGGCGGTGGCGAGCGCTGCGGGCAGGGCGCGCAGGGACTCCTCGCGGTCGTCCAGGTCGAGCAGGACGAACCGGTCGGGGTGCTCGGACTGGGCCGAGCGCAGCAGGCCCCACAGCGGGGCGTGCGCCAGGTCGGCCACGTCGCAGGCGCCGGCGGTGGCGACGGCGCCGTGGGTGACGAACACCAGCCGGGAGCCGTCGAAGCGGGCGTCGGCGAGCCAGGCCCGGGCGAGGTCCAGGGCGTGGTGCAGCGCGTCGCGGACGGCGGCGGACAGCGCGGCGTCGACGGTGGTCCGCGCGGGCGCGTCCACGGCGGGGACGGGGACGACGACGGCCTGCGGTACGGGGCCGCCGGCCTCGATGGCCGCGGCGAGGGCGGCGAGGTCGCCGTGCGCGGCGGCGGTGGGCAGCACGGCGGTGAAGCGGGGGCCGGCCCCGGCCGCGCCGAGCAGGGCCCACTGGCCGGGGGCGACGGTGGTGGCGGCCGGCAGGGCCAGCGGGCTCCACTCGACGCGGAACAGCGAGTCGTGGAAGGCGGTGCGGGCCGCCCGTACCTGGTCGGGGGTGACGGGGCGCAGCAGCAGCGCGTCGACGGAGGCGACGGGCGCGCCGGACTCGTCGGCGAGGTCCACGGAGACGGTGTCCTGGCCGGCGGGCGCGAGGCGGACGCGCAGGGCGCGGGCGCCGACGGCGCGGAGGCTGACGCCGCTCCAGGAGAACGGCAGCCTGCCGTGCTCGGTGTCCTCCAGCAGGGAGCCCATGCCGACGGCGTGCAGGGCGGCGTCCAGCAGGGCGGGGTGCAGGCCGAAAAGGGCGGCCTCGGCGTGCGCCTGCTCGGGCAGGCGGACCTCGGCGAAGACCTCGTCGGCGCGCTGCCAGGCGGCGGTCAGGCCCTGGAAGACGGGTCCGTAGGCGAAGCCGGAGGCGGTGAGGTGCTCGTAGAGGCCCTCGACGGGGACGGCGGTGGCGTCCTGCGGCGGCCAGGTCGTGAGGTCGGCGCCGGCGCGCGGCGCGGGGCGGGCGCCGGCGGGGGTGAGGAAGCCGGTGGCGTGCCGGGTCCAGGCGCCTTCGCCCCAGGTGTCGTCGGCGGCGTCCTCGGGCCGGGAGTGCAGGGTCAGCGAGCGCCGTCCGTCGGTGTCGGGGGCGCCGACGGCGAGCTGGATCTGGACGCCGCCGTGCGGGGGCAGGGCGAGGGGGGCCTGGAGGGTGAGCTCGTCGAGGAGTTCGCAGCCGGTGTGCTCGCCGGCCTGGAGGGCGAGTTCCACGAAGGCGGTGCCGGGCAGCAGCACGGTGTCCATGACCGTGTGGTCGGCGAGCCAGGGGTGGGTGGCCAGGGAGAGCCGGCCGGTGAAGAGGTAGCCGTCGCCGTCGGCCAGGGCGATGGCGGCGCCGAGGAGCGGGTGGTCGGCGGAGCCGATGCCGGCGGCGGTGACGTCGCCGGTCCAGGCGGTGGGCTGTTCGGGCCAGTAGTGGCCCCGCTGGAAGGCGTACGTGGGCAGGTCGACGCGGGTGGCACCGCGCCCGGCGAAGACGGCGGACCAGTCGGCCCGGACGCCGTGCGCGTGGGCCTGGGCGACGGCGGCGGCGAACGCGGCCGGTTCGGGGCGGTCGGCGCGCAGGGCGGGGACGAAGACGGCGTCGTCCCGGTCGTTCTCGCCGGTGAGGCAGTCCTGTGCGAGGGCGGTGAGGACTCCGCCGGGGCCGACCTCGACGAAGGTGGTGACGCCGAGCGCGGCCAGGCCGCGTACCCCGTCGTGGAAGCGGACGGCCTCGCGGACGTGGCGGACCCAGTAGTCGGCGGTGCAGATCTCCTCGGCGGTGACGGAGGCGCCGGTGAGGTTCGAGACGATCGGGATGACGGGCGGCGCGTAGGAGACGGCTTCGGCGGCTTCCCGGAACGCGTCGAGCATGCCGTCCATGAGCGGCGAGTGGAAGGCGTGGCTGACGGTGAGCCGCTTGGTGCGCCGGCCGCGGGCGCGCAGGGCCTCGGCGATCTCCTCGGCGGCGTCCTCGTGGCCGGAGACGACCACGGAGCGGGGGCCGTTGACGGCGGCGATGGACACCCGGTCGGTGAGGAGCGGGGTGACCTCGTCCTCGGTGGCCTCGACGGCGATCATCGAGCCGCCGGCGGGCAGGGCCTGCATGAGGCGGCCGCGGGCGGCCACGAGGGCGGCCGCGTCGGGGAGGGTGAGGACGCCGGAGACGTGGGCGGCGGCGAGTTCGCCGATGGAGTGCCCGATGAGGAAGTCGGCGGTGACGCCCCACTGTTCGAGCTGGCGGTAGAGGGCGACCTCGACGGCGAACAGGGCGGCCTGGGTGTAGGCGGTCGCGTCGAGCAGCGCCGCCTCGGGGGTGTCTTCGGCGGCGAACAGCACCTCGTACAGGGGGCGTTCGAGGTGCCGGTCGAGTTCGTCGCGGACCGCGTCGAGGGCGCGGGCGAAGCCGGGGTGGGTGGCGTACAGCTCGCGGCCCATGCCGGCGCGCTGGCTGCCCTGGCCGGTGAAGAGGAAGGCGGTGTTGCCGTCGCCGGCGGCGCCGAGGACGGCGGTCGCGGGCTGCTCGCCGGCGGCGAGCGCGTCGAGGTCGGCCAGCAGCTGCTCGCGGTCGGCGGCGAAGAGGACGGCCCGGCGGTCGAGGGCGGAGCGGCTGGTGGCGAGGGAGAAGCCGAGGTCGGTCAGGGCGGCGGGGTCCGCCGCGAGTGCGGGGTGGGCCCGCAGGTGGGCGGCGAGGCGGGCGGCCTGGGCGCGCAGGGCGTCGTCGCCCTGGCCGGAGACCAGCAGCGGCACGGGCCCGGTGGCACCTTCCGCGTCCACCGCGGCGTCAGCGCTGTCGGTGGCGCCCGTGCCGTCGGTCTTCGCGTCCGCGCCGGGTGCGTCGGCGGGCGGGGCCTGCTCGATGACGGTGTGGGCGTTGGTGCCGCTGACGCCGAAGGAGGAGATGCCGGCGCGGCGCGGCTGGCCGGTCTCGGGCCACGGCACGGCCCGGGTGAGCAGTTCGACGTCGCCGGTACTCCAGTCGACGGCGCTGGACGGCTGGTCGATGTGGAGCGACTCGGGCAGGACGCCGTGCCGTATCGCCTCGACCATCTTGATGATGCCCGCGACACCGGCAGCGGCCTGGGTGTGCCCGATGTTGGACTTGATGGAGCCCAGCCACAGCGGTCGGCCCTCGGGCCGGTTCTGGCCGTAGGTGGCCAGGATGGCCTGGGCCTCGATGGGGTCGCCGAGGGTGGTGCCGGTGCCGTGCGCCTCGATGACGTCGACCTGCGCCGGGGTGAGCCCGGCGTTGGTGAGCGCCTGGCGGATGACGCGCTGCTGCGACGGCCCGTTGGGGGCCGTCAGGCCGTTGCTCGCGCCGTCCTGGTTGATCGCGGAGCCGCGGACCACGGCGAGTACGGGGTGGCCGAGGCGGCGGGCGTCGGAGAGCTTCTCGACGAGGAGCATTCCGACGCCCTCGCCCCAGCCGGTGCCGTCGGCGCCGTCGGCGAACGGCTTGCACCGGCCGTCGGGGGCGAGCCCGCGCTGCCGGCTGAACTGCACGAAGGCGCGCGGGCTGGACATGACCGTGACACCGCCCGCGAGCGCCAGCGAGCACTCGCCGCCCCGCAGCGCCTGCACCGCGAGGTGGAGGGCGACGAGCGAGGACGAGCAGGCGGTGTCGATGGTGACGGCGGGGCCTTCGAGGCCGAAGGTGTAGGAGAGGCGGCCGGAGACGACGCTGGCCGCGTTCCCGGTGAGGAGGTACTGCTCGACGCCCTGGGGGACGCCGTCGCGGAGCAGGTCGGGGTAGTCCTGGCCGTTGGTGCCGATGAACACGCCGGCCTTGCTGCCGCGCAGCGTCGCCGGGTCGATGCCGGCGCGCTCGAAGGTCTCCCAGGACGTTTCGAGCAGCAGTCGCTGCTGCGGGTCCATGCCGAGGGTCTCGCGCGGGCTGATCCCGAAGAACGCGGCGTCGAACTCGCCGACCCCGTCGAGGAATCCACCCTCGCGGGTGTACGAGGTGCCCCGCTGGTCGGGGTCCGCGTCGTACAGGGACTCGATGTCCCAGCCGCGGTCGGTGGGGAAGTCGGTGATGGCGTCCCGGCCTCCCGCGACGAGGCCCCACAGGTCCTCCGGCGACTGGATGCCGCCGGGGAACCTGCAGGCCATGCCGACGATGGCGATCGGCTCCGGCTCCTGGGCCTCGACCTCGCGCAGGCGCTGCCGTGTCTGGTGCAGATCGGCCGTCACCCGCTTCAAGTAGCCGATGATCTTGTCCTGATCCGCTACCTGATCCGCCATTGGAACCTCACCCATGTTCGTCACAAACCCTTGCGCTGCTACTGCCTGCTGTCCGCTGTGCTGCTAGATACCGAGCTCGTTCTCGATGAAGTCGAAGAGCTCGTCGGTCGTGGCTTCCTGGAGCTTCTCGGCCACGGCCCCGCCGCTCGAAGGGGCTTGCGGTTCACCCCATTTCGCGAGGAGGGCCTGCAGGCGCGAGGCGATGTCGGCCCGCGTCTCCCCGTCCGGATCGAGGACGGACAGCGCCGATTCGAGCTTTTCGAGTTCCGCGATGCCGGGGGCGGCCGCGGTGCTGCCGTCCTGGACGATCTCGGCGCGCAGGAACTCGGCCAGGACCGCGGGGGTCGGGTGGTCGAAGACCAGCGTCGCCGGGAGCTTCAGCCCGGTGGCCGCGTTCAGGCGGTTGCGGAGCTCCAGCGCGATCAGGGAGTCGAAGCCGAGCTCCTTGAACGCGCGGCCCGCGCCGACCTCGTCGGTGGTGGGGTGCCCGAGCGCGGTCGCCGCGTGGGAGCGGACCAGTTCCAGTACGGCCAGGGCCTGTTCGGCCTGCGCCATCACCGACAGCCGTCGGCGCAGCGCCTCGGCCGGGGAACCCTCCCCGGCCGGGCCGCCCGCTTCACCGGCGGCCGACGCGGCCTGCGCGAGCCGCCGCACCTCGGGCAGGTCCGCGAGGAACGGGCTGGGCCGCACCGCGGTGTAGCCCGGCGTGAACCGCTCCCACTGGATGTCGGCGACGGCGACGGCCGGCTCGGCGTGGTCGAGGGCCTGCTGGAGCGCCCGGATCGCGGCGCGCGGCGCCATGGCGGGCACGCCGCCGCGGTCGAGCCGCTCTCCGATGGCGCCGCCCGCGGCCAGTCCGCTGTCACCCCACCGGCCCCAGGCCACCGAGGTGGCGGGCAGGCCGTCGGCGTGCCGCTGCTCGGCGAGGGCGTCCAGGTAGGAGTTGGCGGCCGCGTAGTTGCCCTGTCCGGCGTCGCCGAGGGTGCCGGCGACTCCGGAGAAGAGCACGAACGCGGACAGACCGAGGTCGCGGGTCAGCTCGTGGAGGGTGAGCGCCGCGTCCGCCTTGGGGGCGAGCACGGTCGCGAACCGCTCGGGGGTCAGCCCGTCGATGACGCCGTCGTCGAGGACGCCGGCGGTGTGTACGACGGCGGTCAGCGGCCGGTCGGCGGGGACGGAGGCCAGGAGGGCGGCGAGGGCGTCGCGGTCGCTGACGTCACAGGCGGCGAGCGTGACCTCGGCGCCCAGCGCGGCCAGTTCCTCGCGCAGCCCGTCCGCGCCGGGCGCCTCGGCCCCGCGACGGCTGGTCAGGATCAGGTGCTCGGCGCCGTTCTCCGCCAGCCAGCGGGCCACGTGCGCACCCAGGGCGCCCGTACCACCGGTGACCAGCGTCGTCCCGGCCGGACGCCACTCGGGCGCGGTCGGCGCGTCGGCGAGCGGGGCGTGGACCAGACGCCGGCCGAACAGCCCGGAGGCGCGGAGCGCCACCTGGTCCTCGGAGCCGTCACCGGCCAGGACTCCCACGAGCCGTTCGAGCGTGCGGTCGTCGGCCTGCGCGGGCAGGTCGAGCAGACCGCCCCAGCGGTCGGGGAACTCCAGCGCGGCGGTGCGGCCGAAGCCCCACAGCAGGGCCTGCGCCGGATCCTGGAGCCGCTCGGAGCGGGAGACTGACACGGCGCCGCGGGTGACGCACCACAGGGGCGCGGCGACGTCGGCGTCCCCGAGGGCCTGGACGAGCACGGCGGTGCCGAGGAGCCCGGCGTGGGCGCGCAGCGCGGCCCCGTCGTCGCCGAGGGCGAGGAGGGAGAGCACCCCGGCGGGGGCGGGGGCCCCCTCCGTGGCGGCCTTCAGGACGGCGGTCAGCGCGTCCCGGCCGGCCGCGTCGGCGGCCACGGTGACGGTACGGACCTCCGCGCCCCGGTCGGTGAGCGTACGGAGAACAGCGGCGGCCGCGTCACCGGCCGCTCCGGAGACCGCCTCGGGCACGACGACCAGCCAGGTGCCGGAGAGCCGGGCGCTGGTGGCTTCGGTCAGGGCCTTCCAAGTGACCCGGTAGCGCCAGCCGTCGACGGTGGACTGCTCACGGCTCTGCCGCCGCCACGAGGACAGCGCGGGGAGCAGGGCGGTCAGGGGCTGGTCGCCCTCGATCCGCAGTTCGGCGGTGAGCGCGGCGAGGTCCTCGCGCTCGACGGCGTCCCAGAACCGGGCGTCGATCACGCTCTCGCCCGTCAGCTCACCCGCTTCGACCGCCGCGGCCTCCGGCCAGAACCGCTGCGACTGGAAAGCGTAGGTCGGCAGGTCCACGCGCCGGGCGCCGGTGCCGGCGAAGACCGCGTCCCAGTCGACCGTCACGCCGCGGACGTAGGCCTCGCCCAAGGAGAGCCAGAAACGCTCCAGACCACCCTCGTTGCGGCGCAGGGAACCCAGGATCGCGGCCTCGCGGCCCGCGTCCTCGACGGTCTCCTGCATCCCGACCGTCAGCACCGGGTGCGGACTCGACTCGATGAACACACCGAAGCCCTGCTCCAGGAGCGTGCGGGTCGCCTGCTCCAGCTCGACTGTCTGACGCAGGTTGCGGAACCAGTAACCGGCATCCAGCTCCGGCCCCTGCACCCACTCACCGGTGACCGTGGACAGGAACGGAACCTCCGCCGCCTGCGGAACGATCGGGGCGAGGAGTTCGGCCAGCTCGTCCCGCAGCAGTTCGACCTGCGCGGAGTGCGAGGCGTAGTCCACCGCGATCCGCTTGGCACGAACCCCGTCCGCCTCACACGAGGCGAGGAGCTCCTCCAGGGCCTGGACCTCGCCGGAGACGACCACGGAAGACGGGCCGTTGACCGCGGCGACGGAAATCCGCTCCTCACCCCACGGCGCGATCCGCTCACGTACCTCGGCAGCGGGCAGCGGCACGGACACCATGCCGCCCAAGCCGGCCAGCACCCGCCCGATCGCCTGACTCCGCAAAGCCACGACACGAGCCGCGTCCTCCAGGGACAAGATCCCGGCGACGCAGGCGGCCGCGATCTCACCCTGCGAATGCCCGATCACCGCACCCGGACGCACACCCGCCGAACGCCACACCTCAGCCAACGACACCATCACCGCGAACAGAGCCGGCTGCACGACATCCACCCGGTCGAGCGAGGGCACGCCATCGGCACCCCGGAGCACATCCACCAACGACCAGTCGGTGAAGGGCTCCAGCGCCTTCGCACACTCATCCACCCGGGCAGCAAACACGGGTGAAGCGTCCAACAGCGCCTCCGCCATGCCCACCCATTGCGACCCCTGTCCGGGGAACACGAACGCGCTCTTGCCCCCGATGACCGACCCCTGGACGAGCAGGGGTGCGGTGCCTCCGGCGGCCAGGGCGGCCAGGCCCACGAGCTGTTCCTCGGGGTCCCGGCCGATCAGTACCGCGCGCCGGTCGTGTGCCGTGCGGGTCGTGGCCAGGGAGTGGCCGACGTCGACGCGTCGCAGGTCAGGACGGGTGGCGAGGTGGTTCAGCAGTCGCTCCGCCTGGCCGCGCAGCGCCTTCTCGGTCTTGGCCGTCAGCGGCCAGGGCAGCGGGGTCCGTCGGTCGGAACCGGTGTCGTCCGGGGTGGTCGCGGTCAGTAGGGGGGGGGGTCGACGACGCAGGGGTCGCCTGTTCGTCGGACCCCTGTTCCGCCGGGGCCTGCTCGATGATGGCATGGGCGTTGGTCCCGCTGAACCCGAACGACGACACTCCCGCTCGCCAGGGGCGGCCCCCGGTCTCGGGCCAGGCCCGCTGTTCGGTCAGCAGGGCCACCTCGCCCGCGCTCCAGTCCACGTGCGGGGTGGGCTGGGCGATGTGGATGCTCTGCGGCAGCATGCCGTGCTGCATGGCCAGCACCATCTTCATCACACCGGCCACGCCGGCGGCGGCCTGCGCGTGACCGATGTTGGACTTGATCGAGCCGAGCAGCAGCGGCTGATCGGCCGGCCGGTCCTGCCCGTACGTGGCCAGCAGGGCCTGCGCCTCGATCGGGTCGCCCAGGGTCGTACCCGTGCCGTGCGCCTCCACGACGTCCACCTCGGCCGTCGTCAGGCGGGCGTTGGCCAGGGCCTGGCGGATGACGCGCTGCTGGGAGGGGCCGTTCGGAGCCGTCAGGCCGTTGCTCGCGCCGTCCTGGTTGATGGCCGTACCCCGGACCACGGCCAGCACGGGGTGCCCGTGGCGCCGCGCGTCCGACAGCCGCTCCACGAGCAGCATGCCGACGCCCTCGGCCGGGCTGAAGCCGTCCGCGTCGGCGGAGAACGCCTTGCAGCGGCCGTCGGTGGACAGGCCTCGCTGGCGGCTGAACTCGATGAAGGTGCCAGGCGTGGACATGACCGTCACACCGCCGGCCAGGGCCATGGAGCACTCGCCGCTCCGCAGCGCCTGCACCGCGAGGTGCAGGGCCACGAGCGATGCCGAGCAGGCCGTGTCGACGGTGACCGCCGGGCCCTCCAGGCCGAAGGTGTACGAGAGCCGGCCGGAGACGACGCTGCCCGCGCTGCCGGTGGCCAGGTGTCCTTCGAGGCCGTCGGCCGCACCCCGTACGAGGTGGGAGTAGTCGGAGCCGTTGGTCCCGACGAACACGCCGGACTGGCTGCCGCGGAGGGTGTCCGGGTCGATGCCGGCCCGCTCGAAGACCTCCCACGAGGTCTCCAGCAGCAGCCGCTGCTGCGGGTCCATGGCCAGGGCCTCGCGCGGGGAGATCCCGAAGAACGCCGGGTCGAAGGCGGCCGCGTCGGAGAGGAAGCCGCCCTCGCGGGTGTAGGAGGTGCCCTGCGCGTTGGGGTCGGGGTCGTACAGCGCCTCGACGTCCCAGCCCCGGTCGGCCGGGAACTGCGAGAGGGCGTCGCCGCCGGAGGCGAGCAGCTGCCACAGTTCCTCGGGGCTGCGGACGCCGCCGGGGAAGCGGCAGCTCATCGCGACGACGGCGATCGGCTCGGCGTCGGACGCGGAGGCGGAGGCAGTCGGTACGAGCGTGGCGCCGACCGCGCCCTGCCCGGCGAGCTCTGCCCGCAGGTGGCGGGCGAGGACGGTGGGCGTCGGGTAGTCGAAGACGAGGGTGGGCGGCAGCTTGAGGCCGGCGGCGGCGTTCAGGCGGTTGCGCAGCTCAACGGAGGTGAGGGAGTCGAAGCCCAGCTCCTTGAACGCCCGGCCGGCCTCGACGGCGTCGGGCCCGGCGTAGCCGAGGACGGCGGCGACGGCGGTACGGACCAGCTCCAGCAGCAGCCGTTCCTGCTCGGCCTCGGGCTGCCCGGCGAGCTGCCGGGTGAGGACGGCGGCGCTGCCGGTGTCCTCGGCCGCGTCGGTACGGGCGTGCTCCATGGCCTGCCGCGCCTCGGGCAGGTCGTGCAGCAGCGGCCGGGCGCGGCCGGAGGTGAAGGCCAGGACGAAGCGCTTCCACTCCATGTCGGCAACGGTCAGCGTGGTCTCGTCACGGTCCAGCGCGTGCTGGAGTGCGCTGACGGCCCGCTCGGGAGCCATCTCGATGACGCCGTGGCGGCGCATCCGGTCGCCGACGGCGCCTTCGGCCATGCCTCCGTCGCCCCAGGGGCCCCAGGCGAGGGAGGTGGCGGGCAGCCCGGCGGCGCGCCGGTACTCGGCGAAGGCGTCGAGGAACGCGTTGCCCGGCGCGTAGTTGCCCTGGCCGGGGGCGCCGAAGGTGGCGGCGAAGGAGGAGAAGAGGACGAACGCGGACAGGTCGAGGTCGCGGGTCAGCTCGTGCAGGTGCAGCGTGGCGTCCACCTTGACCCGCAGGACGCGCTCGACCTGCTCGGGCGTGAGCGCCTCGATCACTCCGTCGTCGAGGACGGCGGCGGTGTGTACGACGGCGGTCAGCGGCCGGTCGGCGGGGACGGAGGCCAGGAGGGCGGCGAGGGCGTCGCGGTCGCTGACGTCGCAGGCGGCGAGCGTGACCTCGGCGCCCAGGGCCGTCAGTTCCTCGCGCAGCCCGTCCGCGCCGGGCGCCTCGGCCCCGCGGCGGCTGGTCAGGATCAGGTGCTCGGCGCCGTTCTCCGCCAGCCAGCGGGCCACGTGCGCACCCAGGGCGCCCGTACCACCGGTGACCAGCGTCGTCCCGGCCGGACGCCACTCGCGCACCGGCGGGGTTTCGGCCAGCCGGGCCCGCACGAGACGTCGCACGAAGAGCCCCGAGGACCGCACGGCCACCTGGTCCTCGGCGGCGTCCCCGGCAAGCACGCCGACGAGTCGTCCGAGCGTCCGGGCGTCGGTCTGCGCGGGCAGGTCGATCAGACCGCCCCAACGCTCGCCGTGTTCCAGGGCCGTGACGCGGCCGAGTCCCCAGATCGGGGCCTGCGCGGGATCGGCCTGCTGCTCGGAACGGCCCACGGACACCGCGCCACGGGTGACGCACCAGAGCGGAGCGGCAACGTCGGCGTCACCGAGGGCCTGGACGAGCGCGAGGGTGGCGATCACCCCGGCGGGCGCGGCGGAGCCGATCGGCTCCGCTTCGGCCCCGGCGGGGGTCAGGAGGGACAGCACGCCCGCCACGGCGGGGCCGTCGGCGAGTGCCTCACGGATCCGCTCGACCAGCTCGGCACGGGCGTCGTGGGTACGGGGGACCGCGATCTGCCGTACATCGGCCCCGTGTTCGGCGAGCGCGCGCACGACGGCGTCGGCTCCCTCACCGGCCTCCGGGACCGCGACGAGCCAAGTGCCGGTGAGACGGGTGGCGGCGGGCTCGGGAGCCGGCTTCCAGGTGATCCGGTAGCGCCAGCCGTCGACCGTGGAGCGCTCCTGCCGACGGCGCCGCCAGGAGGACAGCGCGGGCAGGAGAGCGGTGAGCGTCTCGTCCCCGTCGATGGCCAGCTCGGCGGTGAGGGCGGCCACGTCCTGGCGCTCGACGGCCTCCCAGAAGTGGGCGTCGGCGGTGTCGGCCGGGGACACGGCGGGGCCGGCGTCCGGGGCGGTACCGCTTTCGAGCCAGAAGTGCTCCTGCTGGAAGGCGTAGGTGGGCAGGTCGACGCGCTGGGCGCCGGTGCCGGCGAAGACCGCGTCCCAGTCGACCGTCACGCCGCGGACGTAGGCCTCACCCAAGGAGAGCCAGAAACGCTCCAGACCGCCCTCGTTGCGGCGCAGGGAGCCCAGGATCGCAGCCTCGCGGCCCGCGTCCTCGACGGTCTCCTGCATGCCGACGGTCAGCACCGGGTGCGGACTCGACTCGATGAACACACCGAAGCCCTGCTCCAGGAGCGTGCGGGTCGCCTGCTCCAGCTCGACTGTCTGACGCAGGTTGCGGAACCAGTAACCGGCATCCAGCTCGGTGCCGCTGACCCATTCGCCGGTGACCGTGGACAGGAACGGAACCTCCGCCGCCTGCGGAACGATCGGGGCGAGAAGGGTGTCGAGCTCCTCACGGAGCAGCTCCACCTGCGCCGAATGCGAGGCGTAGTCCACCGCGATCCGCTTGGCACGAACCCCGTCCGCCTCACACGAGGCGAGGAGCTCCTCCAGGGCCTGGACCTCGCCGGAGACGACCACGGAAGACGGGCCGTTGACGGCAGCGACGGAAATCCGCTCCTCACCCCACGGCGCGATCCGCTCACGTACCTCGGCAGCGGGCAGCGGCACGGACACCATGCCGCCCAAGCCGGCCAGCACCCGCCCGATCGCCTGACTCCGCAAAGCCACGACACGAGCCGCGTCCTCCAGGGACAAGATCCCGGCGACGCAGGCGGCCGCGATCTCACCCTGCGAATGCCCGATCACCGCACCCGGACGCACACCCGCCGAACGCCACACCTCAGCCAACGACACCATCACCGCGAACAGAGCCGGCTGCACGACATCCACCCGGTCGAGCGAGGGCACGCCATCGGCACCCCGGAGCACATCCACCAACGACCAGTCGGTGAAGGGCTCCAGCGCCTTCGCACACTCATCCACCCGCGCGGCGAACTCGGGCGAGGCGTCGAGCAGCCCCGCCGCCATGCCCACCCACTGCGAGCCCTGACCCGGGAACACGAAGGCGGTCTTGCCACCGACCACGGACCCGGTCACCACACCAGCGGCCAGCGAACCCGACGCAACCGCAGCCACACCGGCAGCGTGATCGCCGAGAACGACGGCCCGGTGATCCAGCCCCGCACGCGTCGCCGCCAACGACCAGCCCACATCCAGCGGATCCACACCCGGCACACCCGCCAGCCAGCCGGACAGCCGCTCCGCCTGCGCCCGCAACGCCCCCGCGCTCTTGCCCGACAGCACCCACGGCACCACCGGCATCCCAGAACGAACATCCGGCTCAACGGACTCAGCCGTATCCGCGTCCGCCTCCGGCGCCTGCTCCACGATCACATGCGCGTTCGTCCCGCTGAACCCGAACGACGACACACCCGCACGACGCGGGGCACCGGTCCGCGGCCAGGGGACGCTCTCGCCGATCAAGGAGACGGCGCCCGCCTCCCAGTCCACGTGCGGGGTCGGCTCGTCGAGGTGGAGGGTCTTGGGGACGACGCCGTGCCGCATCGCCTCGACCATCTTGATGATGCTCGCGACACCGGCCGCGGCCTGGGTGTGACCGATGTTGGATTTGATGGAGCCGAGCAGCAGCGGCCGGTCCGCCGGCCGGTCCTGCCCGTACGTCGCGAGCACGGCCTGCGCCTCAATCGGGTCGCCCAGGGTCGTACCCGTGCCGTGCGCCTCCACGACGTCCACCTCGGCGGTGGTGAGGCGGGCGTTGGTGAGCGCCTGGTGGATGACGCGCTGCTGCGAGGGCCCGTTGGGGGCCGTCAGGCCGTTGCTCGCGCCGTCCTGGTTGATCGCGGAGCCGCGGATCACGGCCAGCACCGGGTGTCCGTTGCGCTGCGCGTCCGACAGCCGCTCCACGAGCAGCATGCCGACGCCCTCGCCCCAGCCGGTGCCGTCGGCGGCGGCCGCGAAGGGCTTGCAGCGGCCGTCGGCGGCCAGGCCGCGCTGGCGGCTGAACTCGGTGAAGGTGGCCGGGGTCGCCATCACGGTGACCCCGCCGGCGAGGGCCATGGTGCACTCCCCCGCCCGCAGGGCCTGCACCGCGAGGTGCAGGGTGACCAGGGAGGACGAGCAGGCCGTGTCGACGGTGACGGCGGGGCCTTCGAGGCCGAAGGTGTACGCGACGCGGCCGGAGGCGATGCTGCCGGAGCTGCCGGTGCCGAGGAAGCCCTCGACGCCTTCGGGGACGGAGTCGAGGCGGGCGGTGTAGTCGTGGTACATGACGCCGGCGAAGACGGCCGTCCGGCTGCCGCGCAGGGACGTCGGGTCGATGCCGGCCCGCTCGAACGCCTCCCAGGAGGTCTCCAGCAGGAGCCGCTGGTGCGGGTCCATGGCCAGGGCCTCGCGCGGGGAGATGCCGAAGGGGGCGGGGTCGAAGCGGGCGGCGTCGTAGAGGAAGCCGCCCTCGCTGACGTAGCTGGATCCGGCGCTGTCGGGGTCGGCGTCGTAGAGCGACTCCACGTCCCAGCCCCGGTCGACGGGGAACCCGGAGACGGCGTCGTCACCGTCGGCGACGAGCCGCCACAGGTCCTCGGGGCTGCGGACGCCGCCCGGGTAGCGGCAGCTCATCGCGACGATCGCGACGGGTTCCTGGTTCTGCTCCTCCACCTCGCGCAACCGCCTGCGGGCCTGGCGCAGATCGGCGGTCGCCCGCTTGAGGTAGTCGCGAAGCTTGTCCTCGTTCACCATGTGCGTGGGCTCCATGCCAGAGAGGCGGTCGTACGGGTCTGTCCGTGGGGTGTTCGGGGTGTTCGGGGTGTTCGGGGTGTTCGGGGTGTTCGGGGTGTTCGGGGTGTTCGGGGTGCCGGGCGGGGCGGGGTGCCCCGCCCGGCGTGCTCAGGCGCCGAGTTCGTCGTCGAGCAGGTCGAAGAGCTCGTCGTCGGTCACCGCGTCGAGGTCGTCGTCGGTGTCCTCGTCGGTGCCGGTGCGCCGTCCGGTGTCCTGGCCGGCGTTCCACTTGGCCATGAGGGCCTGGAGGCGCATCGTGATCCGCGAGCGGGTGACGCTGTCCGCGTCCGTCGCGTCCACCGCGCCCAACGCGCTTTCCAGCCGGTCGAGTTCACCGAAGACGGTGGGTCCGCCGGCGCCGAGGGGCAGGGCGGAGCGCAGGTATCCACTGAGCTGTTCGGGGGTCGGGTAGTCGAAGATGAGCGTGGCCGGGAGCCGGAGTCCGGTGGCAGCGCCGAGCCGGTTGCGCAGCTCGACGGCGGTCAGCGAGTCGAAGCCCAGCTCCTTGAACGCGCTGCCCGGTTCGATGGCGGCCGCGCCGTTGTGGCCCAGTACCTGGGCGACGTGGGTGCAGACCGTGTCGAGCAGCACCCGGTCCCGTTCGGCGGGCGGGAGTTGGGCCAGCCGATCGGCCAGCGTCCCCGGGGCGTCCGCGGAGGCGCCGCCGCTCGTCCTGCGTCGTACGGGTGTACGGAGCAGGCCGCGCAGCAGCGGGGCGACGGTGTCGCCCACCTGGGCCTGGAGGGCGGCGAGGTCGATCCGGGCGGGCACGAGCAGGCTCGCGCTCCCCGGCTCCCCGGCCTCGGCGACCGCGGCCGTCGACGCCCGCAGGGCAGCGTCGAAGAGGGCCAGCCCGTCGGCCTCCGACAGCGCGTTCATGCTGCCGCGGCCGAGGCGGCGCCGGTCCTGGTCGTCGAGGGTGGCGGCCATGCCGGCCTCGTCGTCCCACAGGCCCCACGCGAGCGAGAGGCCCGCCAGGCCCTGGGCCCGGCGGTGCTGGGCGAGCGCGTCGAGGAAGGTGTTGCCGGCCGCGTAGTTGGCCTGTCCGGCGTTGCCGAACACGCCGGCCGCCGAGGAGAACAGGACGAACGCCGCCAGGTCGAGGTGCCGGGTCAGCTCGTGCAGGTTCCATGCCGCGTCGGCCTTGGGCCGCAGCACCTTCGCGACCCGCTCGTGCGTGAGCGAGGTGACGGTGCCGTCGTCGAGCACACCGGCGGTGTGCACGACGGCCGTCAGCGGGTGTCCGGCCGGTACGGAGGCCAGCAGGGCGGCCAGCGCGTCCCGGTCGGCCGCGTCGCAGGCCGCCCAGGTGACCCGGGCACCCGACGCGACCAGCTGATCGGCGAGTTCGGTGGCGCCGTCCGCCGCCGCGCCCCGCCGGCTGGTGAGCAGCAGGTGACGTACGCCGTGCTCGGCGACGAGGTGCCGGGCGAACAGGCCGCCCAGGGTGCCGGTGGCCCCGGTGATCAGGACGGTGCCCTCGGGGTCGACGGCGCGGGTGGCGCCCTCGCCCTCGCCCTCGCCCTCGCCCTCGGCTGCGGCCGCGGGCGCGGGCGGGGTGAGGGCCGCGCGGGCCAGCCGGGGCGCCCGTACGGTCCCCCCGCGCAGGGCGAGCTGGGTCTCGTCGGTGGCGAGCGCGGCGGGCAGGGCCCCGTAGGAGGGGGCCTCGCCGTCGAGGTCGACCAGGACGAACCGGCCGGGGTGCTCGGCCTGCGCGGAGCGCACCAGGCCCCACACGGCGGCGTGCGCGAGGTCCGTGACGTCCTCGTCGGGGTCGGCGGCGACGGCCCCGCGGGTGACGACCGCGAGCCGGGAGGCCGCGAACCGCTCGTCCGCCAGCCACCCCTGGACGAGGTCCAGGGCGTGCGCGGTCGCGGCGTGCGCGGCCGAGGCCGCATCCGGTGCCGCGAGGTCGGGCGCCGGCGAGACGAGGACCGTCTCCGGTGCCGGCTCCCCCAGGGCCTCGGCCACGTCGAAGGCCTCGCCCAGGGCGTTCAGGTCCGGGTACGCCGATCCGCAGGCGTCGTCGAGGATCCCGGCCCGTTCCAGGCCGGCGCCGGTCTTGAGCGGGTCCGCGCCGAGCAGCGCCCAGCCGGCACCGGACTCCGGCGCGGCTTCGGGCAGCGTCAGGGCGGTCCAGTCGACCTGGAACAGCGCCTCGCGTACGGGTCCGGTACCGGAACCGGCGGCGGCAGCGATGCCGTCGGCGGCGAAGGGGCGCAGGACGAGCGAGTCGACGGTCAGGACCGGCTCCCCGCTCCCGTCCCACAGGGTCAGCGTCACCGCGTCCCGGCCCGCCGGTGCCATCCGTACGCGCAATCCGGCAGCGCCGGCGGCGTGCAGCCGCACGCCGTCCCAGGAGAACGGCAGCCGCGCGCCCTGCGGGCCCTCGGGGAAGAACTCCCCGAGGCCGACGGCGTGCAGGGCGGCGTCGAGGAGCGCGGGGTGGAGACCGTACGGGGCGGCTTCCGGGAGGCGGTCCTCGTCGAGGGTGACCTCGGCGAACACCTCGTCCCCGAGCCGGTAGGCCCGGCGGAGGTTGCGGAAGGCGGGGCCGTAGCCGAGTCCGATGCCGTCGAAGCCCGGGTACAGGTCGTCAACGGGGCAGGCGACGGCACCGGCCGGCGGCCACTCCCCCAGGGCCTCGATGCCGGTGTCCGTGGCCTCGGGGGCCAGGACGCCGTCGGCGTGACGGGTCCACGGCTCGTCGGGGGCGGTCTGCTCGGGGCGCGAGTAGACCTGGAAGGCCCGGCGCCCCTGCGCGTCCGGCTCGGCCACCGCGAGCCGCAGCTGCGTCCCGCCCGTCTCCGTCAGCACCAGGGGCGCTTCGAGGGTCAGCTCGTCCAGGCGCCCGCAGCCGGCGTGGTCGCCCGCACGGACGGCCAGTTCGACCAGCGCGGCGCCCGGCAGCAGGACGGTGCCCGCGACGCGGTGGTCGGCCAGCCAGAAGTGGGTGCGCAGGGAGAGCCGCCCGGTGAAGAGGAACCCGTCCGAGTCGGGCAGGTCGACCGCCGCGCCGAGGAGCGGATGCGCGGTCGGGCCGAGCCCGGCGGACGCGACGTCGCCACTGAGGGCGTGGGCGGGCGCCTCCAGCCAGTAGCGCTGGCGCTGGAAGGGGTACGTGGGCAGGTCGGCCCTGCGTGCGCCGGTGCCCGTGTAGTACGCGTCCCAGTCGACGGCGATGCCCCGCAGGTGCGCCTGGGCGAGGGCCGAACCGAGGGTGGCTTCCTCGGGGCGCTCCGCGCGCAGGACGGGGAGGAAGGCCGCACCGTCGCGGGTGAGGCAGTCCTGCGCGAGTGCGGAGAGGACGGCCTCGGGGCCGAGTTCGAGGTAGGTGGCGGCTCCCGCGTCCTCCAGGGCGCGGATGCCGTCGAGGAACCTGACGCCCTCGCGGACGTGCCGGACCCAGAAGTCGGCGGAACCCATCTCGTCGTCGGTGACGAGGGCGCCGGTCAGGTTGGACACGATCGGGATGCGGGGGCTCGCGTACGTCAGCCCCTCGACGACCTCGCGGAAGGCGTCGAGCATGCCGTCCATGTGGGGCGAGTGGAAGGCGTGGCTGACGGTCAGCCGCTTGGTCTTCCGGTCGGGGAACGACTCGGCGATCGCCGTCGCGGCGTCCTCGTCGCCCGCGACGACCACGGACTGCGGGCCGTTGACGGCCGCGATGCTGACGCGGTCGGTCAGCAGCGGCAGGACCTCGTCCTCCGACGCCTGCACGGCGATCATCACGCCGCCGGCGGGCAGCGCCTGCATCAGGCGGCCACGGGCCGCGACCAGGGCGCACGCGTCGTCCAGGGACAGCACCCCGGCGACGTGCGCGGCGGCTATCTCGCCGATGGAGTGGCCGGACAGGTAGTCCGGCTGCACGCCGTACGACTCCAGCAGACGGAACAGCGCCACCTCGACCGCGAACAGGGCCGGCTGCGCGTACTCCGTACGGTCGAGCAGGTCCGCTTCGTCTCCGAACAGGGCCTCCTTCAGCGGCAGTTCGAGGTCCAGTCGCTCGCCCACCGCGTCCAGGGCGGCGGCGAAGACCGGGTAGGTCTCGTACAGCTCACGCCCCATGCCCAGCCGCTGGCTGCCCTGTCCGGTGAACAGGAACGCCAGCTTGCCGACGGTCGGCGAGCCTTCCAGCAGGCCGGCCGCCCACTCGCCCTCGGCGAGCGCGGCGAGACCGGCCAGGAAGCCCTCGCGGTCCTCCGCGACCACGGCGGCGCGCCGGTCGAGGGCGGTCCTGCTCGTGGCCAGGGCGTGGCCGACGTCCACGAGGGACAGTTCGGGGTGCTCGACCACATGCGCCGCCAGGCGCGCGGCCTGGTCGCGCAGGGCCTGCGGGTCCTTCGCCGAGAGGAGCCACGGCAGGCTGCCCGGCACCCGGGCCGGCACGGTCCCCGCCTCGGGCTCCACCGGCTCGGGGGCCTGCTCGATGACGGCGTGGGCGTTGGTGCCGCTGAAGCCGAACGAGGAGACGGCGGCCCGGCGCGGGCGGCCCGTCCGCGGCCAGTCCGTGGCCGAGTCCAGAAGGCTCACGGCTCCCGCCGCCCAGTCGACGTGCGGGGTCGGCTGGTCCACGTACAGCGTCTTGGGCAGGACCCCGTGCCGCATCGCCATGACCATCTTGATGATCCCGGCGACACCGGCGGCGGCCTGCGTGTGGCCCATGTTGGACTTGATCGAGCCGAGGAGCAGCGGCCGGTCCGCCGGGCGGTCCTGCCCATAGGTGGCCAGGAGCGCCTGGGCCTCGATCGGGTCGCCGAGGGTCGTGCCCGTGCCGTGGGCCTCCACCGCGTCGACGTCGGCGGCGGACAGACCGGCGTTGGAGAGGGCCTGGCGGATGACGCGTTGCTGCGAGGGCCCGTTGGGGGCCGTCAGGCCGTTGCTCGCGCCGTCCTGGTTGATCGCCGTACCCCGGACCACGGCCAGCACCGGGTGCCCGTTGCGGCGGGCGTCGGAGAGGCGCTCCACCAGGAGCACCCCGGCGCCTTCGGACCAGCCCGTGCCGTCGGCGTCGGCGGAGAACGCCTTGCAGCGGCCGTCGGCCGCGAGGCCCCGCTGCCGGCTGAACTCCACGAAGGCCGCGGGAGTCGCCATCACGGTCACGCCGCCCGCCAGGGCGAGCGAGCATTCCCCGCTGCGCAGCGCCTGCACGGCGAGGTGCAGGGCCACCAGGGAGGAGGAGCAGGCGGTGTCGACGGTGACCGCCGGGCCCTCCAGGCCGAAGGTGTACGAGAGCCGGCCGGAGATCACGCTGGCCGCGTTGCCCGTGCCGAGGAAGCCCTCGACGCCTTCGGGCAGTGCCGCGAGCCGGGAGGCGTAGTCGTGGTACATGACGCCGGCGAAAACGCCGGTCCGGCTGCCGCGCAGGGTCCGCGGGTCGATGCCGGCCCGTTCGAACGCCTCCCAGGAGGTTTCCAGGAGCAGGCGCTGCTGCGGGTCCATGGCCACGGCTTCGCGCGGCGAGATCCCGAAGAACGCCGGGTCGAAGGCGGAGGCGTCGGAGAGGAAGCCGCCCTCGCGGGCATAGCTCGTGCCCTCGTGGCCGGGGTCGGTGTCGAAGAGGGCGTCGACGTCCCAGCCGCGGTCGTCGGGGAACCCGGAGATGACGTCCCGACCCTCCAGGACGAGCTGCCACAGGGCTTCCGGGCTCTCGACGCCACCGGGGTACCGGCAGCCCAGACCCACGATCGCGATCGGCTCGTCGTCGCGGACCGCGACGGCCACCGGTGCGGACGGCGCGGCCGGCACCGTTCCGAGCAGCTCGGCCCGCAGGTGGTCGGCCAGGACCGTGGAGGTCGGGTAGTCGAAGACGAGGGTGGCGGGCAGGCGCAGCCCGGTGGCGGCGCCGATCAGGTTGCGCAGCTCGACGGCGGTCAGGGAGTCGAAGCCCAGCTCGCGGAAGGAACGGTCGGCCTCGACCGCCTCGGGCCCGGCGTGGCCGAGCACCGCAGCGACCTGATTACGTACCAAGTCCAGTACGAAGAGCAGCTGTTCGGCGTCCGTCAGGCCGACGAGGCGTGCCGCCGGTCCGGATGCGTCGGGTGCGGTGGTGTCGGCGGCGCGGCGAGCGGGCGTGCGGACCAGGCCCGAGAGCAGCGGCGGGAGCATCCCGCTGCCGGCTTGGGCCCGGAGGGCGGCCAGGTCGAGCTTGACCGGCACGAGCAGCGGCTGCCCGGCGGCGCAGGCGGCGTCGAACAACGCCGTGCCTTCAACGGCGGTGAGGGCGTTGACACCGCCACGGCCGAGTCGGGACACGTCCTCGGCGTCCAGAGCACCACCCATGCCACCGACCTCGGCCCACAGACCCCAAGCCAGGGACGTGGCCGCCAGACCCTGGGCCCGACGGTGCGCGGCCAGGGCGTCCAGGAAGGTGTTGCCCGCCGCGTAGTTGGCCTGCCCCGCGCCACCGAACACACCGGCGGCAGACGAGAACAGCACGAACGCGGAGAGGTCCAGGTCCTGGGTGAGCTCGTGCAGGTTCCACGCCGCATCCACCTTCGGACGCAGCACCGCCGACAGACGCGCGGCCGTCAGCGAACCGACCACACCGTCATCAAGGACACCCGCCGTGTGCACGACCGCCGTCAGCGGG
>NZ_JAPEPX010000009.1 GCF_026339935.1 Streptomyces sp. NBC_01551
TCGACCCCGCCGGGGTAGCGGCAGCTCATGCCGACGATCGCGATGGGGTCGTCGTGGAGCGCGGCGCCGAGGGACGCGGGCACGGCGGTGGCCGCGGCGGCCGTCTCCTCGTCCGGGGTCAGGGACAGGCCCAGGACCTCGGTCCGCAGGTACGCCGCGAGCGCGCTCGGCGTGGGGTAGTCGAAGACGAGCGTGGCGGGCAGCCGTTCGCCGATGGCGGCGCCGAGGCGGTTGCGCAGCTCGACCGAGGTCAGGGAGTCGAAGCCGAGCTCCTTGAACGCCCGGTCGGCCGGCACCTCGTCGGTCGAGGCGTGGCCGAGTACGGCGGCCACCTCGGCCCGGACCGTCTCCAGCAGGGCCGCCTCCCGCTCTTCGGCGGGCAGCGCGGACAGCCGCGTACGGAGCGCGGCCCCGTCGGCCGTGGCACCCTGGCCGACCGCCCGGCGTGCCGGTACGCGGACCAGGCCGCGCAGCAGGTCGGGAACCATGCCGGTGCGTGCCTGGGCGCGGAGGGCGGCCAGGTCGAGCGGGAGGGGTACGAGCAGCGGGTCGTCCGTGCGGCGGGCCGCGTCGAAGAGGGCGAGGCCGGTCTCCGGCGCGAGGACGCCGATGCCGCCGCGGTTGATGCGGTCGCGGTCGCCGTCGGCCAGGTCACCGCCCATGCCGCCGACCCCGGTCCACAGGCCCCAGGCGAGGGAGGTGGCGGCCAGACCCTGGGCCCGGCGGTGGGCGGCCAGGGCGTCCAGGAAGGTGTTGCCCGCCGCGTAGTTGGCCTGGCCGGCGCCACCGAAGACACCAGCGGCCGAGGAGAACAGCACGAACGCGGAGAGGTCCAGGTCCTGGGTGAGCTCGTGCAGGTTCCACGCCGCATCGACCTTCGGCCGGAGTACGGCCGACAGACGCTCGGCGGTCAGCGAACCGACCACACCGTCGTCAAGGACACCGGCCGTGTGCACGACCGCCGTCAGCGGGTGCTCCGCAGGAACGCCGGCGAGTACCGCGGCCAGCGCTTCACGGTCGGCCACATCACACGCCGCCCACGACACCTCAGCGCCCAGACCGACGAGCTCGGCCGACAACTCCGCCGCCTCACCACGACGGCTCACCAGCAGCAGACGCCGAACACCGTGCTCGGCGACCAGATGCCGGGCAAACAGCCCGCCCAGCGAACCACTCGCACCCGTCACCAACACCGTGCCATCGGCATCCCACTCGACGCCCGCACCAGCGGCGACCGCCGTACGCGCCAGCCTCGGCACCAGAACCGCGCCACCCCGCACCGCGACCTCGGACTCGCCCGAGGCCAGCGCGGCCGACAGCCCGGCCTCGACGTCACCCTCGGCGTCGATGTCGACCAGGACGAGACGGCCCGGGTTCTCCGACTGCGCCGAGCGCACCAGACCCCACACCGGCGCGTGCGCCAGGTCGGACACGTCCTCACCCGGTACGGCGGCCACCGCGCCCCGGGTCAGGAACACCAGACGCGATTGCGCCGACCGCTCGTCGGCCAGCCAGTCGTTCAGCAGACCCAGCACCCGGGCCGTCCCGGCGTGCACCGCGCCGACGACATCGCCGCCGGTCGGCTCCACGCACGGCACCACCAGCGCCGCCGGAGTCCCGTCCTCCTCACCCCACATCAGCCAGTCGTCGAAGGAGCCGCCACCGGCCGCCTCCGCCCACTCCACACGGAACAGGGCGTCACGGGTCAGGTCCGGCGTGGTGTCGAGCTGGTCCCGGCTGACGGATCGCAGGGCCAGGCCGGCGACCGAGGCCACCGGGGCCCCCGTGGTGTCGGCGATGGTGAGGGCGACCTCGCCGTTGCGGGCGGTGGTCAGGCGCACCCGGAGCGCCGAGGCGCCGACCGCGTGCAGGGAGACACCGGACCAGGAGAACGGGAGCCGTCCTTCGCCGCCGGCGGCGTCCGCGGTGCGCAGTCCGAGCGCGTGCAGGGACGCGTCGAGGAGGGCGGGGTGCAGGCCGAACCGTGCGGCGTCGTCGTCGGCCGCCTCGGGGAGCGCGACCTCGGCGTAGTAGGTGTCGTCTTGGCGCCAGGCGGCCCGCAGGCCCTGGAACACCGGGCCGTACCCGAATCCGGATTCCGCGAGGCCCTCGTACAGGCCCTCCACGGGGACGGCCTCCGCTCCGGCCGGCGGCCACTCGGTGAGGCTCTGCGGGGCCTGGTCGGCCCCGGTGGCGAGCACACCGACGGCGTGCCGCGTCCACGGCGCATCCGGATCCACGCCCTCGGGACGGGAGTGGAGGGTGAGGCTGCGGCGCCGGCCCGACGCGTCGGCCGCTCCGACGGAGAGCCTCAGCTGTACGCCGCCGTGCTCGGGCAGCACGAGGGGGGCTTCCAGGGTGAGTTCGTCGACCAGGTCGCAGCCGACGTGCTCGCCGGCCCGGAGCGCGAGCTCGACGAAGGCCGTGCCGGGCAGGAGGGCGGAGTCCATGACCCGGTGGTCCCCGAGCCAGGGGTGGGTGGTCAGCGACAGCCGTCCGGTGAAGAGGTGGCCGTCGGAGTCGGGCAGTTGGACCTCGGCGCCGAGCAGCGGGTGGTCGGCGGTGCCGAGCCCGGCCGCCGCGACGTCGCCGTCCGCGCGGCCGGCGTCGAGCCAGTAGACGCTGCGCTGGAAGGCGTACGTCGGCAGGTCGACGCGCCGGACCCCGAGCGGGGCGTAGAACGCGGGCCAGTCGACGGCGGTGCCGCGCACGTACGCGGTGGAAAGCGCCGAGAGCAGGGTCTCGGGCTCGTCGCGTCCCGCGCGCAGGGCGGGGGCGAAGGCCGCGGAGCCGCTGTCGTCGGTCAGGCAGGTCTGTGCCATCGCGGAGAGCACGCCGTCGGGGCCGAGTTCGAGGTACGTCGTGACTCCGGCGGCCTCCAGGGCGCGGACGCCGTCCAGGAAGCGGACCGCCTCGCGGACGTGGCGGACCCAGAAGTCGGCCGAGCCCATCTCGTCGGTGATCAGCGCGCCGGTCAGGTTGGAGACGACCGGGATCCGGGGGCTCGCGTACGCCAGCCCCTCCGCCACCTGGCGGAAGGCGTCGAGCATGCCGTCCATGTGGGGCGAGTGGAAAGCGTGGCTGACGGTCAGCCGCTTGGCCTTCCGGTCGGCGAACGACTCGGCGACCGCGGCCGCCGCGTCTTCGTCACCGGCGATGACCACCGAGCGCGGGCCGTTGACGGCCGCGATGCTGACGCGGTCGGTCAGCATCGGCAGGACCTCGTCCTCCGACGCCTCCACCGCGATCATGACCCCACCCGCGGGCAGCGCCTGCATCAGGCGGCCGCGCGCCGCGACCAGCGTGCACGCGTCCTCCAGCGAGAACACACCCGCAACATGCGCGGCGGCGATCTCACCGATCGAGTGACCCGACAGGAAGTCCGGCTTCACACCCCACGACTCGACGAGGCGGAACAACGCCACCTCGACCGCGAACAACGCCGGCTGCGTGAACTCCGTACGGTCCAGAACAGCGGCATCGGAACCGAACAGGACGTCCTTCAGCGGCAGTTCGAGGCCAAGCCGCTCGGACACCGCGTCGAGCGCGGCCGCGAAGGCCGGGTAGGTCTCGTAGAGCTCGCGTCCCATGCCCAGCCGCTGGCTGCCCTGCCCCGTGAAGAGGAGGGCGAGCTTTCCGCCCGCCGTCGGCGCGCCCTGGACCAGGCCCGCCGCCGAGCGGCCCTCGGCGAGGGCGGCCAGGCCGGTGCGGAAGCCGTCGAGGTCGGCGGCGACCACGGTCGCGCGGTGGTCGAACACGGCCCGGCCGGTCGCCAGCGAGTGGCCGATGTCGGCCGGCGCCGTCTGCGGGTGTGCCTCCAGGTGGGACAGGAGCCGCTCGCCCTGGGCCCGCAGGGCCTCGGGGGTGCGGGCGGTCAGGTGCCACGGGAGCGCCGCCGGTGCGACCGGGACGGCGGGGGCGGCCGGGGTGGCGGGGCTCTCCGGGAGTTCGACGATGGCGTGCGCGTTCGTACCGCTCATGCCGAAGGAGGAGATGCCGGCGCGGCGCGGGCGGCCGGTCTCGGGCCAAGCCCGCTGTTCGGTGAGCAGCGAGACCGCGCCCGCCGACCAGTCCACGTGCGGGGACGGCTCGTCCACGTGCAGGGTCTGCGGCAGGACGCCGTGGCGCATCGCCTGGACCATCTTGATGATGCCGGCGACGCCCGCCGCGGCCTGGGTGTGGCCGAAGTTGGACTTGACGGAGCCCAGCCACAGCGGCCGGTCCGCGGGGCGGTCCTGGCCGTAGGTGGCGAGCAGGGCCTGCGCCTCGATGGGGTCGCCGAGCCGGGTGCCGGTGCCGTGGGCCTCGACGGCGTCGACGTCGGCGGAGGCGAGGCCCGCGTTGGCGAGGGCCTGGCGGATGACGCGCTGCTGGGACGGACCGTTCGGGGCGGTCAGACCGTTGGAGGCGCCGTCCTGGTTGACGGCGGTGCCGCGTACGACCGCGAGGACCTGGTGGCCGTTGCGGCGGGCGTCGGAGAGCCGCTCGACGAGCAGCATGCCGACGCCCTCGCCCCACGCGGTGCCGTCGGCGGCGGCCGCGAACGGCTTGCAGCGGCCGTCGGCGGCGAGGCCGCGCTGGCGGCTGAACTCCGTGAAGACGTCGGGGGTGGTGATGATGGTGACGCCGCCCGCCAGGGCGAGGGAGCACTCGCCGGCCCGCAGGGCCTGCGCCGCGAGGTGCAGGGCGACCAGCGAGGAGGAGCACGCGGTGTCGACGGTGACGGCCGGGCCCTCGAAGCCGAAGGTGTAGGAGACGCGGCCGGAGGCGATGCTGCTGGAGCCGCCGGTGCCGAGGTAGCCCTCGACGCCTTCGGGGACGGTGTTCAGGCGGGACACGTAGTCGTTGTGCATCTGGCCGACGAACACGCCGACCTGTCCGCCGCGCAGGCCCGTCGGGTCGATCCCGGCGCGCTCGAAGGCCTCCCAGGAGGTCTCCAGCAGCAGCCGCTGCTGCGGGTCCATGGCGAGGGCCTCGCGCGGGTTGATCCCGAAGAACGCCGGGTCGAAGTGGGGGGCGTCGTAGAAGAAGCCGCCTTCGCTGGCGTACGAGGTGCCGGGGTTGTCCGGGTCGGGGTCGTAGAGCGCCTCGGTGTCCCAGCCTCGGTCCGCGGGGAGGTGGGCGATGCCGTCGCGGCCCTCGGCGAGCAGCTCCCACAGGTCCTCGGGGCTGCGGACGCCGCCGGGGAAGCGGCAGCTCATGGCGACGATGGCGATGGGGTCGTCGGCCTCGGCGGCGGCCGACCGGACCGTGAGGGCGGCGGCAGCGGCCTCGGAGCCGAGGAGTTCGTCCTTGAGGTAGCCGGCGAGCACCGTGGGGGTGGGGTAGTCGAAGACGAGGGTGGCGGGCAGCCGGACCCCGGCGGCGGCGCCGAGGCGGTTGCGGAACTCGACGGCGGTCAGCGAGTCGAAGCCGAGGTCCTTGAAGGCGCGGCCGGGTTCGACGGCGTCGGGGGTGGCGTGGCCGAGGACGGCGGCCACCTGGTCGCGTACGAGGTCGAGCAGGAGCGCGTCGCGCTCGTTCTCGGGAAGGCGTACGAGCTGCTCCACCAGCGGGGTTCCGGTCCCGGCCGCGGTGGCCTGGGCGGCCCGGCGGGCGGGGGCGCGCACGAGGCCGCGCAGCAGCGCGGGCACCATGCTCGCGTCGGCCTGGCGCAGCGGCGCGAGGTCGAGCTGCATGGGGACGAGGTGGGCGTCGCCGGTGTGGTGGGCGGTGTCGAGGAGGGCGAGACCCTCTTCGGAGGAGAGGCCGAGGACGCCGGAGCGCGTCATGCGGTCCTTGTCGGCGGTGTCGAGCTCGCCGGTCATGCCGCTGGCCTCGGCCCACAGGCCCCAGCCGAGGGAGGTGCCGGGCAGGCCGTGGGCCTGGCGGTGGCGGGCGAGGGCGTCGAGGAAGACGTTCGCGGCCGCGTAGTTGGCCTGGCCGGCGCCGCCGAAGGTGCCGGCGGCGGAGGAGAAGAGGACGAAGTCGGCCAGGTCGTGGTGGCGGGTCAGCTCGTGCAGGTGGAGCGCGGCGTCGGCCTTGGGCCGCAGGACGTGGTCGATCCGTTCCGGGGTGAGGGCCTCGGCGATGCCGTCGTCGAGGACGCCGGCGGTGTGGACGACGGCGGTCAGCGGGTGTTCGGCCGGTACGGAGGCCAGCAGCGCGGCGAGGGCCTCGCGGTCGGCGGCGTCGCAGGCGGCGACGGTGACGTCGGCGCCGAGGGCGCGCAGCTCCGCGGCGAGTTCGGCGGCGCCGGCGGCGGCCTCGCCGCGGCGGCTGGTCAGGACGAGGCGGCGGGCGCCCCTGACGGTGACGGCGTGCCGGGCGACGAGTGCGCCGAGGGTGCCGGTGCCGCCGGTGATGAGGACGGTGCCGTCAGGGTTCCAGTCGGCGGGCACGGTGAGCACGATCTTGCCGACGTGGCGTGCCTGGCTGAGGTAGCGGAAGGCCTCGGGGGCCTGGCGCAGGTCCCATGCGGAGACGGGCAGGGGGCGCAGGGAGCCGGCCCGGAAGAGGGCGAGGAGCTCGGTGAGCATCTCCTGGATGCGGTCGAGGCCGGCCTCGGTGAGGTCGAACGCCTGGTAGCTGACGCCGGGGTGGGCGGCGGCGACGTCCCGGGGGTCGCGGACGTCGGTCTTGCCCATCTCGACGAAGCGTCCGCCGCGCGGCAGGAGCCGCAGGGAGGCGTCGACGAATTCGCGGGCGAGGGAGTCGAGGACGACGTCGACGCCGCGTCCGGCGGTGGCGGTGCGGAAGGTCTCCTCGAAGTCGAGGGTGCGGGAGGAGGCGATCCGGTCGTCGGTCAGGCCGAGTCCGCGCAGGGTGTCCCACTTGGCGGGGCTGGCGGTGGCGTAGACGTCGGCGCCCCAGTGGCGGGCCAGCTGGACGGCGGCCATGCCGACGCCGCCGGCGGCGGCGTGGACGAGGAGGGTTTCGCCCTCGCGCAGGCCGCCGAGGTCGTTGAGTGCGTAGTACGCCGTCATGAAGACGATCGGCACGGCGGCGGCCTCGGCGAAGGTCCAGCCCTCGGGCATCGGGGCGATCATGCGGCGGTCGACGACGGCCAGCGGGCCGAAGGCGCCGGGCAGCATGCCCATGACGCGGTCGCCGGGGGCGAGGTCGGTGACGCCGGGGCCGGTCTCGACGACGGTGCCGGCGCCTTCGCTGCCCATCAGGCCGGGGTCGCCGGGGTACATGCCGAGGGCGTTGAGCACGTCGCGGAAGTTGAGGCCGGCGGCGCGGACGGCGACGCGGACCTGGCCGGGCTCCAGGGGCGCCTCGGACTCGGGGCTGGGGACCAGGGTGAGGTGGTCGAGGGTGCCCTTGTCCTGGATGTCCATGCGCCAGGCGGACTCGCCCGGGGGCGGGGTCAGCGGCGTGGTCGCGGGGACGCGGGCGAGGCGGGGCGCGTGGACGGTGCCGCGGCGGATCGCGAGCTGCGGTTCGCCGGTGGCGAGGGCGGCGGCCAGTGCCTCGGCCAGTGTTTCGGCCAGTGTTTCGGCGGGGGTGGCGGCGTCGAGGTCGGCCAGGACGAAGCGGTCGGGGTTCTCCGACTGCGCGGAGCGGACCAGGCCCCAGACGGGGGCGTGGACCGGGTCGGCGAGGTCCCAGTCGCCCGGGGTGGCGACGGCGCCGCGGGTGACGAACACCAGGCGGGACGCGGCGAACCGGTCGTCGCCGAGCCAGCCCTGGACCAGGGCGAGTGCCCGGTGCGTGGCGGCACGGACGGCGTCCGGGGTGAGCGCCCCCGCCGGGGCGGACGGGCAGGGGGCGAGGACGTAGGCGGGAGCCGGGGCGCCGGCGTCGAGGGCCGCGCCGAGGGCGACGAGGTCGGCGTGGACCGGCCCGGGCAGCGCGGCACTTCCGGAGCCGGTGCCGGAGCCGGAGTCGGCGGCACCGGCAGCGGCAGCGGCAGCGGCAGCGGCAGCGACGGTGCCGGAGCCGGAACCGGAGTCGGAACCGGAGTCGGCGGCAGCGGCAGCGGCAGAGCCGGAGTCGGCGCCCGAGCCGGAGTCAGTGCCTGAGGCCGAGCCAGCGGCGGAGCCCGGGGCGGAGTCAGTGCCTGAGGCCGAGCCGGCGGCGGAGCCCGGGGCGATGACGGCCCAGGGGGCCGCGGGGGCGCCGGCGGGGGCGGGCGGGAGCGGGACGGTGGCCCACTCGATCCGGAACAGCGACTCGTGGTAGGCGGCGCGGGAGGCGCCGGCCAGCCGGTCGGCGGAGACGGGCCGGACGATCAGGTGGTCGACGGTGGCGACGGGCGCGCCGGTCGTGTCGGCCAGCTGGAGGAGAGGGAGTCGGCGCCGTCCGCGGTGAGGCGGACGCGCAGCGCGGACGCCCCGACGGCGTGCAGGGACACCCCGCGCCAGGAGAACGGCAGTCCGGCCTGCCGGTCGCCGTCGGAGGAGACGAACGTGGCGTGCAGGGCGGCGTCGAGGAGCGCCGGGTGCAGGCCGAAGCGGGTGGCCTCGGTGTGCCGGTCGTCGGGCAGGGCCACCTCGGCGTAGACGTCGTCGCCGAGGGTCCAGGCGGCGCGCAGGCCCTGGAAGACGGGCCCGTAGGCGAAGCCGCCCTGGCCGAGGTGCTCGTACAGGCCGTCGACGGTGACGGCCTCGGCGCCGGGCGGGGGCCAGGCGGTGAGGTCGAAGGCGGGGCGCGGCGCGCCGGTGGCGAGGACGCCCGCGGCGTGCCGGGTCCAGGGCTCGTCGTCGGCGGCGTCGGGGTCGCCGGAGTACAGGTCGAGGGTCCGTCGGCCGTCCTGGTCGGGTGCGCTGACCACGATCTGGAGGCGTACCGCGGCGTGCGGGGCGAGGACCAGCGGGGCTTCGAGGGTGAGTTCCTCGAGGACGTCGCAGCCGGCCTGGTCGCCTGCGCGGACGGCGAGTTCGACGAAGGCGGTGCCGGGCAGCAGGACCGTACCCATGACGGCGTGGTCGGCGAGCCAGGGGTGGGTGTCGAGGGAGAGGCGGCCGGTGAACAGGAAGCCCTCGCCGTCGGCGAGCGGGACGGCGGCGCCGAGCAGCGGGTGGTGGGCGGCGCCCAGGCCCGCCGATTCGACGTCCCCGATGAATCCGGCGGGGGCTTCGAGCCAGAACCGGCGGCGCTGGAAGGCGTACGTGGGCAGGTCGACGCGGCGGGCGCCGGTCGCGGCGAAGTACGCGGGCCAGTCGAGGGGGACGGCGCGGGTGTGGACGGCGGCCATCGCGGCGGTGAGCGCCTCGGCCTCGCCGCGGTCGCGGCGCAGGGCGGGGACGAACACGGCGTCGGTGGCGTCGTCGGTGTCGGTGAGGCAGTCGCGTCCGAGGCCGGACAGGACGCCCTGCGGGCCGAGTTCGAGGTACGTGGTGACGTGCTCGGCGTCCAGGGTGCGGATGCCGTCGAGGAAGCGGACGGCCTCGCGGACGTGGGAGACCCAGTGCTCGGGGGTGCGCAGTTCGTCGCCCGCCACGGCTCCGGTGAGGTGGGTGACGACGGGGATGACGGGCGCGTGGTAGGTGAGGGAGGCGGCGACGTCGCGGAAGGCGTCGAGCATGCCGTCCATCAGCGGGGAGTGGAAGGCGTGGCTGACGGTGAGCCGCTTGGTCCGGCGGCCGCGCCGCTCGAACTCGGCGGCGATCTCCAGCGCGAGGGTCTCCTCGCCTGAGACGACGACGGCGGAGGCGGAGTTGACGGCGGCGATGCCGATCCGGTCCTCGTGGCCGGCGAGCAGCGGCCGGACCTCGTCCTCGGTGGCGGTCAGCGCGATCATGGCGCCGCCCTGGGGCAGTGCTTCCATGAGGCGGCCGCGGGCGGCGACGAGGGCGGCCGCGTCGGGCAGCGAGAGGACGCCCGCGACGTGCGCGGCGGTGATCTCGCCTATGGAGTGGCCGGCGACGAAGTCGGGGTGCACGCCCCAGGACGCGACGAGGCGGTAGAGCGCGGTCTCCAGCGCGAACAGGGCGGGCTGGGTGTGGCCGGTCCGGTTCAGGAGGTCGCCGTCCTCGGCGAACAGGATGTCCTTGAGGGGCTGTTCGAGGTGCGGGTCCAGGGCGGCGCACACCTCGTCGAGGGCGGCGGCGAAGGCGGGGTGGGCGGCGTACAGTTCGCGGCCCATGCCGGGGCGCTGGCTGCCCTGTCCGGTGAAGAGGACGGCGAGCCGGCCGTCGGCGGCGTCGTGCCGCACGAGCCGGGCGCTGTCGCGGCCCTCGGCGAGGGCGGCGAGTCCGGTGAGGAGTCCGTCACGGTCGCCGGCGACGACGACGGCCCTGCGGTCCAGGGCGGTACGGGTGGTGGCCAGGGAGAACGCCACGTCGGCCGGGTCCGCCTCGGGGTGCAGCGCGAGGTGGTCGGCGAGCCGGGCGGCCTGGGCGCGCAGCGCGTCGGGGGTCCGGCCGGAGAGGAGGAACGGCAGCGGGGCGGCGGACTCGGCGGCCGCGCCGGCCGGGTCGCCGTCGCGGTCCGTGTCCTGCTGGGCGGGCGGCTGTTCGATGATGACGTGCGCGTTGGTGCCGCTGACGCCGAAGGAGGAGATGCCCGCGCGGCGGGGGCGGCCCGTCTCGGGCCAGGCGGCGGCTTCCGTCAGCAGTTCGACGGCGCCGGCGCTCCAGTCGATGTGCGGGGACGGCTCGCCGATGTGCAGCGACGCGGGCAGGACGCCGTGGCGCATCGCCTGCACCATCTTGATGATGCCCGCGGCGCCGGCGGCGGCCTGGGTGTGGCCGATGTTGGACTTGATGGAGCCCAGCCGCAGCGGCCGGTCCTCGGGCCGGTTCTGGCCGTAGGTGGCGAGCAGGGCCTGGGCCTCGATGGGGTCGCCGAGGGTGGTGCCGGTGCCGTGGGCCTCGACGGCGTCGACGTCGGCGGTGGTCAGTCCGGCGTGCGCGAGGGCCTCGCGGATGACGCGCTGCTGGGAGGGCCCGTTGGGGGCGGTGAGGCCGTTGGAGGCGCCGTCCTGGTTCACGGCGGTGCCACGGACGACGGCCAGGACCGGGTGGCCGTTGCGGCGGGCGTCGGAGAGCCGCTCGACGAGGATCATGCCGGCGCCCTCGGCCCAGCCGGTGCCGTCGGCGTCGGCGGAGAAGGACTTGCAGCGGCCGTCGGTGGACAGGCCGCGCTGGCGGCTGAAGTCGATGAAGGTGTCCGGGGTGGACATGACGGTGACGCCGCCGGCGAGCGCCATGTCGCATTCTCCGCTGCGCAGGGCCTGCGCGGCCAAGTGCAGGGCGACGAGGGAGGAGGAGCAGGCCGTGTCGATGGTGACGGCGGGGCCTTCGAGGCCGAAGGTGTAGGAGATGCGGCCGGAGGCGACGCTTCCGGCGGTGCCGGTGCCGAGGTAGCCCTCCAGGCCCTCGGGGACGGCCGGGAGCCGGGTCAGGTAGTCGTGGTACATGACGCCGGCGAAGACGCCGGTGCGGCTGCCGCGGACGGAGGCGGGGTCGATCCCGGCGCGTTCGAAGGCCTCCCAGGAGGTCTCCAGCAGGAGCCGCTGGTGCGGGTCCATGGCGAGGGCCTCGCGCGGGTTGATGCCGAAGACGTCCGGGTCGAAGTCGGCGGCGTCGTGCAGGAAGCCGCCCTCGCGGGTGTACGAGGTGCCGGCCCGGCCGGGGTCGGAGTCGTAGAGCGCGTCGAGGTTCCAGCCGCGGTCGGTGGGGAACGGGGAGATCGCGTCGGCGGAGCCGGCGACGAGCTGCCACAGCTCCTCGGGGGTGTTGACACCGCCGGGGTAGCGGCAGCTCATGGCGACGATGGCGATGGGCTCGTCGGCGACGGCCCGGGTGGTGGCGGTGGTGGCGGCCGGGGCCTGGGCCGCCTGGTCACCGAGGAGTTCGGTGCGCAGGAACGCGGCGAGCGCGTTCGGGGTGGGGTAGTCGAAGACGAGAGTGGCGGGCAGCCGGACGCCGGTGGCCGAGCCGAGGCGGTTGCGCAGCTCGACGGCCGTGAGCGAGTCGAAGCCGAGTTCCTTGAAGGCCCGGCCGGGGTCGACTGCGTCGGGGCCGGGGAAGCCGAGGACGGCGGCGACCTGGACGCGGACGGTGGCCAGCAGCAGCCGGTCGCGCTCGGCGGCGGTCAGCGGCAGCAGCCGCTCGGTGAGGCCGTCGGCGGGCGCGGCGCCCTGGGCGGCGGCGGCCCGGCGCGCGGCGGGCCGGACCAGGCCGCGCAGCAGCGGGGGCACCATGCTCGCGTCGGCCTGGCGCAGGGCGGCCAGGTCGAGGTGCATCGGGACGGCGGTGGCCTCGCCGGTGGCGCGGGCGGTGTCCATGAGGGCGAGGCCCTCGGCGGAGGACAGCGCGGCGACTCCGGCGCGGGAGATCCGCTCCAGGTCGGTGTCGGCGAGGTCGCCGGTCATGCCGCTGCGTTCGGCCCACAGGCCCCAGGCGAGCGCGGTGGCGGGCAGGCCTTCGGCGCGGCGGCGGTGGGCGAGGGCGTCGAGGAAGGTGTTGGCGGCGGCGTAGTTGGCCTGTCCGGCGGCGCCGAGGGTGCCGGCGGCGGCGGAGAACAGGACGAACGCGGCGAGGTCGGCGTCGCGGGTCAGTTCGTGCAGGTGGACGGCCGCGTCGACCTTGGCGGGCAGGACGTGGTCGAGCCGCTCGGGGGTGAGCGCCTCGAGGATGCCGTCGTCGAGGACGCCGGCGGTGTGGACGACGGCGGTCAGCGGGTGTTCGGCCGGTACGGAGGCCAGCAGCGCGGCGAGGGCCTCGCGGTCGGCGACGTCGCAGGCGGCGAGGGTGGCCTCGGCGCCCAGGGCGCGGAGTTCTTCGAGGAGTTCGCCGGCTCCGGCGGCGGCCTCGCCGCGGCGGCTGGTCAGCAGCAGGCGGCGGACGCCGTGTTCGGTGACCAGGTGGCGGGCGACGAGCCCGCCGAGGGTGCCGGTGGCGCCGGTGACCAGGGCGGTGCCGTCCGCGTCGAGCGGGCGGGCCTCCTGCCCCTCGGGGGCGGGCAGGGCGGGGACGCGGCCGAGCCGGGGGACGACGGCGCGGCCCTCGCGCAGGGCGAGCTGCGGCTCGGCGGTGGCGAGCGCTGCGGGCAGGGCGCGCAGGGACTCCTCGCGGTCGTCCAGGTCGAGCAGGACGAACCGGTCGGGGTGCTCGGACTGGGCCGAGCGCAGCAGGCCCCACAGCGGGGCGTGCGCCAGGTCGGCCACGTCGCAGGCGCCGGCGGTGGCGACGGCGCCGTGGGTGACGAACACCAGCCGGGAGCCGTCGAAGCGGGCGTCGGCGAGCCAGGCCCGGGCGAGGTCCAGGGCGTGGTGCAGCGCGTCGCGGACGGCGGCGGACAGCGCGGCGTCGACGGTGGTCCGCGCGGGCGCGTCCACGGCGGGGACGGGGACGACGACGGCCTGCGGTACGGGGCCGCCGGCCTCGATGGCCGCGGCGAGGGCGGCGAGGTCGCCGTGCGCGGCGGCGGTGGGCAGCACGGCGGTGAAGCGGGGGCCGGCCCCGGCCGCGCCGAGCAGGGCCCACTGGCCGGGGGCGACGGTGGTGGCGGCCGGCAGGGCCAGCGGGCTCCACTCGACGCGGAACAGCGAGTCGTGGAAGGCGGTGCGGGCCGCCCGTACCTGGTCGGGGGTGACGGGGCGCAGCAGCAGCGCGTCGACGGAGGCGACGGGCGCGCCGGACTCGTCGGCGAGGTCCACGGAGACGGTGTCCTGGCCGGCGGGCGCGAGGCGGACGCGCAGGGCGCGGGCGCCGACGGCGCGGAGGCTGACGCCGCTCCAGGAGAACGGCAGCCTGCCGTGCTCGGTGTCCTCCAGCAGGGAGCCCATGCCGACGGCGTGCAGGGCGGCGTCCAGCAGGGCGGGGTGCAGGCCGAAAAGGGCGGCCTCGGCGTGCGCCTGCTCGGGCAGGCGGACCTCGGCGAAGACCTCGTCGGCGCGCTGCCAGGCGGCGGTCAGGCCCTGGAAGACGGGTCCGTAGGCGAAGCCGGAGGCGGTGAGGTGCTCGTAGAGGCCCTCGACGGGGACGGCGGTGGCGTCCTGCGGCGGCCAGGTCGTGAGGTCGGCGCCGGCGCGCGGCGCGGGGCGGGCGCCGGCGGGGGTGAGGAAGCCGGTGGCGTGCCGGGTCCAGGCGCCTTCGCCCCAGGTGTCGTCGGCGGCGTCCTCGGGCCGGGAGTGCAGGGTCAGCGAGCGCCGTCCGTCGGTGTCGGGGGCGCCGACGGCGAGCTGGATCTGGACGCCGCCGTGCGGGGGCAGGGCGAGGGGGGCCTGGAGGGTGAGCTCGTCGAGGAGTTCGCAGCCGGTGTGCTCGCCGGCCTGGAGGGCGAGTTCCACGAAGGCGGTGCCGGGCAGCAGCACGGTGTCCATGACCGTGTGGTCGGCGAGCCAGGGGTGGGTGGCCAGGGAGAGCCGGCCGGTGAAGAGGTAGCCGTCGCCGTCGGCCAGGGCGATGGCGGCGCCGAGGAGCGGGTGGTCGGCGGAGCCGATGCCGGCGGCGGTGACGTCGCCGGTCCAGGCGGTGGGCTGTTCGGGCCAGTAGTGGCCCCGCTGGAAGGCGTACGTGGGCAGGTCGACGCGGGTGGCACCGCGCCCGGCGAAGACGGCGGACCAGTCGGCCCGGACGCCGTGCGCGTGGGCCTGGGCGACGGCGGCGGCGAACGCGGCCGGTTCGGGGCGGTCGGCGCGCAGGGCGGGGACGAAGACGGCGTCGTCCCGGTCGTTCTCGCCGGTGAGGCAGTCCTGTGCGAGGGCGGTGAGGACTCCGCCGGGGCCGACCTCGACGAAGGTGGTGACGCCGAGCGCGGCCAGGCCGCGTACCCCGTCGTGGAAGCGGACGGCCTCGCGGACGTGGCGGACCCAGTAGTCGGCGGTGCAGATCTCCTCGGCGGTGACGGAGGCGCCGGTGAGGTTCGAGACGATCGGGATGACGGGCGGCGCGTAGGAGACGGCTTCGGCGGCTTCCCGGAACGCGTCGAGCATGCCGTCCATGAGCGGCGAGTGGAAGGCGTGGCTGACGGTGAGCCGCTTGGTGCGCCGGCCGCGGGCGCGCAGGGCCTCGGCGATCTCCTCGGCGGCGTCCTCGTGGCCGGAGACGACCACGGAGCGGGGGCCGTTGACGGCGGCGATGGACACCCGGTCGGTGAGGAGCGGGGTGACCTCGTCCTCGGTGGCCTCGACGGCGATCATCGAGCCGCCGGCGGGCAGGGCCTGCATGAGGCGGCCGCGGGCGGCCACGAGGGCGGCCGCGTCGGGGAGGGTGAGGACGCCGGAGACGTGGGCGGCGGCGAGTTCGCCGATGGAGTGCCCGATGAGGAAGTCGGCGGTGACGCCCCACTGTTCGAGCTGGCGGTAGAGGGCGACCTCGACGGCGAACAGGGCGGCCTGGGTGTAGGCGGTCGCGTCGAGCAGCGCCGCCTCGGGGGTGTCTTCGGCGGCGAACAGCACCTCGTACAGGGGGCGTTCGAGGTGCCGGTCGAGTTCGTCGCGGACCGCGTCGAGGGCGCGGGCGAAGCCGGGGTGGGTGGCGTACAGCTCGCGGCCCATGCCGGCGCGCTGGCTGCCCTGGCCGGTGAAGAGGAAGGCGGTGTTGCCGTCGCCGGCGGCGCCGAGGACGGCGGTCGCGGGCTGCTCGCCGGCGGCGAGCGCGTCGAGGTCGGCCAGCAGCTGCTCGCGGTCGGCGGCGAAGAGGACGGCCCGGCGGTCGAGGGCGGAGCGGCTGGTGGCGAGGGAGAAGCCGAGGTCGGTCAGGGCGGCGGGGTCCGCCGCGAGTGCGGGGTGGGCCCGCAGGTGGGCGGCGAGGCGGGCGGCCTGGGCGCGCAGGGCGTCGTCGCCCTGGCCGGAGACCAGCAGCGGCACGGGCCCGGTGGCACCTTCCGCGTCCACCGCGGCGTCAGCGCTGTCGGTGGCGCCCGTGCCGTCGGTCTTCGCGTCCGCGCCGGGTGCGTCGGCGGGCGGGGCCTGCTCGATGACGGTGTGGGCGTTGGTGCCGCTGACGCCGAAGGAGGAGATGCCGGCGCGGCGCGGCTGGCCGGTCTCGGGCCACGGCACGGCCCGGGTGAGCAGTTCGACGTCGCCGGTACTCCAGTCGACGGCGCTGGACGGCTGGTCGATGTGGAGCGACTCGGGCAGGACGCCGTGCCGTATCGCCTCGACCATCTTGATGATGCCCGCGACACCGGCAGCGGCCTGGGTGTGCCCGATGTTGGACTTGATGGAGCCCAGCCACAGCGGTCGGCCCTCGGGCCGGTTCTGGCCGTAGGTGGCCAGGATGGCCTGGGCCTCGATGGGGTCGCCGAGGGTGGTGCCGGTGCCGTGCGCCTCGATGACGTCGACCTGCGCCGGGGTGAGCCCGGCGTTGGTGAGCGCCTGGCGGATGACGCGCTGCTGCGACGGCCCGTTGGGGGCCGTCAGGCCGTTGCTCGCGCCGTCCTGGTTGATCGCGGAGCCGCGGACCACGGCGAGTACGGGGTGGCCGAGGCGGCGGGCGTCGGAGAGCTTCTCGACGAGGAGCATTCCGACGCCCTCGCCCCAGCCGGTGCCGTCGGCGCCGTCGGCGAACGGCTTGCACCGGCCGTCGGGGGCGAGCCCGCGCTGCCGGCTGAACTGCACGAAGGCGCGCGGGCTGGACATGACCGTGACACCGCCCGCGAGCGCCAGCGAGCACTCGCCGCCCCGCAGCGCCTGCACCGCGAGGTGGAGGGCGACGAGCGAGGACGAGCAGGCGGTGTCGATGGTGACGGCGGGGCCTTCGAGGCCGAAGGTGTAGGAGAGGCGGCCGGAGACGACGCTGGCCGCGTTCCCGGTGAGGAGGTACTGCTCGACGCCCTGGGGGACGCCGTCGCGGAGCAGGTCGGGGTAGTCCTGGCCGTTGGTGCCGATGAACACGCCGGCCTTGCTGCCGCGCAGCGTCGCCGGGTCGATGCCGGCGCGCTCGAAGGTCTCCCAGGACGTTTCGAGCAGCAGTCGCTGCTGCGGGTCCATGCCGAGGGTCTCGCGCGGGCTGATCCCGAAGAACGCGGCGTCGAACTCGCCGACCCCGTCGAGGAATCCACCCTCGCGGGTGTACGAGGTGCCCCGCTGGTCGGGGTCCGCGTCGTACAGGGACTCGATGTCCCAGCCGCGGTCGGTGGGGAAGTCGGTGATGGCGTCCCGGCCTCCCGCGACGAGGCCCCACAGGTCCTCCGGCGACTGGATGCCGCCGGGGAACCTGCAGGCCATGCCGACGATGGCGATCGGCTCCGGCTCCTGGGCCTCGACCTCGCGCAGGCGCTGCCGTGTCTGGTGCAGATCGGCCGTCACCCGCTTCAAGTAGCCGATGATCTTGTCCTGATCCGCTACCTGATCCGCCATTGGAACCTCACCCATGTTCGTCACAAACCCTTGCGCTGCTACTGCCTGCTGTCCGCTGTGCTGCTAGATACCGAGCTCGTTCTCGATGAAGTCGAAGAGCTCGTCGGTCGTGGCTTCCTGGAGCTTCTCGGCCACGGCCCCGCCGCTCGAAGGGGCTTGCGGTTCACCCCATTTCGCGAGGAGGGCCTGCAGGCGCGAGGCGATGTCGGCCCGCGTCTCCCCGTCCGGATCGAGGACGGACAGCGCCGATTCGAGCTTTTCGAGTTCCGCGATGCCGGGGGCGGCCGCGGTGCTGCCGTCCTGGACGATCTCGGCGCGCAGGAACTCGGCCAGGACCGCGGGGGTCGGGTGGTCGAAGACCAGCGTCGCCGGGAGCTTCAGCCCGGTGGCCGCGTTCAGGCGGTTGCGGAGCTCCAGCGCGATCAGGGAGTCGAAGCCGAGCTCCTTGAACGCGCGGCCCGCGCCGACCTCGTCGGTGGTGGGGTGCCCGAGCGCGGTCGCCGCGTGGGAGCGGACCAGTTCCAGTACGGCCAGGGCCTGTTCGGCCTGCGCCATCACCGACAGCCGTCGGCGCAGCGCCTCGGCCGGGGAACCCCCCGGCCGGGCCGCCCGCTTCACCGGCGGCCGACGCGGCCTGCGCGAGCCGCCGCACCTCGGGCAGGTCCGCGAGGAACGGGCTGGGCCGCACCGCGGTGTAGCCCGGCGTGAACCGCTCCCACTGGATGTCGGCGACGGCGACGGCCGGCTCGGCGTGGTCGAGGGCCTGCTGGAGCGCCCGGATCGCGGCGCGCGGCGCCATGGCGGGCACGCCGCCGCGGTCGAGCCGCTCTCCGATGGCGCCGCCCGCGGCCAGTCCGCTGTCACCCCACCGGCCCCAGGCCACCGAGGTGGCGGGCAGGCCGTCGGCGTGCCGCTGCTCGGCGAGGGCGTCCAGGTAGGAGTTGGCGGCCGCGTAGTTGCCCTGTCCGGCGTCGCCGAGGGTGCCGGCGACTCCGGAGAAGAGCACGAACGCGGACAGACCGAGGTCGCGGGTCAGCTCGTGGAGGGTGAGCGCCGCGTCCGCCTTGGGGGCGAGCACGGTCGCGAACCGCTCGGGGGTCAGCCCGTCGATGACGCCGTCGTCGAGGACGCCGGCGGTGTGTACGACGGCGGTCAGCGGCCGGTCGGCGGGGACGGAGGCCAGGAGGGCGGCGAGGGCGTCGCGGTCGCTGACGTCACAGGCGGCGAGCGTGACCTCGGCGCCCAGCGCGGCCAGTTCCTCGCGCAGCCCGTCCGCGCCGGGCGCCTCGGCCCCGCGACGGCTGGTCAGGATCAGGTGCTCGGCGCCGTTCTCCGCCAGCCAGCGGGCCACGTGCGCACCCAGGGCGCCCGTACCACCGGTGACCAGCGTCGTCCCGGCCGGACGCCACTCGGGCGCGGTCGGCGCGTCGGCGAGCGGGGCGTGGACCAGACGCCGGCCGAACAGCCCGGAGGCGCGGAGCGCCACCTGGTCCTCGGAGCCGTCACCGGCCAGGACTCCCACGAGCCGTTCGAGCGTGCGGTCGTCGGCCTGCGCGGGCAGGTCGAGCAGACCGCCCCAGCGGTCGGGGAACTCCAGCGCGGCGGTGCGGCCGAAGCCCCACAGCAGGGCCTGCGCCGGATCCTGGAGCCGCTCGGAGCGGGAGACTGACACGGCGCCGCGGGTGACGCACCACAGGGGCGCGGCGACGTCGGCGTCCCCGAGGGCCTGGACGAGCACGGCGGTGCCGAGGAGCCCGGCGTGGGCGCGCAGCGCGGCCCCGTCGTCGCCGAGGGCGAGGAGGGAGAGCACCCCGGCGGGGGCGGGGGCCCCCTCCGTGGCGGCCTTCAGGACGGCGGTCAGCGCGTCCCGGCCGGCCGCGTCGGCGGCCACGGTGACGGTACGGACCTCCGCGCCCCGGTCGGTGAGCGTACGGAGAACAGCGGCGGCCGCGTCACCGGCCGCTCCGGAGACCGCCTCGGGCACGACGACCAGCCAGGTGCCGGAGAGCCGGGCGCTGGTGGCTTCGGTCAGGGCCTTCCAAGTGACCCGGTAGCGCCAGCCGTCGACGGTGGACTGCTCACGGCTCTGCCGCCGCCACGAGGACAGCGCGGGGAGCAGGGCGGTCAGGGGCTGGTCGCCCTCGATCCGCAGTTCGGCGGTGAGCGCGGCGAGGTCCTCGCGCTCGACGGCGTCCCAGAACCGGGCGTCGATCACGCTCTCGCCCGTCAGCTCACCCGCTTCGACCGCCGCGGCCTCCGGCCAGAACCGCTGCGACTGGAAAGCGTAGGTCGGCAGGTCCACGCGCCGGGCGCCGGTGCCGGCGAAGACCGCGTCCCAGTCGACCGTCACGCCGCGGACGTAGGCCTCGCCCAAGGAGAGCCAGAAACGCTCCAGACCACCCTCGTTGCGGCGCAGGGAACCCAGGATCGCGGCCTCGCGGCCCGCGTCCTCGACGGTCTCCTGCATCCCGACCGTCAGCACCGGGTGCGGACTCGACTCGATGAACACACCGAAGCCCTGCTCCAGGAGCGTGCGGGTCGCCTGCTCCAGCTCGACTGTCTGACGCAGGTTGCGGAACCAGTAACCGGCATCCAGCTCCGGCCCCTGCACCCACTCACCGGTGACCGTGGACAGGAACGGAACCTCCGCCGCCTGCGGAACGATCGGGGCGAGGAGTTCGGCCAGCTCGTCCCGCAGCAGTTCGACCTGCGCGGAGTGCGAGGCGTAGTCCACCGCGATCCGCTTGGCACGAACCCCGTCCGCCTCACACGAGGCGAGGAGCTCCTCCAGGGCCTGGACCTCGCCGGAGACGACCACGGAAGACGGGCCGTTGACCGCGGCGACGGAAATCCGCTCCTCACCCCACGGCGCGATCCGCTCACGTACCTCGGCAGCGGGCAGCGGCACGGACACCATGCCGCCCAAGCCGGCCAGCACCCGCCCGATCGCCTGACTCCGCAAAGCCACGACACGAGCCGCGTCCTCCAGGGACAAGATCCCGGCGACGCAGGCGGCCGCGATCTCACCCTGCGAATGCCCGATCACCGCACCCGGACGCACACCCGCCGAACGCCACACCTCAGCCAACGACACCATCACCGCGAACAGAGCCGGCTGCACGACATCCACCCGGTCGAGCGAGGGCACGCCATCGGCACCCCGGAGCACATCCACCAACGACCAGTCGGTGAAGGGCTCCAGCGCCTTCGCACACTCATCCACCCGGGCAGCAAACACGGGTGAAGCGTCCAACAGCGCCTCCGCCATGCCCACCCATTGCGACCCCTGTCCGGGGAACACGAACGCGCTCTTGCCCCCGATGACCGACCCCTGGACGAGCAGGGGTGCGGTGCCTCCGGCGGCCAGGGCGGCCAGGCCCACGAGCTGTTCCTCGGGGTCCCGGCCGATCAGTACCGCGCGCCGGTCGTGTGCCGTGCGGGTCGTGGCCAGGGAGTGGCCGACGTCGACGCGTCGCAGGTCAGGACGGGTGGCGAGGTGGTTCAGCAGTCGCTCCGCCTGGCCGCGCAGCGCCTTCTCGGTCTTGGCCGTCAGCGGCCAGGGCAGCGGGGTCCGTCGGTCGGAACCGGTGTCGTCCGGGGTGGTCGCGGTCAGTAGGGGGTGGGGGGTCGACGACGCAGGGGTCGCCTGTTCGTCGGACCCCTGTTCCGCCGGGGCCTGCTCGATGATGGCATGGGCGTTGGTCCCGCTGAACCCGAACGACGACACTCCCGCTCGCCAGGGGCGGCCCCCGGTCTCGGGCCAGGCCCGCTGTTCGGTCAGCAGGGCCACCTCGCCCGCGCTCCAGTCCACGTGCGGGGTGGGCTGGGCGATGTGGATGCTCTGCGGCAGCATGCCGTGCTGCATGGCCAGCACCATCTTCATCACACCGGCCACGCCGGCGGCGGCCTGCGCGTGACCGATGTTGGACTTGATCGAGCCGAGCAGCAGCGGCTGATCGGCCGGCCGGTCCTGCCCGTACGTGGCCAGCAGGGCCTGCGCCTCGATCGGGTCGCCCAGGGTCGTACCCGTGCCGTGCGCCTCCACGACGTCCACCTCGGCCGTCGTCAGGCGGGCGTTGGCCAGGGCCTGGCGGATGACGCGCTGCTGGGAGGGGCCGTTCGGAGCCGTCAGGCCGTTGCTCGCGCCGTCCTGGTTGATGGCCGTACCCCGGACCACGGCCAGCACGGGGTGCCCGTGGCGCCGCGCGTCCGACAGCCGCTCCACGAGCAGCATGCCGACGCCCTCGGCCGGGCTGAAGCCGTCCGCGTCGGCGGAGAACGCCTTGCAGCGGCCGTCGGTGGACAGGCCTCGCTGGCGGCTGAACTCGATGAAGGTGCCAGGCGTGGACATGACCGTCACACCGCCGGCCAGGGCCATGGAGCACTCGCCGCTCCGCAGCGCCTGCACCGCGAGGTGCAGGGCCACGAGCGATGCCGAGCAGGCCGTGTCGACGGTGACCGCCGGGCCCTCCAGGCCGAAGGTGTACGAGAGCCGGCCGGAGACGACGCTGCCCGCGCTGCCGGTGGCCAGGTGTCCTTCGAGGCCGTCGGCCGCACCCCGTACGAGGTGGGAGTAGTCGGAGCCGTTGGTCCCGACGAACACGCCGGACTGGCTGCCGCGGAGGGTGTCCGGGTCGATGCCGGCCCGCTCGAAGACCTCCCACGAGGTCTCCAGCAGCAGCCGCTGCTGCGGGTCCATGGCCAGGGCCTCGCGCGGGGAGATCCCGAAGAACGCCGGGTCGAAGGCGGCCGCGTCGGAGAGGAAGCCGCCCTCGCGGGTGTAGGAGGTGCCCTGCGCGTTGGGGTCGGGGTCGTACAGCGCCTCGACGTCCCAGCCCCGGTCGGCCGGGAACTGCGAGAGGGCGTCGCCGCCGGAGGCGAGCAGCTGCCACAGTTCCTCGGGGCTGCGGACGCCGCCGGGGAAGCGGCAGCTCATCGCGACGACGGCGATCGGCTCGGCGTCGGACGCGGAGGCGGAGGCAGTCGGTACGAGCGTGGCGCCGACCGCGCCCTGCCCGGCGAGCTCTGCCCGCAGGTGGCGGGCGAGGACGGTGGGCGTCGGGTAGTCGAAGACGAGGGTGGGCGGCAGCTTGAGGCCGGCGGCGGCGTTCAGGCGGTTGCGCAGCTCAACGGAGGTGAGGGAGTCGAAGCCCAGCTCCTTGAACGCCCGGCCGGCCTCGACGGCGTCGGGCCCGGCGTAGCCGAGGACGGCGGCGACGGCGGTACGGACCAGCTCCAGCAGCAGCCGTTCCTGCTCGGCCTCGGGCTGCCCGGCGAGCTGCCGGGTGAGGACGGCGGCGCTGCCGGTGTCCTCGGCCGCGTCGGTACGGGCGTGCTCCATGGCCTGCCGCGCCTCGGGCAGGTCGTGCAGCAGCGGCCGGGCGCGGCCGGAGGTGAAGGCCAGGACGAAGCGCTTCCACTCCATGTCGGCAACGGTCAGCGTGGTCTCGTCACGGTCCAGCGCGTGCTGGAGTGCGCTGACGGCCCGCTCGGGAGCCATCTCGATGACGCCGTGGCGGCGCATCCGGTCGCCGACGGCGCCTTCGGCCATGCCTCCGTCGCCCCAGGGGCCCCAGGCGAGGGAGGTGGCGGGCAGCCCGGCGGCGCGCCGGTACTCGGCGAAGGCGTCGAGGAACGCGTTGCCCGGCGCGTAGTTGCCCTGGCCGGGGGCGCCGAAGGTGGCGGCGAAGGAGGAGAAGAGGACGAACGCGGACAGGTCGAGGTCGCGGGTCAGCTCGTGCAGGTGCAGCGTGGCGTCCACCTTGACCCGCAGGACGCGCTCGACCTGCTCGGGCGTGAGCGCCTCGATCACTCCGTCGTCGAGGACGGCGGCGGTGTGTACGACGGCGGTCAGCGGCCGGTCGGCGGGGACGGAGGCCAGGAGGGCGGCGAGGGCGTCGCGGTCGCTGACGTCGCAGGCGGCGAGCGTGACCTCGGCGCCCAGGGCCGTCAGTTCCTCGCGCAGCCCGTCCGCGCCGGGCGCCTCGGCCCCGCGGCGGCTGGTCAGGATCAGGTGCTCGGCGCCGTTCTCCGCCAGCCAGCGGGCCACGTGCGCACCCAGGGCGCCCGTACCACCGGTGACCAGCGTCGTCCCGGCCGGACGCCACTCGCGCACCGGCGGGGTTTCGGCCAGCCGGGCCCGCACGAGACGTCGCACGAAGAGCCCCGAGGACCGCACGGCCACCTGGTCCTCGGCGGCGTCCCCGGCAAGCACGCCGACGAGTCGTCCGAGCGTCCGGGCGTCGGTCTGCGCGGGCAGGTCGATCAGACCGCCCCAACGCTCGCCGTGTTCCAGGGCCGTGACGCGGCCGAGTCCCCAGATCGGGGCCTGCGCGGGATCGGCCTGCTGCTCGGAACGGCCCACGGACACCGCGCCACGGGTGACGCACCAGAGCGGAGCGGCAACGTCGGCGTCACCGAGGGCCTGGACGAGCGCGAGGGTGGCGATCACCCCGGCGGGCGCGGCGGAGCCGATCGGCTCCGCTTCGGCCCCGGCGGGGGTCAGGAGGGACAGCACGCCCGCCACGGCGGGGCCGTCGGCGAGTGCCTCACGGATCCGCTCGACCAGCTCGGCACGGGCGTCGTGGGTACGGGGGACCGCGATCTGCCGTACATCGGCCCCGTGTTCGGCGAGCGCGCGCACGACGGCGTCGGCTCCCTCACCGGCCTCCGGGACCGCGACGAGCCAAGTGCCGGTGAGACGGGTGGCGGCGGGCTCGGGAGCCGGCTTCCAGGTGATCCGGTAGCGCCAGCCGTCGACCGTGGAGCGCTCCTGCCGACGGCGCCGCCAGGAGGACAGCGCGGGCAGGAGAGCGGTGAGCGTCTCGTCCCCGTCGATGGCCAGCTCGGCGGTGAGGGCGGCCACGTCCTGGCGCTCGACGGCCTCCCAGAAGTGGGCGTCGGCGGTGTCGGCCGGGGACACGGCGGGGCCGGCGTCCGGGGCGGTACCGCTTTCGAGCCAGAAGTGCTCCTGCTGGAAGGCGTAGGTGGGCAGGTCGACGCGCTGGGCGCCGGTGCCGGCGAAGACCGCGTCCCAGTCGACCGTCACGCCGCGGACGTAGGCCTCACCCAAGGAGAGCCAGAAACGCTCCAGACCGCCCTCGTTGCGGCGCAGGGAGCCCAGGATCGCAGCCTCGCGGCCCGCGTCCTCGACGGTCTCCTGCATGCCGACGGTCAGCACCGGGTGCGGACTCGACTCGATGAACACACCGAAGCCCTGCTCCAGGAGCGTGCGGGTCGCCTGCTCCAGCTCGACTGTCTGACGCAGGTTGCGGAACCAGTAACCGGCATCCAGCTCGGTGCCGCTGACCCATTCGCCGGTGACCGTGGACAGGAACGGAACCTCCGCCGCCTGCGGAACGATCGGGGCGAGAAGGGTGTCGAGCTCCTCACGGAGCAGCTCCACCTGCGCCGAATGCGAGGCGTAGTCCACCGCGATCCGCTTGGCACGAACCCCGTCCGCCTCACACGAGGCGAGGAGCTCCTCCAGGGCCTGGACCTCGCCGGAGACGACCACGGAAGACGGGCCGTTGACGGCAGCGACGGAAATCCGCTCCTCACCCCACGGCGCGATCCGCTCACGTACCTCGGCAGCGGGCAGCGGCACGGACACCATGCCGCCCAAGCCGGCCAGCACCCGCCCGATCGCCTGACTCCGCAAAGCCACGACACGAGCCGCGTCCTCCAGGGACAAGATCCCGGCGACGCAGGCGGCCGCGATCTCACCCTGCGAATGCCCGATCACCGCACCCGGACGCACACCCGCCGAACGCCACACCTCAGCCAACGACACCATCACCGCGAACAGAGCCGGCTGCACGACATCCACCCGGTCGAGCGAGGGCACGCCATCGGCACCCCGGAGCACATCCACCAACGACCAGTCGGTGAAGGGCTCCAGCGCCTTCGCACACTCATCCACCCGCGCGGCGAACTCGGGCGAGGCGTCGAGCAGCCCCGCCGCCATGCCCACCCACTGCGAGCCCTGACCCGGGAACACGAAGGCGGTCTTGCCACCGACCACGGACCCGGTCACCACACCAGCGGCCAGCGAACCCGACGCAACCGCAGCCACACCGGCAGCGTGATCGCCGAGAACGACGGCCCGGTGATCCAGCCCCGCACGCGTCGCCGCCAACGACCAGCCCACATCCAGCGGATCCACACCCGGCACACCCGCCAGCCAGCCGGACAGCCGCTCCGCCTGCGCCCGCAACGCCCCCGCGCTCTTGCCCGACAGCACCCACGGCACCACCGGCATCCCAGAACGAACATCCGGCTCAACGGACTCAGCCGTATCCGCGTCCGCCTCCGGCGCCTGCTCCACGATCACATGCGCGTTCGTCCCGCTGAACCCGAACGACGACACACCCGCACGACGCGGGGCACCGGTCCGCGGCCAGGGGACGCTCTCGCCGATCAAGGAGACGGCGCCCGCCTCCCAGTCCACGTGCGGGGTCGGCTCGTCGAGGTGGAGGGTCTTGGGGACGACGCCGTGCCGCATCGCCTCGACCATCTTGATGATGCTCGCGACACCGGCCGCGGCCTGGGTGTGACCGATGTTGGATTTGATGGAGCCGAGCAGCAGCGGCCGGTCCGCCGGCCGGTCCTGCCCGTACGTCGCGAGCACGGCCTGCGCCTCAATCGGGTCGCCCAGGGTCGTACCCGTGCCGTGCGCCTCCACGACGTCCACCTCGGCGGTGGTGAGGCGGGCGTTGGTGAGCGCCTGGTGGATGACGCGCTGCTGCGAGGGCCCGTTGGGGGCCGTCAGGCCGTTGCTCGCGCCGTCCTGGTTGATCGCGGAGCCGCGGATCACGGCCAGCACCGGGTGTCCGTTGCGCTGCGCGTCCGACAGCCGCTCCACGAGCAGCATGCCGACGCCCTCGCCCCAGCCGGTGCCGTCGGCGGCGGCCGCGAAGGGCTTGCAGCGGCCGTCGGCGGCCAGGCCGCGCTGGCGGCTGAACTCGGTGAAGGTGGCCGGGGTCGCCATCACGGTGACCCCGCCGGCGAGGGCCATGGTGCACTCCCCCGCCCGCAGGGCCTGCACCGCGAGGTGCAGGGTGACCAGGGAGGACGAGCAGGCCGTGTCGACGGTGACGGCGGGGCCTTCGAGGCCGAAGGTGTACGCGACGCGGCCGGAGGCGATGCTGCCGGAGCTGCCGGTGCCGAGGAAGCCCTCGACGCCTTCGGGGACGGAGTCGAGGCGGGCGGTGTAGTCGTGGTACATGACGCCGGCGAAGACGGCCGTCCGGCTGCCGCGCAGGGACGTCGGGTCGATGCCGGCCCGCTCGAACGCCTCCCAGGAGGTCTCCAGCAGGAGCCGCTGGTGCGGGTCCATGGCCAGGGCCTCGCGCGGGGAGATGCCGAAGGGGGCGGGGTCGAAGCGGGCGGCGTCGTAGAGGAAGCCGCCCTCGCTGACGTAGCTGGATCCGGCGCTGTCGGGGTCGGCGTCGTAGAGCGACTCCACGTCCCAGCCCCGGTCGACGGGGAACCCGGAGACGGCGTCGTCACCGTCGGCGACGAGCCGCCACAGGTCCTCGGGGCTGCGGACGCCGCCCGGGTAGCGGCAGCTCATCGCGACGATCGCGACGGGTTCCTGGTTCTGCTCCTCCACCTCGCGCAACCGCCTGCGGGCCTGGCGCAGATCGGCGGTCGCCCGCTTGAGGTAGTCGCGAAGCTTGTCCTCGTTCACCATGTGCGTGGGCTCCATGCCAGAGAGGCGGTCGTACGGGTCTGTCCGTGGGGTGTTCGGGGTGTTCGGGGTGTTCGGGGTGTTCGGGGTGTTCGGGGTGTTCGGGGTGTTCGGGGTGCCGGGCGGGGCGGGGTGCCCCGCCCGGCGTGCTCAGGCGCCGAGTTCGTCGTCGAGCAGGTCGAAGAGCTCGTCGTCGGTCACCGCGTCGAGGTCGTCGTCGGTGTCCTCGTCGGTGCCGGTGCGCCGTCCGGTGTCCTGGCCGGCGTTCCACTTGGCCATGAGGGCCTGGAGGCGCATCGTGATCCGCGAGCGGGTGACGCTGTCCGCGTCCGTCGCGTCCACCGCGCCCAACGCGCTTTCCAGCCGGTCGAGTTCACCGAAGACGGTGGGTCCGCCGGCGCCGAGGGGCAGGGCGGAGCGCAGGTATCCACTGAGCTGTTCGGGGGTCGGGTAGTCGAAGATGAGCGTGGCCGGGAGCCGGAGTCCGGTGGCAGCGCCGAGCCGGTTGCGCAGCTCGACGGCGGTCAGCGAGTCGAAGCCCAGCTCCTTGAACGCGCTGCCCGGTTCGATGGCGGCCGCGCCGTTGTGGCCCAGTACCTGGGCGACGTGGGTGCAGACCGTGTCGAGCAGCACCCGGTCCCGTTCGGCGGGCGGGAGTTGGGCCAGCCGATCGGCCAGCGTCCCCGGGGCGTCCGCGGAGGCGCCGCCGCTCGTCCTGCGTCGTACGGGTGTACGGAGCAGGCCGCGCAGCAGCGGGGCGACGGTGTCGCCCACCTGGGCCTGGAGGGCGGCGAGGTCGATCCGGGCGGGCACGAGCAGGCTCGCGCTCCCCGGCTCCCCGGCCTCGGCGACCGCGGCCGTCGACGCCCGCAGGGCAGCGTCGAAGAGGGCCAGCCCGTCGGCCTCCGACAGCGCGTTCATGCTGCCGCGGCCGAGGCGGCGCCGGTCCTGGTCGTCGAGGGTGGCGGCCATGCCGGCCTCGTCGTCCCACAGGCCCCACGCGAGCGAGAGGCCCGCCAGGCCCTGGGCCCGGCGGTGCTGGGCGAGCGCGTCGAGGAAGGTGTTGCCGGCCGCGTAGTTGGCCTGTCCGGCGTTGCCGAACACGCCGGCCGCCGAGGAGAACAGGACGAACGCCGCCAGGTCGAGGTGCCGGGTCAGCTCGTGCAGGTTCCATGCCGCGTCGGCCTTGGGCCGCAGCACCTTCGCGACCCGCTCGTGCGTGAGCGAGGTGACGGTGCCGTCGTCGAGCACACCGGCGGTGTGCACGACGGCCGTCAGCGGGTGTCCGGCCGGTACGGAGGCCAGCAGGGCGGCCAGCGCGTCCCGGTCGGCCGCGTCGCAGGCCGCCCAGGTGACCCGGGCACCCGACGCGACCAGCTGATCGGCGAGTTCGGTGGCGCCGTCCGCCGCCGCGCCCCGCCGGCTGGTGAGCAGCAGGTGACGTACGCCGTGCTCGGCGACGAGGTGCCGGGCGAACAGGCCGCCCAGGGTGCCGGTGGCCCCGGTGATCAGGACGGTGCCCTCGGGGTCGACGGCGCGGGTGGCGCCCTCGCCCTCGCCCTCGCCCTCGCCCTCGGCTGCGGCCGCGGGCGCGGGCGGGGTGAGGGCCGCGCGGGCCAGCCGGGGCGCCCGTACGGTCCCCCCGCGCAGGGCGAGCTGGGTCTCGTCGGTGGCGAGCGCGGCGGGCAGGGCCCCGTAGGAGGGGCCTCGCCGTCGAGGTCGACCAGGACGAACCGGCCGGGGTGCTCGGCCTGCGCGGAGCGCACCAGGCCCCACACGGCGGCG
>NZ_JAPEPX010000010.1 GCF_026339935.1 Streptomyces sp. NBC_01551
GAGCGCGCGCACGACGGCGTCGGCTCCCTCACCGGCCTCCGGGACCGCGACGAGCCAAGTGCCGGTGAGACGGGTGGCGGCGGGCTCGGGAGCCGGCTTCCAGGTGATCCGGTAGCGCCAGCCGTCGACCGTGGAGCGCTCCTGCCGACGGCGCCGCCAGGAGGACAGCGCGGGCAGGAGAGCGGTGAGCGTCTCGTCCCCGTCGATGGCCAGCTCGGCGGTGAGGGCGGCCACGTCCTGGCGCTCGACGGCCTCCCAGAAGTGGGCGTCGGCGGTGTCGGCCGGGGACACGGCGGGGCCGGCGTCCGGGGCGGTACCGCTTTCGAGCCAGAAGTGCTCCTGCTGGAAGGCGTAGGTGGGCAGGTCGACGCGCTGGGCGCCGGTGCCGGCGAAGACCGCGTCCCAGTCGACCGTCACGCCGCGGACGTAGGCCTCACCCAAGGAGAGCCAGAAACGCTCCAGACCGCCCTCGTTGCGGCGCAGGGAGCCCAGGATCGCAGCCTCGCGGCCCGCGTCCTCGACGGTCTCCTGCATGCCGACGGTCAGCACCGGGTGCGGACTCGACTCGATGAACACACCGAAGCCCTGCTCCAGGAGCGTGCGGGTCGCCTGCTCCAGCTCGACTGTCTGACGCAGGTTGCGGAACCAGTAACCGGCATCCAGCTCGGTGCCGCTGACCCATTCGCCGGTGACCGTGGACAGGAACGGAACCTCCGCCGCCTGCGGAACGATCGGGGCGAGAAGGGTGTCGAGCTCCTCACGGAGCAGCTCCACCTGCGCCGAATGCGAGGCGTAGTCCACCGCGATCCGCTTGGCACGAACCCCGTCCGCCTCACACGAGGCGAGGAGCTCCTCCAGGGCCTGGACCTCGCCGGAGACGACCACGGAAGACGGGCCGTTGACGGCAGCGACGGAAATCCGCTCCTCACCCCACGGCGCGATCCGCTCACGTACCTCGGCAGCGGGCAGCGGCACGGACACCATGCCGCCCAAGCCGGCCAGCACCCGCCCGATCGCCTGACTCCGCAAAGCCACGACACGAGCCGCGTCCTCCAGGGACAAGATCCCGGCGACGCAGGCGGCCGCGATCTCACCCTGCGAATGCCCGATCACCGCACCCGGACGCACACCCGCCGAACGCCACACCTCAGCCAACGACACCATCACCGCGAACAGAGCCGGCTGCACGACATCCACCCGGTCGAGCGAGGGCACGCCATCGGCACCCCGGAGCACATCCACCAACGACCAGTCGGTGAAGGGCTCCAGCGCCTTCGCACACTCATCCACCCGCGCGGCGAACTCGGGCGAGGCGTCGAGCAGCCCCGCCGCCATGCCCACCCACTGCGAGCCCTGACCCGGGAACACGAAGGCGGTCTTGCCACCGACCACGGACCCGGTCACCACACCAGCGGCCAGCGAACCCGACGCAACCGCAGCCACACCGGCAGCGTGATCGCCGAGAACGACGGCCCGGTGATCCAGCCCCGCACGCGTCGCCGCCAACGACCAGCCCACATCCAGCGGATCCACACCCGGCACACCCGCCAGCCAGCCGGACAGCCGCTCCGCCTGCGCCCGCAACGCCCCCGCGCTCTTGCCCGACAGCACCCACGGCACCACCGGCATCCCAGAACGAACATCCGGCTCAACGGACTCAGCCGTATCCGCGTCCGCCTCCGGCGCCTGCTCCACGATCACATGCGCGTTCGTCCCGCTGAACCCGAACGACGACACACCCGCACGACGCGGGGCACCGGTCCGCGGCCAGGGGACGCTCTCGCCGATCAAGGAGACGGCGCCCGCCTCCCAGTCCACGTGCGGGGTCGGCTCGTCGAGGTGGAGGGTCTTGGGGACGACGCCGTGCCGCATCGCCTCGACCATCTTGATGATGCTCGCGACACCGGCCGCGGCCTGGGTGTGACCGATGTTGGATTTGATGGAGCCGAGCAGCAGCGGCCGGTCCGCCGGCCGGTCCTGCCCGTACGTCGCGAGCACGGCCTGCGCCTCAATCGGGTCGCCCAGGGTCGTACCCGTGCCGTGCGCCTCCACGACGTCCACCTCGGCGGTGGTGAGGCGGGCGTTGGTGAGCGCCTGGTGGATGACGCGCTGCTGCGAGGGCCCGTTGGGGGCCGTCAGGCCGTTGCTCGCGCCGTCCTGGTTGATCGCGGAGCCGCGGATCACGGCCAGCACCGGGTGTCCGTTGCGCTGCGCGTCCGACAGCCGCTCCACGAGCAGCATGCCGACGCCCTCGCCCCAGCCGGTGCCGTCGGCGGCGGCCGCGAAGGGCTTGCAGCGGCCGTCGGCGGCCAGGCCGCGCTGGCGGCTGAACTCGGTGAAGGTGGCCGGGGTCGCCATCACGGTGACCCCGCCGGCGAGGGCCATGGTGCACTCCCCCGCCCGCAGGGCCTGCACCGCGAGGTGCAGGGTGACCAGGGAGGACGAGCAGGCCGTGTCGACGGTGACGGCGGGGCCTTCGAGGCCGAAGGTGTACGCGACGCGGCCGGAGGCGATGCTGCCGGAGCTGCCGGTGCCGAGGAAGCCCTCGACGCCTTCGGGGACGGAGTCGAGGCGGGCGGTGTAGTCGTGGTACATGACGCCGGCGAAGACGGCCGTCCGGCTGCCGCGCAGGGACGTCGGGTCGATGCCGGCCCGCTCGAACGCCTCCCAGGAGGTCTCCAGCAGGAGCCGCTGGTGCGGGTCCATGGCCAGGGCCTCGCGCGGGGAGATGCCGAAGGGGGCGGGGTCGAAGCGGGCGGCGTCGTAGAGGAAGCCGCCCTCGCTGACGTAGCTGGATCCGGCGCTGTCGGGGTCGGCGTCGTAGAGCGACTCCACGTCCCAGCCCCGGTCGACGGGGAACCCGGAGACGGCGTCGTCACCGTCGGCGACGAGCCGCCACAGGTCCTCGGGGCTGCGGACGCCGCCCGGGTAGCGGCAGCTCATCGCGACGATCGCGACGGGTTCCTGGTTCTGCTCCTCCACCTCGCGCAACCGCCTGCGGGCCTGGCGCAGATCGGCGGTCGCCCGCTTGAGGTAGTCGCGAAGCTTGTCCTCGTTCACCATGTGCGTGGGCTCCATGCCAGAGAGGCGGTCGTACGGGTCTGTCCGTGGGGTGTTCGGGGTGTTCGGGGTGTTCGGGGTGTTCGGGGTGTTCGGGGTGTTCGGGGTGTTCGGGGTGCCGGGCGGGGCGGGTGCCCCGCCCGGCGTGCTCAGGCGCCGAGTTCGTCGTCGAGCAGGTCGAAGAGCTCGTCGTCGGTCACCGCGTCGAGGTCGTCGTCGGTGTCCTCGTCGGTGCCGGTGCGCCGTCCGGTGTCCTGGCCGGCGTTCCACTTGGCCATGAGGGCCTGGAGGCGCATCGTGATCCGCGAGCGGGTGACGCTGTCCGCGTCCGTCGCGTCCACCGCGCCCAACGCGCTTTCCAGCCGGTCGAGTTCACCGAAGACGGTGGGTCCGCCGGCGCCGAGGGGCAGGGCGGAGCGCAGGTATCCACTGAGCTGTTCGGGGGTCGGGTAGTCGAAGATGAGCGTGGCCGGGAGCCGGAGTCCGGTGGCAGCGCCGAGCCGGTTGCGCAGCTCGACGGCGGTCAGCGAGTCGAAGCCCAGCTCCTTGAACGCGCTGCCCGGTTCGATGGCGGCCGCGCCGTTGTGGCCCAGTACCTGGGCGACGTGGGTGCAGACCGTGTCGAGCAGCACCCGGTCCCGTTCGGCGGGCGGGAGTTGGGCCAGCCGATCGGCCAGCGTCCCCGGGGCGTCCGCGGAGGCGCCGCCGCTCGTCCTGCGTCGTACGGGTGTACGGAGCAGGCCGCGCAGCAGCGGGGCGACGGTGTCGCCCACCTGGGCCTGGAGGGCGGCGAGGTCGATCCGGGCGGGCACGAGCAGGCTCGCGCTCCCCGGCTCCCCGGCCTCGGCGACCGCGGCCGTCGACGCCCGCAGGGCAGCGTCGAAGAGGGCCAGCCCGTCGGCCTCCGACAGCGCGTTCATGCTGCCGCGGCCGAGGCGGCGCCGGTCCTGGTCGTCGAGGGTGGCGGCCATGCCGGCCTCGTCGTCCCACAGGCCCCACGCGAGCGAGAGGCCCGCCAGGCCCTGGGCCCGGCGGTGCTGGGCGAGCGCGTCGAGGAAGGTGTTGCCGGCCGCGTAGTTGGCCTGTCCGGCGTTGCCGAACACGCCGGCCGCCGAGGAGAACAGGACGAACGCCGCCAGGTCGAGGTGCCGGGTCAGCTCGTGCAGGTTCCATGCCGCGTCGGCCTTGGGCCGCAGCACCTTCGCGACCCGCTCGTGCGTGAGCGAGGTGACGGTGCCGTCGTCGAGCACACCGGCGGTGTGCACGACGGCCGTCAGCGGGTGTCCGGCCGGTACGGAGGCCAGCAGGGCGGCCAGCGCGTCCCGGTCGGCCGCGTCGCAGGCCGCCCAGGTGACCCGGGCACCCGACGCGACCAGCTGATCGGCGAGTTCGGTGGCGCCGTCCGCCGCCGCGCCCCGCCGGCTGGTGAGCAGCAGGTGACGTACGCCGTGCTCGGCGACGAGGTGCCGGGCGAACAGGCCGCCCAGGGTGCCGGTGGCCCCGGTGATCAGGACGGTGCCCTCGGGGTCGACGGCGCGGGTGGCGCCCTCGCCCTCGCCCTCGCCCTCGCCCTCGGCTGCGGCCGCGGGCGCGGGCGGGGTGAGGGCCGCGCGGGCCAGCCGGGGCGCCCGTACGGTCCCCCCGCGCAGGGCGAGCTGGGTCTCGTCGGTGGCGAGCGCGGCGGGCAGGGCCCCGTAGGAGGGGGCCTCGCCGTCGAGGTCGACCAGGACGAACCGGCCGGGGTGCTCGGCCTGCGCGGAGCGCACCAGGCCCCACACGGCGGCGTGCGCGAGGTCCGTGACGTCCTCGTCGGGGTCGGCGGCGACGGCCCCGCGGGTGACGACCGCGAGCCGGGAGGCCGCGAACCGCTCGTCCGCCAGCCACCCCTGGACGAGGTCCAGGGCGTGCGCGGTCGCGGCGTGCGCGGCCGAGGCCGCATCCGGTGCCGCGAGGTCGGGCGCCGGCGAGACGAGGACCGTCTCCGGTGCCGGCTCCCCCAGGGCCTCGGCCACGTCGAAGGCCTCGCCCAGGGCGTTCAGGTCCGGGTACGCCGATCCGCAGGCGTCGTCGAGGATCCCGGCCCGTTCCAGGCCGGCGCCGGTCTTGAGCGGGTCCGCGCCGAGCAGCGCCCAGCCGGCACCGGACTCCGGCGCGGCTTCGGGCAGCGTCAGGGCGGTCCAGTCGACCTGGAACAGCGCCTCGCGTACGGGTCCGGTACCGGAACCGGCGGCGGCAGCGATGCCGTCGGCGGCGAAGGGGCGCAGGACGAGCGAGTCGACGGTCAGGACCGGCTCCCCGCTCCCGTCCCACAGGGTCAGCGTCACCGCGTCCCGGCCCGCCGGTGCCATCCGTACGCGCAATCCGGCAGCGCCGGCGGCGTGCAGCCGCACGCCGTCCCAGGAGAACGGCAGCCGCGCGCCCTGCGGGCCCTCGGGGAAGAACTCCCCGAGGCCGACGGCGTGCAGGGCGGCGTCGAGGAGCGCGGGGTGGAGACCGTACGGGGCGGCTTCCGGGAGGCGGTCCTCGTCGAGGGTGACCTCGGCGAACACCTCGTCCCCGAGCCGGTAGGCCCGGCGGAGGTTGCGGAAGGCGGGGCCGTAGCCGAGTCCGATGCCGTCGAAGCCCGGGTACAGGTCGTCAACGGGGCAGGCGACGGCACCGGCCGGCGGCCACTCCCCCAGGGCCTCGATGCCGGTGTCCGTGGCCTCGGGGGCCAGGACGCCGTCGGCGTGACGGGTCCACGGCTCGTCGGGGGCGGTCTGCTCGGGGCGCGAGTAGACCTGGAAGGCCCGGCGCCCCTGCGCGTCCGGCTCGGCCACCGCGAGCCGCAGCTGCGTCCCGCCCGTCTCCGTCAGCACCAGGGGCGCTTCGAGGGTCAGCTCGTCCAGGCGCCCGCAGCCGGCGTGGTCGCCCGCACGGACGGCCAGTTCGACCAGCGCGGCGCCCGGCAGCAGGACGGTGCCCGCGACGCGGTGGTCGGCCAGCCAGAAGTGGGTGCGCAGGGAGAGCCGCCCGGTGAAGAGGAACCCGTCCGAGTCGGGCAGGTCGACCGCCGCGCCGAGGAGCGGATGCGCGGTCGGGCCGAGCCCGGCGGACGCGACGTCGCCACTGAGGGCGTGGGCGGGCGCCTCCAGCCAGTAGCGCTGGCGCTGGAAGGGGTACGTGGGCAGGTCGGCCCTGCGTGCGCCGGTGCCCGTGTAGTACGCGTCCCAGTCGACGGCGATGCCCCGCAGGTGCGCCTGGGCGAGGGCCGAACCGAGGGTGGCTTCCTCGGGGCGCTCCGCGCGCAGGACGGGGAGGAAGGCCGCACCGTCGCGGGTGAGGCAGTCCTGCGCGAGTGCGGAGAGGACGGCCTCGGGGCCGAGTTCGAGGTAGGTGGCGGCTCCCGCGTCCTCCAGGGCGCGGATGCCGTCGAGGAACCTGACGCCCTCGCGGACGTGCCGGACCCAGAAGTCGGCGGAACCCATCTCGTCGTCGGTGACGAGGGCGCCGGTCAGGTTGGACACGATCGGGATGCGGGGGCTCGCGTACGTCAGCCCCTCGACGACCTCGCGGAAGGCGTCGAGCATGCCGTCCATGTGGGGCGAGTGGAAGGCGTGGCTGACGGTCAGCCGCTTGGTCTTCCGGTCGGGGAACGACTCGGCGATCGCCGTCGCGGCGTCCTCGTCGCCCGCGACGACCACGGACTGCGGGCCGTTGACGGCCGCGATGCTGACGCGGTCGGTCAGCAGCGGCAGGACCTCGTCCTCCGACGCCTGCACGGCGATCATCACGCCGCCGGCGGGCAGCGCCTGCATCAGGCGGCCACGGGCCGCGACCAGGGCGCACGCGTCGTCCAGGGACAGCACCCCGGCGACGTGCGCGGCGGCTATCTCGCCGATGGAGTGGCCGGACAGGTAGTCCGGCTGCACGCCGTACGACTCCAGCAGACGGAACAGCGCCACCTCGACCGCGAACAGGGCCGGCTGCGCGTACTCCGTACGGTCGAGCAGGTCCGCTTCGTCTCCGAACAGGGCCTCCTTCAGCGGCAGTTCGAGGTCCAGTCGCTCGCCCACCGCGTCCAGGGCGGCGGCGAAGACCGGGTAGGTCTCGTACAGCTCACGCCCCATGCCCAGCCGCTGGCTGCCCTGTCCGGTGAACAGGAACGCCAGCTTGCCGACGGTCGGCGAGCCTTCCAGCAGGCCGGCCGCCCACTCGCCCTCGGCGAGCGCGGCGAGACCGGCCAGGAAGCCCTCGCGGTCCTCCGCGACCACGGCGGCGCGCCGGTCGAGGGCGGTCCTGCTCGTGGCCAGGGCGTGGCCGACGTCCACGAGGGACAGTTCGGGGTGCTCGACCACATGCGCCGCCAGGCGCGCGGCCTGGTCGCGCAGGGCCTGCGGGTCCTTCGCCGAGAGGAGCCACGGCAGGCTGCCCGGCACCCGGGCCGGCACGGTCCCCGCCTCGGGCTCCACCGGCTCGGGGGCCTGCTCGATGACGGCGTGGGCGTTGGTGCCGCTGAAGCCGAACGAGGAGACGGCGGCCCGGCGCGGGCGGCCCGTCCGCGGCCAGTCCGTGGCCGAGTCCAGAAGGCTCACGGCTCCCGCCGCCCAGTCGACGTGCGGGGTCGGCTGGTCCACGTACAGCGTCTTGGGCAGGACCCCGTGCCGCATCGCCATGACCATCTTGATGATCCCGGCGACACCGGCGGCGGCCTGCGTGTGGCCCATGTTGGACTTGATCGAGCCGAGGAGCAGCGGCCGGTCCGCCGGGCGGTCCTGCCCATAGGTGGCCAGGAGCGCCTGGGCCTCGATCGGGTCGCCGAGGGTCGTGCCCGTGCCGTGGGCCTCCACCGCGTCGACGTCGGCGGCGGACAGACCGGCGTTGGAGAGGGCCTGGCGGATGACGCGTTGCTGCGAGGGCCCGTTGGGGGCCGTCAGGCCGTTGCTCGCGCCGTCCTGGTTGATCGCCGTACCCCGGACCACGGCCAGCACCGGGTGCCCGTTGCGGCGGGCGTCGGAGAGGCGCTCCACCAGGAGCACCCCGGCGCCTTCGGACCAGCCCGTGCCGTCGGCGTCGGCGGAGAACGCCTTGCAGCGGCCGTCGGCCGCGAGGCCCCGCTGCCGGCTGAACTCCACGAAGGCCGCGGGAGTCGCCATCACGGTCACGCCGCCCGCCAGGGCGAGCGAGCATTCCCCGCTGCGCAGCGCCTGCACGGCGAGGTGCAGGGCCACCAGGGAGGAGGAGCAGGCGGTGTCGACGGTGACCGCCGGGCCCTCCAGGCCGAAGGTGTACGAGAGCCGGCCGGAGATCACGCTGGCCGCGTTGCCCGTGCCGAGGAAGCCCTCGACGCCTTCGGGCAGTGCCGCGAGCCGGGAGGCGTAGTCGTGGTACATGACGCCGGCGAAAACGCCGGTCCGGCTGCCGCGCAGGGTCCGCGGGTCGATGCCGGCCCGTTCGAACGCCTCCCAGGAGGTTTCCAGGAGCAGGCGCTGCTGCGGGTCCATGGCCACGGCTTCGCGCGGCGAGATCCCGAAGAACGCCGGGTCGAAGGCGGAGGCGTCGGAGAGGAAGCCGCCCTCGCGGGCATAGCTCGTGCCCTCGTGGCCGGGGTCGGTGTCGAAGAGGGCGTCGACGTCCCAGCCGCGGTCGTCGGGGAACCCGGAGATGACGTCCCGACCCTCCAGGACGAGCTGCCACAGGGCTTCCGGGCTCTCGACGCCACCGGGGTACCGGCAGCCCAGACCCACGATCGCGATCGGCTCGTCGTCGCGGACCGCGACGGCCACCGGTGCGGACGGCGCGGCCGGCACCGTTCCGAGCAGCTCGGCCCGCAGGTGGTCGGCCAGGACCGTGGAGGTCGGGTAGTCGAAGACGAGGGTGGCGGGCAGGCGCAGCCCGGTGGCGGCGCCGATCAGGTTGCGCAGCTCGACGGCGGTCAGGGAGTCGAAGCCCAGCTCGCGGAAGGAACGGTCGGCCTCGACCGCCTCGGGCCCGGCGTGGCCGAGCACCGCAGCGACCTGATTACGTACCAAGTCCAGTACGAAGAGCAGCTGTTCGGCGTCCGTCAGGCCGACGAGGCGTGCCGCCGGTCCGGATGCGTCGGGTGCGGTGGTGTCGGCGGCGCGGCGAGCGGGCGTGCGGACCAGGCCCGAGAGCAGCGGCGGGAGCATCCCGCTGCCGGCTTGGGCCCGGAGGGCGGCCAGGTCGAGCTTGACCGGCACGAGCAGCGGCTGCCCGGCGGCGCAGGCGGCGTCGAACAACGCCGTGCCTTCAACGGCGGTGAGGGCGTTGACACCGCCACGGCCGAGTCGGGACACGTCCTCGGCGTCCAGAGCACCACCCATGCCACCGACCTCGGCCCACAGACCCCAAGCCAGGGACGTGGCCGCCAGACCCTGGGCCCGACGGTGCGCGGCCAGGGCGTCCAGGAAGGTGTTGCCCGCCGCGTAGTTGGCCTGCCCCGCGCCACCGAACACACCGGCGGCAGACGAGAACAGCACGAACGCGGAGAGGTCCAGGTCCTGGGTGAGCTCGTGCAGGTTCCACGCCGCATCCACCTTCGGACGCAGCACCGCCGACAGACGCGCGGCCGTCAGCGAACCGACCACACCGTCATCAAGGACACCCGCCGTGTGCACGACCGCCGTCAGCGGGTGCTCCGCAGGAACGCCGGCGAGTACGGCGGCCAGCGCGTCCCGGTCGGCCACATCACACGCCGCCCACGACACCTCAGCGCCCAGACCGACAAGCTCGGCCGACAACTCCGCCGCCTCACCACGACGGCTCACCAGCAGCAGACGACGCACACCGTGCTCAGCGACCAGATGCCGGGCAAACAGCCCGCCCAGCGAACCACTCGCACCCGTCACCAACACCGTGCCATCGGCATCCCACTCGACGCCCGCACCAGCGGCGACCGCCGTACGCGCCAGCCTCGGCACCAGAACCGAACCACCCCGCACCGCGACCTCGGACTCACCCGAAGCCAATACGGCGGGCAGCGCGCGGTAGGAGGCATCGGTGCCGTCCGTGTCGGCCAGGACGATCCGCCCCGGATTCTCCGACTGCGCCGAACGCACCAGACCCCACACCGAAGCCCGCACCAGGTCGGACACGCCCTCACCCGGTACGGCTTCCACCGCACCCTGGGTCAGGAACACCAGACGCGCATCCGCGAAACGATCCTCGGCCAGCCACTCCTTCAGCAGCTCCAGCACCCGACCCGTCTCCGCGTGCACCGCACCCGCCACACCCTCCGGATCACTGACCCAGGACAGCGGCACGCACACCAGCGCCGGGTCCGCGAGCGTCGCGAGCCCACCGCTGTGCGCCTCGTAGCGCACACCCACCGCATCCAGACCGGCGTGAGCGTCCCCCAGCAGCGCCCAGGGACGCTGCTCCGACGCGGACACCGGGGCGAGCGGCACTGCCGCCCACCCGACCTGGAACAAAGACTCCAGACGACCGCCGCGCGCCGCCCCGATCTGCTCGGGCGAGACCGCCCGCAGCACGAGCGACTCGACCGAGGCCACCGGTGCGCCCGCCAGGTCGGCGAGCTCCAGCGCGACCGCGTCGCGGCCGGCCGGGGCCAGGCGGACCCGTACCGCGGAGGCGCCGGCCGCGTGCAGCCGGACACCGCTCCAGGCGAACGGGAGCCGTCCCTGGCCGGTCTTCTCGACGAGCGCGCCGAGACCGGCCGCGTGGAGGGTCGCGTCCAGGAGCGCCGGGTGGAGACCGAACCAGTCGGCCGCTTCCGCGGTCGCCTCGTCCAGGCTCACCTCCGCGTACACCGCGTCGCCGTGGAGCCAGGCCGAGCGCAGGCCCTGGAAGGCGGGGCCGTAGTCGAATCCGGCCGCGGCGAGGCCTTCGTAGAGGCCGTCGATGTCCACCGGTTCGGCTCCGGTCGGCGGCCAGACCGTGAGGTCGGCTGCCGGGGTCGAGGCGTCGCCGGTGGTGAGGACGCCGGCGGCGTGCCGCGTCCACGGCTCGTCGGCGGGGCTGTCCTCGTCACGGGAGTACAGCGACAGGGCACGTCGGCCGGATTCGTCGGCTCCGGCGACGGACAGCCGCAGCTGGACTCCGCCGCGCTCGGGCAGGACGAGCGGGGCCTCCAGGGTCAGCTCCTCCAGGACGTCGCAGCCGACCTGGTCGCCGGCTCGGACGGCCAGTTCCACGAAGGCCGTGCCCGGCAGGAGCACCGAGCCGAGCACCGCGTGGTCCGCGAGCCAGGGGTGGGTGGTCGACGAGAGCCGGCCGGTGAAGAGGAACCCGTCCGAGTCGGGCAGTTCGACGGCCGCGCCGAGCAGCGGGTGGTCCGTCGTGCCGAGGCCGAAGCCTGCGGCGTCGCCCGGCGTGTTCTGTGCGGTGGGTGCCGAGTCGAGCCAGTACCAGTCGCGCTGGAAGGCGTACGTGGGCAGCTCGACCTGGCGTGCGGCGGTCGGGGCGAAGTACGCCTCCCAGTCCAGCGTCGCACCGTGGGTGTGGGCGAGGGCGAGGGCGTTGCTCAGGGTCTCGGACTCGGGCCGACCGGTGCGGAGGGCGGGCGCGAAGCGGGCCCCGTCCGCGGTCAGGCAGTCCTGGGCCATGGCGGAGAGGATGCCGTCGGGGCCGAGTTCGAGGTACGTCGTGGCTCCGGCGGCTTCCAGGGCGCGGATGCCGTCGAGGAAGCGGACCGCCTCGCGGACATGGCGGACCCAGAAGTCTGCCGATGCCATCTCGTCCGAGACGAGCGCGCCGGTGAGGTTGGAGACGACCGGGATGCGCGGGGCGCCGTACGACAGTTCCTCGGCGACCTTGCGGAAGTCGGCGAGCATGCCGTCCATGTGCGGCGAGTGGAAGGCGTGGCTGACGGTCAGCCGCTTGGACTTGCGGTCCGGGAAGGCCTCGGCGATCGCGACCGCCGCGTCCTCGTCACCCGCGACGACGACCGACCGGGGACCGTTGACCGCCGCGATGCTCACGCGCTCGGTCAGCAGCGGCAGCACCTCGTCCTCGGACGCCTGGAGCGCGATCATCACACCACCGGCCGGGAGCGCCTGCATCAGACGGCCACGAGCCGCGACCAGCGTGCACGCGTCCTCCAGCGAGAACACACCCGCGACATGCGCGGCGGCAATCTCGCCGATGGAGTGACCGGACAGGAAGTCCGGCTTCACACCCCACGACTCCAGCAGCCGGAACAACGCCACCTCGACCGCGAACAACGCCGGCTGGGTGAACTCCGTACGGTCCAGAACCGCGGAGTCCGAGCCGAACAGCACGTCCTTCAGGGGCAGTTCCAGCTGCCCGCACACCGCGTCCAGCGCGGCGGCGAACACCGGGTACGCCTCGTACAGCTCACGCCCCATGCCCAGCCGCTGGCTGCCCTGCCCCGTGAACAGGAACGCAAGCTTCCCGGTTCCGGCAGCGCCCACCGTGCCCCGCGTCACGGCAGCGTTGGCCAGGTCGTTCTTCCCCAGCGCCTCCAGCCCGCGCAGCAGTTCCTCGCGGTCGCCGGCCACGACCACCGCACGGTGGTCGAAGGCGGCGCGCCGGGTCGCCAGTGAGTAGGCCACGTCGGTGGCCCGCAGCTCGGCCGGCTCCCCCAGGTGCGTCCGCAGGCGGGCCGCCTGGCCGCGCAGCGCGTCCGCCGACCTGGCGGACAGCACGTACGGCAGCACCGGCACGCCATCGCCGTCGGCGGCGGTCACAGCCGCCTCCTCCGGAGCCTGCTCGATGATGGTGTGGGCGTTGGTGCCGCTGATGCCGAACGACGACACACCGGCCCGGCGCGGGCGGCCCGTCTCCGGCCACGGCGTGTTCTCGGTGAGCAGCGTGACGGCGCCGTCCTCCCAGTCCACGTGTGGGGTCGGCTCGTCCACGTGCAGCGTCTTGGGCAGGACCCCGTGCCGCATCGCCATGATCATCTTGATGATGCCCGCGACACCGGCGGCGGCCTGCGTGTGGCCCATGTTGGACTTGATCGAGCCCAGCCACAGCGGCTCGTCCGCCGCACGCTCCCGGCCGTACGTCGCCAGCAGCGCCTGTGCCTCGATCGGGTCGCCCAGGGTCGTACCCGTGCCGTGCGCCTCGACCACGTCGATCTGCTCGCTGGTCAGTCCGCCGGAGGCCAGGGCCTGGCGGATGACGCGCTGCTGGGACGGACCGTTCGGGGCAGTCAGGCCGTTGGAGGCGCCGTCCTGGTTGATCGCGGAGCCCCGGACCACGGCCAGTACCGGGTGGCCGTTGCGGCGGGCGTCCGACAGCCGCTCGACGAGCAGCATGCCCGCGCCCTCGGCCCAGCTGGTGCCGTCGGCGGCCGCGGCGAAGGACTTGATGCGGCCGTCGGCGGCCAGCCCGCGCTGGCGGCTGAACTCGGTGAAGGTGCCCGGCGTCGACATGACGGTGACGCCGCCGGCCAGTGCCATGGTGCATTCGCCGCCCCGCAGCGCCTGGATCGCCCAGTGCAGGGCGACGAGGGAGGAGGAGCAGGCCGTGTCGACGGTGACCGCAGGGCCTTCCAGGCCGAAGGCGTACGAGACGCGGCCCGAGGCGATGCTGCCGGAGTTGCCGGTGCCGAGGTACCCCTCGACGCCGTCGGGCACGGAGGTGATCCGGGTGGCGTAGTCGTGGTACATGATGCCCGCGAAGACGCCGGTGCGGCTGCCCCGCATGGTGGCCGGGTCGATGCCGGCCCGCTCGAACGCCTCCCACGAGGTCTCCAGCAGCAGTCGCTGCTGCGGGTCCATGGCCACGGCCTCGCGCGGCGAGATCCCGAAGAACGCCGGGTCGAACCGGCCCGCGTCGTGGAGGAAGCCGCCGGAGCGGGTGTAGCTGGTGCCCTTGCCGTCCGGGTCCGGGTCGTAGAGGGACTCCAGGTCCCAGCCGCGGCCCTGCGGGAACTCCGAGATGGCGTCGGTGCCACCCACCACCAGGCGCCACAGGTCCTCGGGGGTTTCGACCCCGCCGGGGTAGCGGCAGCTCATGCCGACGATCGCGATGGGGTCGTCGTGGAGCGCGGCGCCGAGGGACGCGGGCACGGCGGTGGCCGCGGCGGCCGTCTCCTCGTCCGGGGTCAGGGACAGGCCCAGGACCTCGGTCCGCAGGTACGCCGCGAGCGCGCTCGGCGTGGGGTAGTCGAAGACGAGCGTGGCGGGCAGCCGTTCGCCGATGGCGGCGCCGAGGCGGTTGCGCAGCTCGACCGAGGTCAGGGAGTCGAAGCCGAGCTCCTTGAACGCCCGGTCGGCCGGCACCTCGTCGGTCGAGGCGTGGCCGAGTACGGCGGCCACCTCGGCCCGGACCGTCTCCAGCAGGGCCGCCTCCCGCTCTTCGGCGGGCAGCGCGGACAGCCGCGTACGGAGCGCGGCCCCGTCGGCCGTGGCACCCTGGCCGACCGCCCGGCGTGCCGGTACGCGGACCAGGCCGCGCAGCAGGTCGGGAACCATGCCGGTGCGTGCCTGGGCGCGGAGGGCGGCCAGGTCGAGCGGGAGGGGTACGAGCAGCGGGTCGTCCGTGCGGCGGGCCGCGTCGAAGAGGGCGAGGCCGGTCTCCGGCGCGAGGACGCCGATGCCGCCGCGGTTGATGCGGTCGCGGTCGCCGTCGGCCAGGTCACCGCCCATGCCGCCGACCCCGGTCCACAGGCCCCAGGCGAGGGAGGTGGCGGCCAGACCCTGGGCCCGGCGGTGGGCGGCCAGGGCGTCCAGGAAGGTGTTGCCCGCCGCGTAGTTGGCCTGGCCGGCGCCACCGAAGACACCAGCGGCCGAGGAGAACAGCACGAACGCGGAGAGGTCCAGGTCCTGGGTGAGCTCGTGCAGGTTCCACGCCGCATCGACCTTCGGCCGGAGTACGGCCGACAGACGCTCGGCGGTCAGCGAACCGACCACACCGTCGTCAAGGACACCGGCCGTGTGCACGACCGCCGTCAGCGGGTGCTCCGCAGGAACGCCGGCGAGTACCGCGGCCAGCGCTTCACGGTCGGCCACATCACACGCCGCCCACGACACCTCAGCGCCCAGACCGACGAGCTCGGCCGACAACTCCGCCGCCTCACCACGACGGCTCACCAGCAGCAGACGCCGAACACCGTGCTCGGCGACCAGATGCCGGGCAAACAGCCCGCCCAGCGAACCACTCGCACCCGTCACCAACACCGTGCCATCGGCATCCCACTCGACGCCCGCACCAGCGGCGACCGCCGTACGCGCCAGCCTCGGCACCAGAACCGCGCCACCCCGCACCGCGACCTCGGACTCGCCCGAGGCCAGCGCGGCCGACAGCCCGGCCTCGACGTCACCCTCGGCGTCGATGTCGACCAGGACGAGACGGCCCGGGTTCTCCGACTGCGCCGAGCGCACCAGACCCCACACCGGCGCGTGCGCCAGGTCGGACACGTCCTCACCCGGTACGGCGGCCACCGCGCCCCGGGTCAGGAACACCAGACGCGATTGCGCCGACCGCTCGTCGGCCAGCCAGTCGTTCAGCAGACCCAGCACCCGGGCCGTCCCGGCGTGCACCGCGCCGACGACATCGCCGCCGGTCGGCTCCACGCACGGCACCACCAGCGCCGCCGGAGTCCCGTCCTCCTCACCCCACATCAGCCAGTCGTCGAAGGAGCCGCCACCGGCCGCCTCCGCCCACTCCACACGGAACAGGGCGTCACGGGTCAGGTCCGGCGTGGTGTCGAGCTGGTCCCGGCTGACGGATCGCAGGGCCAGGCCGGCGACCGAGGCCACCGGGGCCCCCGTGGTGTCGGCGATGGTGAGGGCGACCTCGCCGTTGCGGGCGGTGGTCAGGCGCACCCGGAGCGCCGAGGCGCCGACCGCGTGCAGGGAGACACCGGACCAGGAGAACGGGAGCCGTCCTTCGCCGCCGGCGGCGTCCGCGGTGCGCAGTCCGAGCGCGTGCAGGGACGCGTCGAGGAGGGCGGGGTGCAGGCCGAACCGTGCGGCGTCGTCGTCGGCCGCCTCGGGGAGCGCGACCTCGGCGTAGTAGGTGTCGTCTTGGCGCCAGGCGGCCCGCAGGCCCTGGAACACCGGGCCGTACCCGAATCCGGATTCCGCGAGGCCCTCGTACAGGCCCTCCACGGGGACGGCCTCCGCTCCGGCCGGCGGCCACTCGGTGAGGCTCTGCGGGGCCTGGTCGGCCCCGGTGGCGAGCACACCGACGGCGTGCCGCGTCCACGGCGCATCCGGATCCACGCCCTCGGGACGGGAGTGGAGGGTGAGGCTGCGGCGCCGGCCCGACGCGTCGGCCGCTCCGACGGAGAGCCTCAGCTGTACGCCGCCGTGCTCGGGCAGCACGAGGGGGGCTTCCAGGGTGAGTTCGTCGACCAGGTCGCAGCCGACGTGCTCGCCGGCCCGGAGCGCGAGCTCGACGAAGGCCGTGCCGGGCAGGAGGGCGGAGTCCATGACCCGGTGGTCCCCGAGCCAGGGGTGGGTGGTCAGCGACAGCCGTCCGGTGAAGAGGTGGCCGTCGGAGTCGGGCAGTTGGACCTCGGCGCCGAGCAGCGGGTGGTCGGCGGTGCCGAGCCCGGCCGCCGCGACGTCGCCGTCCGCGCGGCCGGCGTCGAGCCAGTAGACGCTGCGCTGGAAGGCGTACGTCGGCAGGTCGACGCGCCGGACCCCGAGCGGGGCGTAGAACGCGGGCCAGTCGACGGCGGTGCCGCGCACGTACGCGGTGGAAAGCGCCGAGAGCAGGGTCTCGGGCTCGTCGCGTCCCGCGCGCAGGGCGGGGGCGAAGGCCGCGGAGCCGCTGTCGTCGGTCAGGCAGGTCTGTGCCATCGCGGAGAGCACGCCGTCGGGGCCGAGTTCGAGGTACGTCGTGACTCCGGCGGCCTCCAGGGCGCGGACGCCGTCCAGGAAGCGGACCGCCTCGCGGACGTGGCGGACCCAGAAGTCGGCCGAGCCCATCTCGTCGGTGATCAGCGCGCCGGTCAGGTTGGAGACGACCGGGATCCGGGGGCTCGCGTACGCCAGCCCCTCCGCCACCTGGCGGAAGGCGTCGAGCATGCCGTCCATGTGGGGCGAGTGGAAAGCGTGGCTGACGGTCAGCCGCTTGGCCTTCCGGTCGGCGAACGACTCGGCGACCGCGGCCGCCGCGTCTTCGTCACCGGCGATGACCACCGAGCGCGGGCCGTTGACGGCCGCGATGCTGACGCGGTCGGTCAGCATCGGCAGGACCTCGTCCTCCGACGCCTCCACCGCGATCATGACCCCACCCGCGGGCAGCGCCTGCATCAGGCGGCCGCGCGCCGCGACCAGCGTGCACGCGTCCTCCAGCGAGAACACACCCGCAACATGCGCGGCGGCGATCTCACCGATCGAGTGACCCGACAGGAAGTCCGGCTTC
>NZ_JAPEPX010000011.1 GCF_026339935.1 Streptomyces sp. NBC_01551
GCAGCGGCCGTCGGTGGACAGGCCTCGCTGGCGGCTGAACTCGATGAAGGTGCCAGGCGTGGACATGACCGTCACACCGCCGGCCAGGGCCATGGAGCACTCGCCGCTCCGCAGCGCCTGCACCGCGAGGTGCAGGGCCACGAGCGATGCCGAGCAGGCCGTGTCGACGGTGACCGCCGGGCCCTCCAGGCCGAAGGTGTACGAGAGCCGGCCGGAGACGACGCTGCCCGCGCTGCCGGTGGCCAGGTGTCCTTCGAGGCCGTCGGCCGCACCCCGTACGAGGTGGGAGTAGTCGGAGCCGTTGGTCCCGACGAACACGCCGGACTGGCTGCCGCGGAGGGTGTCCGGGTCGATGCCGGCCCGCTCGAAGACCTCCCACGAGGTCTCCAGCAGCAGCCGCTGCTGCGGGTCCATGGCCAGGGCCTCGCGCGGGGAGATCCCGAAGAACGCCGGGTCGAAGGCGGCCGCGTCGGAGAGGAAGCCGCCCTCGCGGGTGTAGGAGGTGCCCTGCGCGTTGGGGTCGGGGTCGTACAGCGCCTCGACGTCCCAGCCCCGGTCGGCCGGGAACTGCGAGAGGGCGTCGCCGCCGGAGGCGAGCAGCTGCCACAGTTCCTCGGGGCTGCGGACGCCGCCGGGGAAGCGGCAGCTCATCGCGACGACGGCGATCGGCTCGGCGTCGGACGCGGAGGCGGAGGCAGTCGGTACGAGCGTGGCGCCGACCGCGCCCTGCCCGGCGAGCTCTGCCCGCAGGTGGCGGGCGAGGACGGTGGGCGTCGGGTAGTCGAAGACGAGGGTGGGCGGCAGCTTGAGGCCGGCGGCGGCGTTCAGGCGGTTGCGCAGCTCAACGGAGGTGAGGGAGTCGAAGCCCAGCTCCTTGAACGCCCGGCCGGCCTCGACGGCGTCGGGCCCGGCGTAGCCGAGGACGGCGGCGACGGCGGTACGGACCAGCTCCAGCAGCAGCCGTTCCTGCTCGGCCTCGGGCTGCCCGGCGAGCTGCCGGGTGAGGACGGCGGCGCTGCCGGTGTCCTCGGCCGCGTCGGTACGGGCGTGCTCCATGGCCTGCCGCGCCTCGGGCAGGTCGTGCAGCAGCGGCCGGGCGCGGCCGGAGGTGAAGGCCAGGACGAAGCGCTTCCACTCCATGTCGGCAACGGTCAGCGTGGTCTCGTCACGGTCCAGCGCGTGCTGGAGTGCGCTGACGGCCCGCTCGGGAGCCATCTCGATGACGCCGTGGCGGCGCATCCGGTCGCCGACGGCGCCTTCGGCCATGCCTCCGTCGCCCCAGGGGCCCCAGGCGAGGGAGGTGGCGGGCAGCCCGGCGGCGCGCCGGTACTCGGCGAAGGCGTCGAGGAACGCGTTGCCCGGCGCGTAGTTGCCCTGGCCGGGGGCGCCGAAGGTGGCGGCGAAGGAGGAGAAGAGGACGAACGCGGACAGGTCGAGGTCGCGGGTCAGCTCGTGCAGGTGCAGCGTGGCGTCCACCTTGACCCGCAGGACGCGCTCGACCTGCTCGGGCGTGAGCGCCTCGATCACTCCGTCGTCGAGGACGGCGGCGGTGTGTACGACGGCGGTCAGCGGCCGGTCGGCGGGGACGGAGGCCAGGAGGGCGGCGAGGGCGTCGCGGTCGCTGACGTCGCAGGCGGCGAGCGTGACCTCGGCGCCCAGGGCCGTCAGTTCCTCGCGCAGCCCGTCCGCGCCGGGCGCCTCGGCCCCGCGGCGGCTGGTCAGGATCAGGTGCTCGGCGCCGTTCTCCGCCAGCCAGCGGGCCACGTGCGCACCCAGGGCGCCCGTACCACCGGTGACCAGCGTCGTCCCGGCCGGACGCCACTCGCGCACCGGCGGGGTTTCGGCCAGCCGGGCCCGCACGAGACGTCGCACGAAGAGCCCCGAGGACCGCACGGCCACCTGGTCCTCGGCGGCGTCCCCGGCAAGCACGCCGACGAGTCGTCCGAGCGTCCGGGCGTCGGTCTGCGCGGGCAGGTCGATCAGACCGCCCCAACGCTCGCCGTGTTCCAGGGCCGTGACGCGGCCGAGTCCCCAGATCGGGGCCTGCGCGGGATCGGCCTGCTGCTCGGAACGGCCCACGGACACCGCGCCACGGGTGACGCACCAGAGCGGAGCGGCAACGTCGGCGTCACCGAGGGCCTGGACGAGCGCGAGGGTGGCGATCACCCCGGCGGGCGCGGCGGAGCCGATCGGCTCCGCTTCGGCCCCGGCGGGGGTCAGGAGGGACAGCACGCCCGCCACGGCGGGGCCGTCGGCGAGTGCCTCACGGATCCGCTCGACCAGCTCGGCACGGGCGTCGTGGGTACGGGGGACCGCGATCTGCCGTACATCGGCCCCGTGTTCGGCGAGCGCGCGCACGACGGCGTCGGCTCCCTCACCGGCCTCCGGGACCGCGACGAGCCAAGTGCCGGTGAGACGGGTGGCGGCGGGCTCGGGAGCCGGCTTCCAGGTGATCCGGTAGCGCCAGCCGTCGACCGTGGAGCGCTCCTGCCGACGGCGCCGCCAGGAGGACAGCGCGGGCAGGAGAGCGGTGAGCGTCTCGTCCCCGTCGATGGCCAGCTCGGCGGTGAGGGCGGCCACGTCCTGGCGCTCGACGGCCTCCCAGAAGTGGGCGTCGGCGGTGTCGGCCGGGGACACGGCGGGGCCGGCGTCCGGGGCGGTACCGCTTTCGAGCCAGAAGTGCTCCTGCTGGAAGGCGTAGGTGGGCAGGTCGACGCGCTGGGCGCCGGTGCCGGCGAAGACCGCGTCCCAGTCGACCGTCACGCCGCGGACGTAGGCCTCACCCAAGGAGAGCCAGAAACGCTCCAGACCGCCCTCGTTGCGGCGCAGGGAGCCCAGGATCGCAGCCTCGCGGCCCGCGTCCTCGACGGTCTCCTGCATGCCGACGGTCAGCACCGGGTGCGGACTCGACTCGATGAACACACCGAAGCCCTGCTCCAGGAGCGTGCGGGTCGCCTGCTCCAGCTCGACTGTCTGACGCAGGTTGCGGAACCAGTAACCGGCATCCAGCTCGGTGCCGCTGACCCATTCGCCGGTGACCGTGGACAGGAACGGAACCTCCGCCGCCTGCGGAACGATCGGGGCGAGAAGGGTGTCGAGCTCCTCACGGAGCAGCTCCACCTGCGCCGAATGCGAGGCGTAGTCCACCGCGATCCGCTTGGCACGAACCCCGTCCGCCTCACACGAGGCGAGGAGCTCCTCCAGGGCCTGGACCTCGCCGGAGACGACCACGGAAGACGGGCCGTTGACGGCAGCGACGGAAATCCGCTCCTCACCCCACGGCGCGATCCGCTCACGTACCTCGGCAGCGGGCAGCGGCACGGACACCATGCCGCCCAAGCCGGCCAGCACCCGCCCGATCGCCTGACTCCGCAAAGCCACGACACGAGCCGCGTCCTCCAGGGACAAGATCCCGGCGACGCAGGCGGCCGCGATCTCACCCTGCGAATGCCCGATCACCGCACCCGGACGCACACCCGCCGAACGCCACACCTCAGCCAACGACACCATCACCGCGAACAGAGCCGGCTGCACGACATCCACCCGGTCGAGCGAGGGCACGCCATCGGCACCCCGGAGCACATCCACCAACGACCAGTCGGTGAAGGGCTCCAGCGCCTTCGCACACTCATCCACCCGCGCGGCGAACTCGGGCGAGGCGTCGAGCAGCCCCGCCGCCATGCCCACCCACTGCGAGCCCTGACCCGGGAACACGAAGGCGGTCTTGCCACCGACCACGGACCCGGTCACCACACCAGCGGCCAGCGAACCCGACGCAACCGCAGCCACACCGGCAGCGTGATCGCCGAGAACGACGGCCCGGTGATCCAGCCCCGCACGCGTCGCCGCCAACGACCAGCCCACATCCAGCGGATCCACACCCGGCACACCCGCCAGCCAGCCGGACAGCCGCTCCGCCTGCGCCCGCAACGCCCCCGCGCTCTTGCCCGACAGCACCCACGGCACCACCGGCATCCCAGAACGAACATCCGGCTCAACGGACTCAGCCGTATCCGCGTCCGCCTCCGGCGCCTGCTCCACGATCACATGCGCGTTCGTCCCGCTGAACCCGAACGACGACACACCCGCACGACGCGGGGCACCGGTCCGCGGCCAGGGGACGCTCTCGCCGATCAAGGAGACGGCGCCCGCCTCCCAGTCCACGTGCGGGGTCGGCTCGTCGAGGTGGAGGGTCTTGGGGACGACGCCGTGCCGCATCGCCTCGACCATCTTGATGATGCTCGCGACACCGGCCGCGGCCTGGGTGTGACCGATGTTGGATTTGATGGAGCCGAGCAGCAGCGGCCGGTCCGCCGGCCGGTCCTGCCCGTACGTCGCGAGCACGGCCTGCGCCTCAATCGGGTCGCCCAGGGTCGTACCCGTGCCGTGCGCCTCCACGACGTCCACCTCGGCGGTGGTGAGGCGGGCGTTGGTGAGCGCCTGGTGGATGACGCGCTGCTGCGAGGGCCCGTTGGGGGCCGTCAGGCCGTTGCTCGCGCCGTCCTGGTTGATCGCGGAGCCGCGGATCACGGCCAGCACCGGGTGTCCGTTGCGCTGCGCGTCCGACAGCCGCTCCACGAGCAGCATGCCGACGCCCTCGCCCCAGCCGGTGCCGTCGGCGGCGGCCGCGAAGGGCTTGCAGCGGCCGTCGGCGGCCAGGCCGCGCTGGCGGCTGAACTCGGTGAAGGTGGCCGGGGTCGCCATCACGGTGACCCCGCCGGCGAGGGCCATGGTGCACTCCCCCGCCCGCAGGGCCTGCACCGCGAGGTGCAGGGTGACCAGGGAGGACGAGCAGGCCGTGTCGACGGTGACGGCGGGGCCTTCGAGGCCGAAGGTGTACGCGACGCGGCCGGAGGCGATGCTGCCGGAGCTGCCGGTGCCGAGGAAGCCCTCGACGCCTTCGGGGACGGAGTCGAGGCGGGCGGTGTAGTCGTGGTACATGACGCCGGCGAAGACGGCCGTCCGGCTGCCGCGCAGGGACGTCGGGTCGATGCCGGCCCGCTCGAACGCCTCCCAGGAGGTCTCCAGCAGGAGCCGCTGGTGCGGGTCCATGGCCAGGGCCTCGCGCGGGGAGATGCCGAAGGGGGCGGGGTCGAAGCGGGCGGCGTCGTAGAGGAAGCCGCCCTCGCTGACGTAGCTGGATCCGGCGCTGTCGGGGTCGGCGTCGTAGAGCGACTCCACGTCCCAGCCCCGGTCGACGGGGAACCCGGAGACGGCGTCGTCACCGTCGGCGACGAGCCGCCACAGGTCCTCGGGGCTGCGGACGCCGCCCGGGTAGCGGCAGCTCATCGCGACGATCGCGACGGGTTCCTGGTTCTGCTCCTCCACCTCGCGCAACCGCCTGCGGGCCTGGCGCAGATCGGCGGTCGCCCGCTTGAGGTAGTCGCGAAGCTTGTCCTCGTTCACCATGTGCGTGGGCTCCATGCCAGAGAGGCGGTCGTACGGGTCTGTCCGTGGGGTGTTCGGGGTGTTCGGGGTGTTCGGGGTGTTCGGGGTGTTCGGGGTGTTCGGGGTGTTCGGGGTGCCGGGCGGGGCGGGGTGCCCCGCCCGGCGTGCTCAGGCGCCGAGTTCGTCGTCGAGCAGGTCGAAGAGCTCGTCGTCGGTCACCGCGTCGAGGTCGTCGTCGGTGTCCTCGTCGGTGCCGGTGCGCCGTCCGGTGTCCTGGCCGGCGTTCCACTTGGCCATGAGGGCCTGGAGGCGCATCGTGATCCGCGAGCGGGTGACGCTGTCCGCGTCCGTCGCGTCCACCGCGCCCAACGCGCTTTCCAGCCGGTCGAGTTCACCGAAGACGGTGGGTCCGCCGGCGCCGAGGGGCAGGGCGGAGCGCAGGTATCCACTGAGCTGTTCGGGGGTCGGGTAGTCGAAGATGAGCGTGGCCGGGAGCCGGAGTCCGGTGGCAGCGCCGAGCCGGTTGCGCAGCTCGACGGCGGTCAGCGAGTCGAAGCCCAGCTCCTTGAACGCGCTGCCCGGTTCGATGGCGGCCGCGCCGTTGTGGCCCAGTACCTGGGCGACGTGGGTGCAGACCGTGTCGAGCAGCACCCGGTCCCGTTCGGCGGGCGGGAGTTGGGCCAGCCGATCGGCCAGCGTCCCCGGGGCGTCCGCGGAGGCGCCGCCGCTCGTCCTGCGTCGTACGGGTGTACGGAGCAGGCCGCGCAGCAGCGGGGCGACGGTGTCGCCCACCTGGGCCTGGAGGGCGGCGAGGTCGATCCGGGCGGGCACGAGCAGGCTCGCGCTCCCCGGCTCCCCGGCCTCGGCGACCGCGGCCGTCGACGCCCGCAGGGCAGCGTCGAAGAGGGCCAGCCCGTCGGCCTCCGACAGCGCGTTCATGCTGCCGCGGCCGAGGCGGCGCCGGTCCTGGTCGTCGAGGGTGGCGGCCATGCCGGCCTCGTCGTCCCACAGGCCCCACGCGAGCGAGAGGCCCGCCAGGCCCTGGGCCCGGCGGTGCTGGGCGAGCGCGTCGAGGAAGGTGTTGCCGGCCGCGTAGTTGGCCTGTCCGGCGTTGCCGAACACGCCGGCCGCCGAGGAGAACAGGACGAACGCCGCCAGGTCGAGGTGCCGGGTCAGCTCGTGCAGGTTCCATGCCGCGTCGGCCTTGGGCCGCAGCACCTTCGCGACCCGCTCGTGCGTGAGCGAGGTGACGGTGCCGTCGTCGAGCACACCGGCGGTGTGCACGACGGCCGTCAGCGGGTGTCCGGCCGGTACGGAGGCCAGCAGGGCGGCCAGCGCGTCCCGGTCGGCCGCGTCGCAGGCCGCCCAGGTGACCCGGGCACCCGACGCGACCAGCTGATCGGCGAGTTCGGTGGCGCCGTCCGCCGCCGCGCCCCGCCGGCTGGTGAGCAGCAGGTGACGTACGCCGTGCTCGGCGACGAGGTGCCGGGCGAACAGGCCGCCCAGGGTGCCGGTGGCCCCGGTGATCAGGACGGTGCCCTCGGGGTCGACGGCGCGGGTGGCGCCCTCGCCCTCGCCCTCGCCCTCGCCCTCGGCTGCGGCCGCGGGCGCGGGCGGGGTGAGGGCCGCGCGGGCCAGCCGGGGCGCCCGTACGGTCCCCCCGCGCAGGGCGAGCTGGGTCTCGTCGGTGGCGAGCGCGGCGGGCAGGGCCCCGTAGGAGGGGGCCTCGCCGTCGAGGTCGACCAGGACGAACCGGCCGGGGTGCTCGGCCTGCGCGGAGCGCACCAGGCCCCACACGGCGGCGTGCGCGAGGTCCGTGACGTCCTCGTCGGGGTCGGCGGCGACGGCCCCGCGGGTGACGACCGCGAGCCGGGAGGCCGCGAACCGCTCGTCCGCCAGCCACCCCTGGACGAGGTCCAGGGCGTGCGCGGTCGCGGCGTGCGCGGCCGAGGCCGCATCCGGTGCCGCGAGGTCGGGCGCCGGCGAGACGAGGACCGTCTCCGGTGCCGGCTCCCCCAGGGCCTCGGCCACGTCGAAGGCCTCGCCCAGGGCGTTCAGGTCCGGGTACGCCGATCCGCAGGCGTCGTCGAGGATCCCGGCCCGTTCCAGGCCGGCGCCGGTCTTGAGCGGGTCCGCGCCGAGCAGCGCCCAGCCGGCACCGGACTCCGGCGCGGCTTCGGGCAGCGTCAGGGCGGTCCAGTCGACCTGGAACAGCGCCTCGCGTACGGGTCCGGTACCGGAACCGGCGGCGGCAGCGATGCCGTCGGCGGCGAAGGGGCGCAGGACGAGCGAGTCGACGGTCAGGACCGGCTCCCCGCTCCCGTCCCACAGGGTCAGCGTCACCGCGTCCCGGCCCGCCGGTGCCATCCGTACGCGCAATCCGGCAGCGCCGGCGGCGTGCAGCCGCACGCCGTCCCAGGAGAACGGCAGCCGCGCGCCCTGCGGGCCCTCGGGGAAGAACTCCCCGAGGCCGACGGCGTGCAGGGCGGCGTCGAGGAGCGCGGGGTGGAGACCGTACGGGGCGGCTTCCGGGAGGCGGTCCTCGTCGAGGGTGACCTCGGCGAACACCTCGTCCCCGAGCCGGTAGGCCCGGCGGAGGTTGCGGAAGGCGGGGCCGTAGCCGAGTCCGATGCCGTCGAAGCCCGGGTACAGGTCGTCAACGGGGCAGGCGACGGCACCGGCCGGCGGCCACTCCCCCAGGGCCTCGATGCCGGTGTCCGTGGCCTCGGGGGCCAGGACGCCGTCGGCGTGACGGGTCCACGGCTCGTCGGGGGCGGTCTGCTCGGGGCGCGAGTAGACCTGGAAGGCCCGGCGCCCCTGCGCGTCCGGCTCGGCCACCGCGAGCCGCAGCTGCGTCCCGCCCGTCTCCGTCAGCACCAGGGGCGCTTCGAGGGTCAGCTCGTCCAGGCGCCCGCAGCCGGCGTGGTCGCCCGCACGGACGGCCAGTTCGACCAGCGCGGCGCCCGGCAGCAGGACGGTGCCCGCGACGCGGTGGTCGGCCAGCCAGAAGTGGGTGCGCAGGGAGAGCCGCCCGGTGAAGAGGAACCCGTCCGAGTCGGGCAGGTCGACCGCCGCGCCGAGGAGCGGATGCGCGGTCGGGCCGAGCCCGGCGGACGCGACGTCGCCACTGAGGGCGTGGGCGGGCGCCTCCAGCCAGTAGCGCTGGCGCTGGAAGGGGTACGTGGGCAGGTCGGCCCTGCGTGCGCCGGTGCCCGTGTAGTACGCGTCCCAGTCGACGGCGATGCCCCGCAGGTGCGCCTGGGCGAGGGCCGAACCGAGGGTGGCTTCCTCGGGGCGCTCCGCGCGCAGGACGGGGAGGAAGGCCGCACCGTCGCGGGTGAGGCAGTCCTGCGCGAGTGCGGAGAGGACGGCCTCGGGGCCGAGTTCGAGGTAGGTGGCGGCTCCCGCGTCCTCCAGGGCGCGGATGCCGTCGAGGAACCTGACGCCCTCGCGGACGTGCCGGACCCAGAAGTCGGCGGAACCCATCTCGTCGTCGGTGACGAGGGCGCCGGTCAGGTTGGACACGATCGGGATGCGGGGGCTCGCGTACGTCAGCCCCTCGACGACCTCGCGGAAGGCGTCGAGCATGCCGTCCATGTGGGGCGAGTGGAAGGCGTGGCTGACGGTCAGCCGCTTGGTCTTCCGGTCGGGGAACGACTCGGCGATCGCCGTCGCGGCGTCCTCGTCGCCCGCGACGACCACGGACTGCGGGCCGTTGACGGCCGCGATGCTGACGCGGTCGGTCAGCAGCGGCAGGACCTCGTCCTCCGACGCCTGCACGGCGATCATCACGCCGCCGGCGGGCAGCGCCTGCATCAGGCGGCCACGGGCCGCGACCAGGGCGCACGCGTCGTCCAGGGACAGCACCCCGGCGACGTGCGCGGCGGCTATCTCGCCGATGGAGTGGCCGGACAGGTAGTCCGGCTGCACGCCGTACGACTCCAGCAGACGGAACAGCGCCACCTCGACCGCGAACAGGGCCGGCTGCGCGTACTCCGTACGGTCGAGCAGGTCCGCTTCGTCTCCGAACAGGGCCTCCTTCAGCGGCAGTTCGAGGTCCAGTCGCTCGCCCACCGCGTCCAGGGCGGCGGCGAAGACCGGGTAGGTCTCGTACAGCTCACGCCCCATGCCCAGCCGCTGGCTGCCCTGTCCGGTGAACAGGAACGCCAGCTTGCCGACGGTCGGCGAGCCTTCCAGCAGGCCGGCCGCCCACTCGCCCTCGGCGAGCGCGGCGAGACCGGCCAGGAAGCCCTCGCGGTCCTCCGCGACCACGGCGGCGCGCCGGTCGAGGGCGGTCCTGCTCGTGGCCAGGGCGTGGCCGACGTCCACGAGGGACAGTTCGGGGTGCTCGACCACATGCGCCGCCAGGCGCGCGGCCTGGTCGCGCAGGGCCTGCGGGTCCTTCGCCGAGAGGAGCCACGGCAGGCTGCCCGGCACCCGGGCCGGCACGGTCCCCGCCTCGGGCTCCACCGGCTCGGGGGCCTGCTCGATGACGGCGTGGGCGTTGGTGCCGCTGAAGCCGAACGAGGAGACGGCGGCCCGGCGCGGGCGGCCCGTCCGCGGCCAGTCCGTGGCCGAGTCCAGAAGGCTCACGGCTCCCGCCGCCCAGTCGACGTGCGGGGTCGGCTGGTCCACGTACAGCGTCTTGGGCAGGACCCCGTGCCGCATCGCCATGACCATCTTGATGATCCCGGCGACACCGGCGGCGGCCTGCGTGTGGCCCATGTTGGACTTGATCGAGCCGAGGAGCAGCGGCCGGTCCGCCGGGCGGTCCTGCCCATAGGTGGCCAGGAGCGCCTGGGCCTCGATCGGGTCGCCGAGGGTCGTGCCCGTGCCGTGGGCCTCCACCGCGTCGACGTCGGCGGCGGACAGACCGGCGTTGGAGAGGGCCTGGCGGATGACGCGTTGCTGCGAGGGCCCGTTGGGGGCCGTCAGGCCGTTGCTCGCGCCGTCCTGGTTGATCGCCGTACCCCGGACCACGGCCAGCACCGGGTGCCCGTTGCGGCGGGCGTCGGAGAGGCGCTCCACCAGGAGCACCCCGGCGCCTTCGGACCAGCCCGTGCCGTCGGCGTCGGCGGAGAACGCCTTGCAGCGGCCGTCGGCCGCGAGGCCCCGCTGCCGGCTGAACTCCACGAAGGCCGCGGGAGTCGCCATCACGGTCACGCCGCCCGCCAGGGCGAGCGAGCATTCCCCGCTGCGCAGCGCCTGCACGGCGAGGTGCAGGGCCACCAGGGAGGAGGAGCAGGCGGTGTCGACGGTGACCGCCGGGCCCTCCAGGCCGAAGGTGTACGAGAGCCGGCCGGAGATCACGCTGGCCGCGTTGCCCGTGCCGAGGAAGCCCTCGACGCCTTCGGGCAGTGCCGCGAGCCGGGAGGCGTAGTCGTGGTACATGACGCCGGCGAAAACGCCGGTCCGGCTGCCGCGCAGGGTCCGCGGGTCGATGCCGGCCCGTTCGAACGCCTCCCAGGAGGTTTCCAGGAGCAGGCGCTGCTGCGGGTCCATGGCCACGGCTTCGCGCGGCGAGATCCCGAAGAACGCCGGGTCGAAGGCGGAGGCGTCGGAGAGGAAGCCGCCCTCGCGGGCATAGCTCGTGCCCTCGTGGCCGGGGTCGGTGTCGAAGAGGGCGTCGACGTCCCAGCCGCGGTCGTCGGGGAACCCGGAGATGACGTCCCGACCCTCCAGGACGAGCTGCCACAGGGCTTCCGGGCTCTCGACGCCACCGGGGTACCGGCAGCCCAGACCCACGATCGCGATCGGCTCGTCGTCGCGGACCGCGACGGCCACCGGTGCGGACGGCGCGGCCGGCACCGTTCCGAGCAGCTCGGCCCGCAGGTGGTCGGCCAGGACCGTGGAGGTCGGGTAGTCGAAGACGAGGGTGGCGGGCAGGCGCAGCCCGGTGGCGGCGCCGATCAGGTTGCGCAGCTCGACGGCGGTCAGGGAGTCGAAGCCCAGCTCGCGGAAGGAACGGTCGGCCTCGACCGCCTCGGGCCCGGCGTGGCCGAGCACCGCAGCGACCTGATTACGTACCAAGTCCAGTACGAAGAGCAGCTGTTCGGCGTCCGTCAGGCCGACGAGGCGTGCCGCCGGTCCGGATGCGTCGGGTGCGGTGGTGTCGGCGGCGCGGCGAGCGGGCGTGCGGACCAGGCCCGAGAGCAGCGGCGGGAGCATCCCGCTGCCGGCTTGGGCCCGGAGGGCGGCCAGGTCGAGCTTGACCGGCACGAGCAGCGGCTGCCCGGCGGCGCAGGCGGCGTCGAACAACGCCGTGCCTTCAACGGCGGTGAGGGCGTTGACACCGCCACGGCCGAGTCGGGACACGTCCTCGGCGTCCAGAGCACCACCCATGCCACCGACCTCGGCCCACAGACCCCAAGCCAGGGACGTGGCCGCCAGACCCTGGGCCCGACGGTGCGCGGCCAGGGCGTCCAGGAAGGTGTTGCCCGCCGCGTAGTTGGCCTGCCCCGCGCCACCGAACACACCGGCGGCAGACGAGAACAGCACGAACGCGGAGAGGTCCAGGTCCTGGGTGAGCTCGTGCAGGTTCCACGCCGCATCCACCTTCGGACGCAGCACCGCCGACAGACGCGCGGCCGTCAGCGAACCGACCACACCGTCATCAAGGACACCCGCCGTGTGCACGACCGCCGTCAGCGGGTGCTCCGCAGGAACGCCGGCGAGTACGGCGGCCAGCGCGTCCCGGTCGGCCACATCACACGCCGCCCACGACACCTCAGCGCCCAGACCGACAAGCTCGGCCGACAACTCCGCCGCCTCACCACGACGGCTCACCAGCAGCAGACGACGCACACCGTGCTCAGCGACCAGATGCCGGGCAAACAGCCCGCCCAGCGAACCACTCGCACCCGTCACCAACACCGTGCCATCGGCATCCCACTCGACGCCCGCACCAGCGGCGACCGCCGTACGCGCCAGCCTCGGCACCAGAACCGAACCACCCCGCACCGCGACCTCGGACTCACCCGAAGCCAATACGGCGGGCAGCGCGCGGTAGGAGGCATCGGTGCCGTCCGTGTCGGCCAGGACGATCCGCCCCGGATTCTCCGACTGCGCCGAACGCACCAGACCCCACACCGAAGCCCGCACCAGGTCGGACACGCCCTCACCCGGTACGGCTTCCACCGCACCCTGGGTCAGGAACACCAGACGCGCATCCGCGAAACGATCCTCGGCCAGCCACTCCTTCAGCAGCTCCAGCACCCGACCCGTCTCCGCGTGCACCGCACCCGCCACACCCTCCGGATCACTGACCCAGGACAGCGGCACGCACACCAGCGCCGGGTCCGCGAGCGTCGCGAGCCCACCGCTGTGCGCCTCGTAGCGCACACCCACCGCATCCAGACCGGCGTGAGCGTCCCCCAGCAGCGCCCAGGGACGCTGCTCCGACGCGGACACCGGGGCGAGCGGCACTGCCGCCCACCCGACCTGGAACAAAGACTCCAGACGACCGCCGCGCGCCGCCCCGATCTGCTCGGGCGAGACCGCCCGCAGCACGAGCGACTCGACCGAGGCCACCGGTGCGCCCGCCAGGTCGGCGAGCTCCAGCGCGACCGCGTCGCGGCCGGCCGGGGCCAGGCGGACCCGTACCGCGGAGGCGCCGGCCGCGTGCAGCCGGACACCGCTCCAGGCGAACGGGAGCCGTCCCTGGCCGGTCTTCTCGACGAGCGCGCCGAGACCGGCCGCGTGGAGGGTCGCGTCCAGGAGCGCCGGGTGGAGACCGAACCAGTCGGCCGCTTCCGCGGTCGCCTCGTCCAGGCTCACCTCCGCGTACACCGCGTCGCCGTGGAGCCAGGCCGAGCGCAGGCCCTGGAAGGCGGGGCCGTAGTCGAATCCGGCCGCGGCGAGGCCTTCGTAGAGGCCGTCGATGTCCACCGGTTCGGCTCCGGTCGGCGGCCAGACCGTGAGGTCGGCTGCCGGGGTCGAGGCGTCGCCGGTGGTGAGGACGCCGGCGGCGTGCCGCGTCCACGGCTCGTCGGCGGGGCTGTCCTCGTCACGGGAGTACAGCGACAGGGCACGTCGGCCGGATTCGTCGGCTCCGGCGACGGACAGCCGCAGCTGGACTCCGCCGCGCTCGGGCAGGACGAGCGGGGCCTCCAGGGTCAGCTCCTCCAGGACGTCGCAGCCGACCTGGTCGCCGGCTCGGACGGCCAGTTCCACGAAGGCCGTGCCCGGCAGGAGCACCGAGCCGAGCACCGCGTGGTCCGCGAGCCAGGGGTGGGTGGTCGACGAGAGCCGGCCGGTGAAGAGGAACCCGTCCGAGTCGGGCAGTTCGACGGCCGCGCCGAGCAGCGGGTGGTCCGTCGTGCCGAGGCCGAAGCCTGCGGCGTCGCCCGGCGTGTTCTGTGCGGTGGGTGCCGAGTCGAGCCAGTACCAGTCGCGCTGGAAGGCGTACGTGGGCAGCTCGACCTGGCGTGCGGCGGTCGGGGCGAAGTACGCCTCCCAGTCCAGCGTCGCACCGTGGGTGTGGGCGAGGGCGAGGGCGTTGCTCAGGGTCTCGGACTCGGGCCGACCGGTGCGGAGGGCGGGCGCGAAGCGGGCCCCGTCCGCGGTCAGGCAGTCCTGGGCCATGGCGGAGAGGATGCCGTCGGGGCCGAGTTCGAGGTACGTCGTGGCTCCGGCGGCTTCCAGGGCGCGGATGCCGTCGAGGAAGCGGACCGCCTCGCGGACATGGCGGACCCAGAAGTCTGCCGATGCCATCTCGTCCGAGACGAGCGCGCCGGTGAGGTTGGAGACGACCGGGATGCGCGGGGCGCCGTACGACAGTTCCTCGGCGACCTTGCGGAAGTCGGCGAGCATGCCGTCCATGTGCGGCGAGTGGAAGGCGTGGCTGACGGTCAGCCGCTTGGACTTGCGGTCCGGGAAGGCCTCGGCGATCGCGACCGCCGCGTCCTCGTCACCCGCGACGACGACCGACCGGGGACCGTTGACCGCCGCGATGCTCACGCGCTCGGTCAGCAGCGGCAGCACCTCGTCCTCGGACGCCTGGAGCGCGATCATCACACCACCGGCCGGGAGCGCCTGCATCAGACGGCCACGAGCCGCGACCAGCGTGCACGCGTCCTCCAGCGAGAACACACCCGCGACATGCGCGGCGGCAATCTCGCCGATGGAGTGACCGGACAGGAAGTCCGGCTTCACACCCCACGACTCCAGCAGCCGGAACAACGCCACCTCGACCGCGAACAACGCCGGCTGGGTGAACTCCGTACGGTCCAGAACCGCGGAGTCCGAGCCGAACAGCACGTCCTTCAGGGGCAGTTCCAGCTGCCCGCACACCGCGTCCAGCGCGGCGGCGAACACCGGGTACGCCTCGTACAGCTCACGCCCCATGCCCAGCCGCTGGCTGCCCTGCCCCGTGAACAGGAACGCAAGCTTCCCGGTTCCGGCAGCGCCCACCGTGCCCCGCGTCACGGCAGCGTTGGCCAGGTCGTTCTTCCCCAGCGCCTCCAGCCCGCGCAGCAGTTCCTCGCGGTCGCCGGCCACGACCACCGCACGGTGGTCGAAGGCGGCGCGCCGGGTCGCCAGTGAGTAGGCCACGTCGGTGGCCCGCAGCTCGGCCGGCTCCCCCAGGTGCGTCCGCAGGCGGGCCGCCTGGCCGCGCAGCGCGTCCGCCGACCTGGCGGACAGCACGTACGGCAGCACCGGCACGCCATCGCCGTCGGCGGCGGTCACAGCCGCCTCCTCCGGAGCCTGCTCGATGATGGTGTGGGCGTTGGTGCCGCTGATGCCGAACGACGACACACCGGCCCGGCGCGGGCGGCCCGTCTCCGGCCACGGCGTGTTCTCGGTGAGCAGCGTGACGGCGCCGTCCTCCCAGTCCACGTGTGGGGTCGGCTCGTCCACGTGCAGCGTCTTGGGCAGGACCCCGTGCCGCATCGCCATGATCATCTTGATGATGCCCGCGACACCGGCGGCGGCCTGCGTGTGGCCCATGTTGGACTTGATCGAGCCCAGCCACAGCGGCTCGTCCGCCGCACGCTCCCGGCCGTACGTCGCCAGCAGCGCCTGTGCCTCGATCGGGTCGCCCAGGGTCGTACCCGTGCCGTGCGCCTCGACCACGTCGATCTGCTCGCTGGTCAGTCCGCCGGAGGCCAGGGCCTGGCGGATGACGCGCTGCTGGGACGGACCGTTCGGGGCAGTCAGGCCGTTGGAGGCGCCGTCCTGGTTGATCGCGGAGCCCCGGACCACGGCCAGTACCGGGTGGCCGTTGCGGCGGGCGTCCGACAGCCGCTCGACGAGCAGCATGCCCGCGCCCTCGGCCCAGCTGGTGCCGTCGGCGGCCGCGGCGAAGGACTTGATGCGGCCGTCGGCGGCCAGCCCGCGCTGGCGGCTGAACTCGGTGAAGGTGCCCGGCGTCGACATGACGGTGACGCCGCCGGCCAGTGCCATGGTGCATTCGCCGCCCCGCAGCGCCTGGATCGCCCAGTGCAGGGCGACGAGGGAGGAGGAGCAGGCCGTGTCGACGGTGACCGCAGGGCCTTCCAGGCCGAAGGCGTACGAGACGCGGCCCGAGGCGATGCTGCCGGAGTTGCCGGTGCCGAGGTACCCCTCGACGCCGTCGGGCACGGAGGTGATCCGGGTGGCGTAGTCGTGGTACATGATGCCCGCGAAGACGCCGGTGCGGCTGCCCCGCATGGTGGCCGGGTCGATGCCGGCCCGCTCGAACGCCTCCCACGAGGTCTCCAGCAGCAGTCGCTGCTGCGGGTCCATGGCCACGGCCTCGCGCGGCGAGATCCCGAAGAACGCCGGGTCGAACCGGCCCGCGTCGTGGAGGAAGCCGCCGGAGCGGGTGTAGCTGGTGCCCTTGCCGTCCGGGTCCGGGTCGTAGAGGGACTCCAGGTCCCAGCCGCGGCCCTGCGGGAACTCCGAGATGGCGTCGGTGCCACCCACCACCAGGCGCCACAGGTCCTCGGGGGTTTCGACCCCGCCGGGGTAGCGGCAGCTCATGCCGACGATCGCGATGGGGTCGTCGTGGAGCGCGGCGCCGAGGGACGCGGGCACGGCGGTGGCCGCGGCGGCCGTCTCCTCGTCCGGGGTCAGGGACAGGCCCAGGACCTCGGTCCGCAGGTACGCCGCGAGCGCGCTCGGCGTGGGGTAGTCGAAGACGAGCGTGGCGGGCAGCCGTTCGCCGATGGCGGCGCCGAGGCGGTTGCGCAGCTCGACCGAGGTCAGGGAGTCGAAGCCGAGCTCCTTGAACGCCCGGTCGGCCGGCACCTCGTCGGTCGAGGCGTGGCCGAGTACGGCGGCCACCTCGGCCCGGACCGTCTCCAGCAGGGCCGCCTCCCGCTCTTCGGCGGGCAGCGCGGACAGCCGCGTACGGAGCGCGGCCCCGTCGGCCGTGGCACCCTGGCCGACCGCCCGGCGTGCCGGTACGCGGACCAGGCCGCGCAGCAGGTCGGGAACCATGCCGGTGCGTGCCTGGGCGCGGAGGGCGGCCAGGTCGAGCGGGAGGGGTACGAGCAGCGGGTCGTCCGTGCGGCGGGCCGCGTCGAAGAGGGCGAGGCCGGTCTCCGGCGCGAGGACGCCGATGCCGCCGCGGTTGATGCGGTCGCGGTCGCCGTCGGCCAGGTCACCGCCCATGCCGCCGACCC
>NZ_JAPEPX010000012.1 GCF_026339935.1 Streptomyces sp. NBC_01551
GGCAGCCCAGACCCACGATCGCGATCGGCTCGTCGTCGCGGACCGCGACGGCCACCGGTGCGGACGGCGCGGCCGGCACCGTTCCGAGCAGCTCGGCCCGCAGGTGGTCGGCCAGGACCGTGGAGGTCGGGTAGTCGAAGACGAGGGTGGCGGGCAGGCGCAGCCCGGTGGCGGCGCCGATCAGGTTGCGCAGCTCGACGGCGGTCAGGGAGTCGAAGCCCAGCTCGCGGAAGGAACGGTCGGCCTCGACCGCCTCGGGCCCGGCGTGGCCGAGCACCGCAGCGACCTGATTACGTACCAAGTCCAGTACGAAGAGCAGCTGTTCGGCGTCCGTCAGGCCGACGAGGCGTGCCGCCGGTCCGGATGCGTCGGGTGCGGTGGTGTCGGCGGCGCGGCGAGCGGGCGTGCGGACCAGGCCCGAGAGCAGCGGCGGGAGCATCCCGCTGCCGGCTTGGGCCCGGAGGGCGGCCAGGTCGAGCTTGACCGGCACGAGCAGCGGCTGCCCGGCGGCGCAGGCGGCGTCGAACAACGCCGTGCCTTCAACGGCGGTGAGGGCGTTGACACCGCCACGGCCGAGTCGGGACACGTCCTCGGCGTCCAGAGCACCACCCATGCCACCGACCTCGGCCCACAGACCCCAAGCCAGGGACGTGGCCGCCAGACCCTGGGCCCGACGGTGCGCGGCCAGGGCGTCCAGGAAGGTGTTGCCCGCCGCGTAGTTGGCCTGCCCCGCGCCACCGAACACACCGGCGGCAGACGAGAACAGCACGAACGCGGAGAGGTCCAGGTCCTGGGTGAGCTCGTGCAGGTTCCACGCCGCATCCACCTTCGGACGCAGCACCGCCGACAGACGCGCGGCCGTCAGCGAACCGACCACACCGTCATCAAGGACACCCGCCGTGTGCACGACCGCCGTCAGCGGGTGCTCCGCAGGAACGCCGGCGAGTACGGCGGCCAGCGCGTCCCGGTCGGCCACATCACACGCCGCCCACGACACCTCAGCGCCCAGACCGACAAGCTCGGCCGACAACTCCGCCGCCTCACCACGACGGCTCACCAGCAGCAGACGACGCACACCGTGCTCAGCGACCAGATGCCGGGCAAACAGCCCGCCCAGCGAACCACTCGCACCCGTCACCAACACCGTGCCATCGGCATCCCACTCGACGCCCGCACCAGCGGCGACCGCCGTACGCGCCAGCCTCGGCACCAGAACCGAACCACCCCGCACCGCGACCTCGGACTCACCCGAAGCCAATACGGCGGGCAGCGCGCGGTAGGAGGCATCGGTGCCGTCCGTGTCGGCCAGGACGATCCGCCCCGGATTCTCCGACTGCGCCGAACGCACCAGACCCCACACCGAAGCCCGCACCAGGTCGGACACGCCCTCACCCGGTACGGCTTCCACCGCACCCTGGGTCAGGAACACCAGACGCGCATCCGCGAAACGATCCTCGGCCAGCCACTCCTTCAGCAGCTCCAGCACCCGACCCGTCTCCGCGTGCACCGCACCCGCCACACCCTCCGGATCACTGACCCAGGACAGCGGCACGCACACCAGCGCCGGGTCCGCGAGCGTCGCGAGCCCACCGCTGTGCGCCTCGTAGCGCACACCCACCGCATCCAGACCGGCGTGAGCGTCCCCCAGCAGCGCCCAGGGACGCTGCTCCGACGCGGACACCGGGGCGAGCGGCACTGCCGCCCACCCGACCTGGAACAAAGACTCCAGACGACCGCCGCGCGCCGCCCCGATCTGCTCGGGCGAGACCGCCCGCAGCACGAGCGACTCGACCGAGGCCACCGGTGCGCCCGCCAGGTCGGCGAGCTCCAGCGCGACCGCGTCGCGGCCGGCCGGGGCCAGGCGGACCCGTACCGCGGAGGCGCCGGCCGCGTGCAGCCGGACACCGCTCCAGGCGAACGGGAGCCGTCCCTGGCCGGTCTTCTCGACGAGCGCGCCGAGACCGGCCGCGTGGAGGGTCGCGTCCAGGAGCGCCGGGTGGAGACCGAACCAGTCGGCCGCTTCCGCGGTCGCCTCGTCCAGGCTCACCTCCGCGTACACCGCGTCGCCGTGGAGCCAGGCCGAGCGCAGGCCCTGGAAGGCGGGGCCGTAGTCGAATCCGGCCGCGGCGAGGCCTTCGTAGAGGCCGTCGATGTCCACCGGTTCGGCTCCGGTCGGCGGCCAGACCGTGAGGTCGGCTGCCGGGGTCGAGGCGTCGCCGGTGGTGAGGACGCCGGCGGCGTGCCGCGTCCACGGCTCGTCGGCGGGGCTGTCCTCGTCACGGGAGTACAGCGACAGGGCACGTCGGCCGGATTCGTCGGCTCCGGCGACGGACAGCCGCAGCTGGACTCCGCCGCGCTCGGGCAGGACGAGCGGGGCCTCCAGGGTCAGCTCCTCCAGGACGTCGCAGCCGACCTGGTCGCCGGCTCGGACGGCCAGTTCCACGAAGGCCGTGCCCGGCAGGAGCACCGAGCCGAGCACCGCGTGGTCCGCGAGCCAGGGGTGGGTGGTCGACGAGAGCCGGCCGGTGAAGAGGAACCCGTCCGAGTCGGGCAGTTCGACGGCCGCGCCGAGCAGCGGGTGGTCCGTCGTGCCGAGGCCGAAGCCTGCGGCGTCGCCCGGCGTGTTCTGTGCGGTGGGTGCCGAGTCGAGCCAGTACCAGTCGCGCTGGAAGGCGTACGTGGGCAGCTCGACCTGGCGTGCGGCGGTCGGGGCGAAGTACGCCTCCCAGTCCAGCGTCGCACCGTGGGTGTGGGCGAGGGCGAGGGCGTTGCTCAGGGTCTCGGACTCGGGCCGACCGGTGCGGAGGGCGGGCGCGAAGCGGGCCCCGTCCGCGGTCAGGCAGTCCTGGGCCATGGCGGAGAGGATGCCGTCGGGGCCGAGTTCGAGGTACGTCGTGGCTCCGGCGGCTTCCAGGGCGCGGATGCCGTCGAGGAAGCGGACCGCCTCGCGGACATGGCGGACCCAGAAGTCTGCCGATGCCATCTCGTCCGAGACGAGCGCGCCGGTGAGGTTGGAGACGACCGGGATGCGCGGGGCGCCGTACGACAGTTCCTCGGCGACCTTGCGGAAGTCGGCGAGCATGCCGTCCATGTGCGGCGAGTGGAAGGCGTGGCTGACGGTCAGCCGCTTGGACTTGCGGTCCGGGAAGGCCTCGGCGATCGCGACCGCCGCGTCCTCGTCACCCGCGACGACGACCGACCGGGGACCGTTGACCGCCGCGATGCTCACGCGCTCGGTCAGCAGCGGCAGCACCTCGTCCTCGGACGCCTGGAGCGCGATCATCACACCACCGGCCGGGAGCGCCTGCATCAGACGGCCACGAGCCGCGACCAGCGTGCACGCGTCCTCCAGCGAGAACACACCCGCGACATGCGCGGCGGCAATCTCGCCGATGGAGTGACCGGACAGGAAGTCCGGCTTCACACCCCACGACTCCAGCAGCCGGAACAACGCCACCTCGACCGCGAACAACGCCGGCTGGGTGAACTCCGTACGGTCCAGAACCGCGGAGTCCGAGCCGAACAGCACGTCCTTCAGGGGCAGTTCCAGCTGCCCGCACACCGCGTCCAGCGCGGCGGCGAACACCGGGTACGCCTCGTACAGCTCACGCCCCATGCCCAGCCGCTGGCTGCCCTGCCCCGTGAACAGGAACGCAAGCTTCCCGGTTCCGGCAGCGCCCACCGTGCCCCGCGTCACGGCAGCGTTGGCCAGGTCGTTCTTCCCCAGCGCCTCCAGCCCGCGCAGCAGTTCCTCGCGGTCGCCGGCCACGACCACCGCACGGTGGTCGAAGGCGGCGCGCCGGGTCGCCAGTGAGTAGGCCACGTCGGTGGCCCGCAGCTCGGCCGGCTCCCCCAGGTGCGTCCGCAGGCGGGCCGCCTGGCCGCGCAGCGCGTCCGCCGACCTGGCGGACAGCACGTACGGCAGCACCGGCACGCCATCGCCGTCGGCGGCGGTCACAGCCGCCTCCTCCGGAGCCTGCTCGATGATGGTGTGGGCGTTGGTGCCGCTGATGCCGAACGACGACACACCGGCCCGGCGCGGGCGGCCCGTCTCCGGCCACGGCGTGTTCTCGGTGAGCAGCGTGACGGCGCCGTCCTCCCAGTCCACGTGTGGGGTCGGCTCGTCCACGTGCAGCGTCTTGGGCAGGACCCCGTGCCGCATCGCCATGATCATCTTGATGATGCCCGCGACACCGGCGGCGGCCTGCGTGTGGCCCATGTTGGACTTGATCGAGCCCAGCCACAGCGGCTCGTCCGCCGCACGCTCCCGGCCGTACGTCGCCAGCAGCGCCTGTGCCTCGATCGGGTCGCCCAGGGTCGTACCCGTGCCGTGCGCCTCGACCACGTCGATCTGCTCGCTGGTCAGTCCGCCGGAGGCCAGGGCCTGGCGGATGACGCGCTGCTGGGACGGACCGTTCGGGGCAGTCAGGCCGTTGGAGGCGCCGTCCTGGTTGATCGCGGAGCCCCGGACCACGGCCAGTACCGGGTGGCCGTTGCGGCGGGCGTCCGACAGCCGCTCGACGAGCAGCATGCCCGCGCCCTCGGCCCAGCTGGTGCCGTCGGCGGCCGCGGCGAAGGACTTGATGCGGCCGTCGGCGGCCAGCCCGCGCTGGCGGCTGAACTCGGTGAAGGTGCCCGGCGTCGACATGACGGTGACGCCGCCGGCCAGTGCCATGGTGCATTCGCCGCCCCGCAGCGCCTGGATCGCCCAGTGCAGGGCGACGAGGGAGGAGGAGCAGGCCGTGTCGACGGTGACCGCAGGGCCTTCCAGGCCGAAGGCGTACGAGACGCGGCCCGAGGCGATGCTGCCGGAGTTGCCGGTGCCGAGGTACCCCTCGACGCCGTCGGGCACGGAGGTGATCCGGGTGGCGTAGTCGTGGTACATGATGCCCGCGAAGACGCCGGTGCGGCTGCCCCGCATGGTGGCCGGGTCGATGCCGGCCCGCTCGAACGCCTCCCACGAGGTCTCCAGCAGCAGTCGCTGCTGCGGGTCCATGGCCACGGCCTCGCGCGGCGAGATCCCGAAGAACGCCGGGTCGAACCGGCCCGCGTCGTGGAGGAAGCCGCCGGAGCGGGTGTAGCTGGTGCCCTTGCCGTCCGGGTCCGGGTCGTAGAGGGACTCCAGGTCCCAGCCGCGGCCCTGCGGGAACTCCGAGATGGCGTCGGTGCCACCCACCACCAGGCGCCACAGGTCCTCGGGGGTTTCGACCCCGCCGGGGTAGCGGCAGCTCATGCCGACGATCGCGATGGGGTCGTCGTGGAGCGCGGCGCCGAGGGACGCGGGCACGGCGGTGGCCGCGGCGGCCGTCTCCTCGTCCGGGGTCAGGGACAGGCCCAGGACCTCGGTCCGCAGGTACGCCGCGAGCGCGCTCGGCGTGGGGTAGTCGAAGACGAGCGTGGCGGGCAGCCGTTCGCCGATGGCGGCGCCGAGGCGGTTGCGCAGCTCGACCGAGGTCAGGGAGTCGAAGCCGAGCTCCTTGAACGCCCGGTCGGCCGGCACCTCGTCGGTCGAGGCGTGGCCGAGTACGGCGGCCACCTCGGCCCGGACCGTCTCCAGCAGGGCCGCCTCCCGCTCTTCGGCGGGCAGCGCGGACAGCCGCGTACGGAGCGCGGCCCCGTCGGCCGTGGCACCCTGGCCGACCGCCCGGCGTGCCGGTACGCGGACCAGGCCGCGCAGCAGGTCGGGAACCATGCCGGTGCGTGCCTGGGCGCGGAGGGCGGCCAGGTCGAGCGGGAGGGGTACGAGCAGCGGGTCGTCCGTGCGGCGGGCCGCGTCGAAGAGGGCGAGGCCGGTCTCCGGCGCGAGGACGCCGATGCCGCCGCGGTTGATGCGGTCGCGGTCGCCGTCGGCCAGGTCACCGCCCATGCCGCCGACCCCGGTCCACAGGCCCCAGGCGAGGGAGGTGGCGGCCAGACCCTGGGCCCGGCGGTGGGCGGCCAGGGCGTCCAGGAAGGTGTTGCCCGCCGCGTAGTTGGCCTGGCCGGCGCCACCGAAGACACCAGCGGCCGAGGAGAACAGCACGAACGCGGAGAGGTCCAGGTCCTGGGTGAGCTCGTGCAGGTTCCACGCCGCATCGACCTTCGGCCGGAGTACGGCCGACAGACGCTCGGCGGTCAGCGAACCGACCACACCGTCGTCAAGGACACCGGCCGTGTGCACGACCGCCGTCAGCGGGTGCTCCGCAGGAACGCCGGCGAGTACCGCGGCCAGCGCTTCACGGTCGGCCACATCACACGCCGCCCACGACACCTCAGCGCCCAGACCGACGAGCTCGGCCGACAACTCCGCCGCCTCACCACGACGGCTCACCAGCAGCAGACGCCGAACACCGTGCTCGGCGACCAGATGCCGGGCAAACAGCCCGCCCAGCGAACCACTCGCACCCGTCACCAACACCGTGCCATCGGCATCCCACTCGACGCCCGCACCAGCGGCGACCGCCGTACGCGCCAGCCTCGGCACCAGAACCGCGCCACCCCGCACCGCGACCTCGGACTCGCCCGAGGCCAGCGCGGCCGACAGCCCGGCCTCGACGTCACCCTCGGCGTCGATGTCGACCAGGACGAGACGGCCCGGGTTCTCCGACTGCGCCGAGCGCACCAGACCCCACACCGGCGCGTGCGCCAGGTCGGACACGTCCTCACCCGGTACGGCGGCCACCGCGCCCCGGGTCAGGAACACCAGACGCGATTGCGCCGACCGCTCGTCGGCCAGCCAGTCGTTCAGCAGACCCAGCACCCGGGCCGTCCCGGCGTGCACCGCGCCGACGACATCGCCGCCGGTCGGCTCCACGCACGGCACCACCAGCGCCGCCGGAGTCCCGTCCTCCTCACCCCACATCAGCCAGTCGTCGAAGGAGCCGCCACCGGCCGCCTCCGCCCACTCCACACGGAACAGGGCGTCACGGGTCAGGTCCGGCGTGGTGTCGAGCTGGTCCCGGCTGACGGATCGCAGGGCCAGGCCGGCGACCGAGGCCACCGGGGCCCCCGTGGTGTCGGCGATGGTGAGGGCGACCTCGCCGTTGCGGGCGGTGGTCAGGCGCACCCGGAGCGCCGAGGCGCCGACCGCGTGCAGGGAGACACCGGACCAGGAGAACGGGAGCCGTCCTTCGCCGCCGGCGGCGTCCGCGGTGCGCAGTCCGAGCGCGTGCAGGGACGCGTCGAGGAGGGCGGGGTGCAGGCCGAACCGTGCGGCGTCGTCGTCGGCCGCCTCGGGGAGCGCGACCTCGGCGTAGTAGGTGTCGTCTTGGCGCCAGGCGGCCCGCAGGCCCTGGAACACCGGGCCGTACCCGAATCCGGATTCCGCGAGGCCCTCGTACAGGCCCTCCACGGGGACGGCCTCCGCTCCGGCCGGCGGCCACTCGGTGAGGCTCTGCGGGGCCTGGTCGGCCCCGGTGGCGAGCACACCGACGGCGTGCCGCGTCCACGGCGCATCCGGATCCACGCCCTCGGGACGGGAGTGGAGGGTGAGGCTGCGGCGCCGGCCCGACGCGTCGGCCGCTCCGACGGAGAGCCTCAGCTGTACGCCGCCGTGCTCGGGCAGCACGAGGGGGGCTTCCAGGGTGAGTTCGTCGACCAGGTCGCAGCCGACGTGCTCGCCGGCCCGGAGCGCGAGCTCGACGAAGGCCGTGCCGGGCAGGAGGGCGGAGTCCATGACCCGGTGGTCCCCGAGCCAGGGGTGGGTGGTCAGCGACAGCCGTCCGGTGAAGAGGTGGCCGTCGGAGTCGGGCAGTTGGACCTCGGCGCCGAGCAGCGGGTGGTCGGCGGTGCCGAGCCCGGCCGCCGCGACGTCGCCGTCCGCGCGGCCGGCGTCGAGCCAGTAGACGCTGCGCTGGAAGGCGTACGTCGGCAGGTCGACGCGCCGGACCCCGAGCGGGGCGTAGAACGCGGGCCAGTCGACGGCGGTGCCGCGCACGTACGCGGTGGAAAGCGCCGAGAGCAGGGTCTCGGGCTCGTCGCGTCCCGCGCGCAGGGCGGGGGCGAAGGCCGCGGAGCCGCTGTCGTCGGTCAGGCAGGTCTGTGCCATCGCGGAGAGCACGCCGTCGGGGCCGAGTTCGAGGTACGTCGTGACTCCGGCGGCCTCCAGGGCGCGGACGCCGTCCAGGAAGCGGACCGCCTCGCGGACGTGGCGGACCCAGAAGTCGGCCGAGCCCATCTCGTCGGTGATCAGCGCGCCGGTCAGGTTGGAGACGACCGGGATCCGGGGGCTCGCGTACGCCAGCCCCTCCGCCACCTGGCGGAAGGCGTCGAGCATGCCGTCCATGTGGGGCGAGTGGAAAGCGTGGCTGACGGTCAGCCGCTTGGCCTTCCGGTCGGCGAACGACTCGGCGACCGCGGCCGCCGCGTCTTCGTCACCGGCGATGACCACCGAGCGCGGGCCGTTGACGGCCGCGATGCTGACGCGGTCGGTCAGCATCGGCAGGACCTCGTCCTCCGACGCCTCCACCGCGATCATGACCCCACCCGCGGGCAGCGCCTGCATCAGGCGGCCGCGCGCCGCGACCAGCGTGCACGCGTCCTCCAGCGAGAACACACCCGCAACATGCGCGGCGGCGATCTCACCGATCGAGTGACCCGACAGGAAGTCCGGCTTCACACCCCACGACTCGACGAGGCGGAACAACGCCACCTCGACCGCGAACAACGCCGGCTGCGTGAACTCCGTACGGTCCAGAACAGCGGCATCGGAACCGAACAGGACGTCCTTCAGCGGCAGTTCGAGGCCAAGCCGCTCGGACACCGCGTCGAGCGCGGCCGCGAAGGCCGGGTAGGTCTCGTAGAGCTCGCGTCCCATGCCCAGCCGCTGGCTGCCCTGCCCCGTGAAGAGGAGGGCGAGCTTTCCGCCCGCCGTCGGCGCGCCCTGGACCAGGCCCGCCGCCGAGCGGCCCTCGGCGAGGGCGGCCAGGCCGGTGCGGAAGCCGTCGAGGTCGGCGGCGACCACGGTCGCGCGGTGGTCGAACACGGCCCGGCCGGTCGCCAGCGAGTGGCCGATGTCGGCCGGCGCCGTCTGCGGGTGTGCCTCCAGGTGGGACAGGAGCCGCTCGCCCTGGGCCCGCAGGGCCTCGGGGGTGCGGGCGGTCAGGTGCCACGGGAGCGCCGCCGGTGCGACCGGGACGGCGGGGGCGGCCGGGGTGGCGGGGCTCTCCGGGAGTTCGACGATGGCGTGCGCGTTCGTACCGCTCATGCCGAAGGAGGAGATGCCGGCGCGGCGCGGGCGGCCGGTCTCGGGCCAAGCCCGCTGTTCGGTGAGCAGCGAGACCGCGCCCGCCGACCAGTCCACGTGCGGGGACGGCTCGTCCACGTGCAGGGTCTGCGGCAGGACGCCGTGGCGCATCGCCTGGACCATCTTGATGATGCCGGCGACGCCCGCCGCGGCCTGGGTGTGGCCGAAGTTGGACTTGACGGAGCCCAGCCACAGCGGCCGGTCCGCGGGGCGGTCCTGGCCGTAGGTGGCGAGCAGGGCCTGCGCCTCGATGGGGTCGCCGAGCCGGGTGCCGGTGCCGTGGGCCTCGACGGCGTCGACGTCGGCGGAGGCGAGGCCCGCGTTGGCGAGGGCCTGGCGGATGACGCGCTGCTGGGACGGACCGTTCGGGGCGGTCAGACCGTTGGAGGCGCCGTCCTGGTTGACGGCGGTGCCGCGTACGACCGCGAGGACCTGGTGGCCGTTGCGGCGGGCGTCGGAGAGCCGCTCGACGAGCAGCATGCCGACGCCCTCGCCCCACGCGGTGCCGTCGGCGGCGGCCGCGAACGGCTTGCAGCGGCCGTCGGCGGCGAGGCCGCGCTGGCGGCTGAACTCCGTGAAGACGTCGGGGGTGGTGATGATGGTGACGCCGCCCGCCAGGGCGAGGGAGCACTCGCCGGCCCGCAGGGCCTGCGCCGCGAGGTGCAGGGCGACCAGCGAGGAGGAGCACGCGGTGTCGACGGTGACGGCCGGGCCCTCGAAGCCGAAGGTGTAGGAGACGCGGCCGGAGGCGATGCTGCTGGAGCCGCCGGTGCCGAGGTAGCCCTCGACGCCTTCGGGGACGGTGTTCAGGCGGGACACGTAGTCGTTGTGCATCTGGCCGACGAACACGCCGACCTGTCCGCCGCGCAGGCCCGTCGGGTCGATCCCGGCGCGCTCGAAGGCCTC
>NZ_JAPEPX010000013.1 GCF_026339935.1 Streptomyces sp. NBC_01551
AGGTGTTGCCGGCCGCGTAGTTGGCCTGTCCGGCGTTGCCGAACACGCCGGCCGCCGAGGAGAACAGGACGAACGCCGCCAGGTCGAGGTGCCGGGTCAGCTCGTGCAGGTTCCATGCCGCGTCGGCCTTGGGCCGCAGCACCTTCGCGACCCGCTCGTGCGTGAGCGAGGTGACGGTGCCGTCGTCGAGCACACCGGCGGTGTGCACGACGGCCGTCAGCGGGTGTCCGGCCGGTACGGAGGCCAGCAGGGCGGCCAGCGCGTCCCGGTCGGCCGCGTCGCAGGCCGCCCAGGTGACCCGGGCACCCGACGCGACCAGCTGATCGGCGAGTTCGGTGGCGCCGTCCGCCGCCGCGCCCCGCCGGCTGGTGAGCAGCAGGTGACGTACGCCGTGCTCGGCGACGAGGTGCCGGGCGAACAGGCCGCCCAGGGTGCCGGTGGCCCCGGTGATCAGGACGGTGCCCTCGGGGTCGACGGCGCGGGTGGCGCCCTCGCCCTCGCCCTCGCCCTCGCCCTCGGCTGCGGCCGCGGGCGCGGGCGGGGTGAGGGCCGCGCGGGCCAGCCGGGGCGCCCGTACGGTCCCCCCGCGCAGGGCGAGCTGGGTCTCGTCGGTGGCGAGCGCGGCGGGCAGGGCCCCGTAGGAGGGGGCCTCGCCGTCGAGGTCGACCAGGACGAACCGGCCGGGGTGCTCGGCCTGCGCGGAGCGCACCAGGCCCCACACGGCGGCGTGCGCGAGGTCCGTGACGTCCTCGTCGGGGTCGGCGGCGACGGCCCCGCGGGTGACGACCGCGAGCCGGGAGGCCGCGAACCGCTCGTCCGCCAGCCACCCCTGGACGAGGTCCAGGGCGTGCGCGGTCGCGGCGTGCGCGGCCGAGGCCGCATCCGGTGCCGCGAGGTCGGGCGCCGGCGAGACGAGGACCGTCTCCGGTGCCGGCTCCCCCAGGGCCTCGGCCACGTCGAAGGCCTCGCCCAGGGCGTTCAGGTCCGGGTACGCCGATCCGCAGGCGTCGTCGAGGATCCCGGCCCGTTCCAGGCCGGCGCCGGTCTTGAGCGGGTCCGCGCCGAGCAGCGCCCAGCCGGCACCGGACTCCGGCGCGGCTTCGGGCAGCGTCAGGGCGGTCCAGTCGACCTGGAACAGCGCCTCGCGTACGGGTCCGGTACCGGAACCGGCGGCGGCAGCGATGCCGTCGGCGGCGAAGGGGCGCAGGACGAGCGAGTCGACGGTCAGGACCGGCTCCCCGCTCCCGTCCCACAGGGTCAGCGTCACCGCGTCCCGGCCCGCCGGTGCCATCCGTACGCGCAATCCGGCAGCGCCGGCGGCGTGCAGCCGCACGCCGTCCCAGGAGAACGGCAGCCGCGCGCCCTGCGGGCCCTCGGGGAAGAACTCCCCGAGGCCGACGGCGTGCAGGGCGGCGTCGAGGAGCGCGGGGTGGAGACCGTACGGGGCGGCTTCCGGGAGGCGGTCCTCGTCGAGGGTGACCTCGGCGAACACCTCGTCCCCGAGCCGGTAGGCCCGGCGGAGGTTGCGGAAGGCGGGGCCGTAGCCGAGTCCGATGCCGTCGAAGCCCGGGTACAGGTCGTCAACGGGGCAGGCGACGGCACCGGCCGGCGGCCACTCCCCCAGGGCCTCGATGCCGGTGTCCGTGGCCTCGGGGGCCAGGACGCCGTCGGCGTGACGGGTCCACGGCTCGTCGGGGGCGGTCTGCTCGGGGCGCGAGTAGACCTGGAAGGCCCGGCGCCCCTGCGCGTCCGGCTCGGCCACCGCGAGCCGCAGCTGCGTCCCGCCCGTCTCCGTCAGCACCAGGGGCGCTTCGAGGGTCAGCTCGTCCAGGCGCCCGCAGCCGGCGTGGTCGCCCGCACGGACGGCCAGTTCGACCAGCGCGGCGCCCGGCAGCAGGACGGTGCCCGCGACGCGGTGGTCGGCCAGCCAGAAGTGGGTGCGCAGGGAGAGCCGCCCGGTGAAGAGGAACCCGTCCGAGTCGGGCAGGTCGACCGCCGCGCCGAGGAGCGGATGCGCGGTCGGGCCGAGCCCGGCGGACGCGACGTCGCCACTGAGGGCGTGGGCGGGCGCCTCCAGCCAGTAGCGCTGGCGCTGGAAGGGGTACGTGGGCAGGTCGGCCCTGCGTGCGCCGGTGCCCGTGTAGTACGCGTCCCAGTCGACGGCGATGCCCCGCAGGTGCGCCTGGGCGAGGGCCGAACCGAGGGTGGCTTCCTCGGGGCGCTCCGCGCGCAGGACGGGGAGGAAGGCCGCACCGTCGCGGGTGAGGCAGTCCTGCGCGAGTGCGGAGAGGACGGCCTCGGGGCCGAGTTCGAGGTAGGTGGCGGCTCCCGCGTCCTCCAGGGCGCGGATGCCGTCGAGGAACCTGACGCCCTCGCGGACGTGCCGGACCCAGAAGTCGGCGGAACCCATCTCGTCGTCGGTGACGAGGGCGCCGGTCAGGTTGGACACGATCGGGATGCGGGGGCTCGCGTACGTCAGCCCCTCGACGACCTCGCGGAAGGCGTCGAGCATGCCGTCCATGTGGGGCGAGTGGAAGGCGTGGCTGACGGTCAGCCGCTTGGTCTTCCGGTCGGGGAACGACTCGGCGATCGCCGTCGCGGCGTCCTCGTCGCCCGCGACGACCACGGACTGCGGGCCGTTGACGGCCGCGATGCTGACGCGGTCGGTCAGCAGCGGCAGGACCTCGTCCTCCGACGCCTGCACGGCGATCATCACGCCGCCGGCGGGCAGCGCCTGCATCAGGCGGCCACGGGCCGCGACCAGGGCGCACGCGTCGTCCAGGGACAGCACCCCGGCGACGTGCGCGGCGGCTATCTCGCCGATGGAGTGGCCGGACAGGTAGTCCGGCTGCACGCCGTACGACTCCAGCAGACGGAACAGCGCCACCTCGACCGCGAACAGGGCCGGCTGCGCGTACTCCGTACGGTCGAGCAGGTCCGCTTCGTCTCCGAACAGGGCCTCCTTCAGCGGCAGTTCGAGGTCCAGTCGCTCGCCCACCGCGTCCAGGGCGGCGGCGAAGACCGGGTAGGTCTCGTACAGCTCACGCCCCATGCCCAGCCGCTGGCTGCCCTGTCCGGTGAACAGGAACGCCAGCTTGCCGACGGTCGGCGAGCCTTCCAGCAGGCCGGCCGCCCACTCGCCCTCGGCGAGCGCGGCGAGACCGGCCAGGAAGCCCTCGCGGTCCTCCGCGACCACGGCGGCGCGCCGGTCGAGGGCGGTCCTGCTCGTGGCCAGGGCGTGGCCGACGTCCACGAGGGACAGTTCGGGGTGCTCGACCACATGCGCCGCCAGGCGCGCGGCCTGGTCGCGCAGGGCCTGCGGGTCCTTCGCCGAGAGGAGCCACGGCAGGCTGCCCGGCACCCGGGCCGGCACGGTCCCCGCCTCGGGCTCCACCGGCTCGGGGGCCTGCTCGATGACGGCGTGGGCGTTGGTGCCGCTGAAGCCGAACGAGGAGACGGCGGCCCGGCGCGGGCGGCCCGTCCGCGGCCAGTCCGTGGCCGAGTCCAGAAGGCTCACGGCTCCCGCCGCCCAGTCGACGTGCGGGGTCGGCTGGTCCACGTACAGCGTCTTGGGCAGGACCCCGTGCCGCATCGCCATGACCATCTTGATGATCCCGGCGACACCGGCGGCGGCCTGCGTGTGGCCCATGTTGGACTTGATCGAGCCGAGGAGCAGCGGCCGGTCCGCCGGGCGGTCCTGCCCATAGGTGGCCAGGAGCGCCTGGGCCTCGATCGGGTCGCCGAGGGTCGTGCCCGTGCCGTGGGCCTCCACCGCGTCGACGTCGGCGGCGGACAGACCGGCGTTGGAGAGGGCCTGGCGGATGACGCGTTGCTGCGAGGGCCCGTTGGGGGCCGTCAGGCCGTTGCTCGCGCCGTCCTGGTTGATCGCCGTACCCCGGACCACGGCCAGCACCGGGTGCCCGTTGCGGCGGGCGTCGGAGAGGCGCTCCACCAGGAGCACCCCGGCGCCTTCGGACCAGCCCGTGCCGTCGGCGTCGGCGGAGAACGCCTTGCAGCGGCCGTCGGCCGCGAGGCCCCGCTGCCGGCTGAACTCCACGAAGGCCGCGGGAGTCGCCATCACGGTCACGCCGCCCGCCAGGGCGAGCGAGCATTCCCCGCTGCGCAGCGCCTGCACGGCGAGGTGCAGGGCCACCAGGGAGGAGGAGCAGGCGGTGTCGACGGTGACCGCCGGGCCCTCCAGGCCGAAGGTGTACGAGAGCCGGCCGGAGATCACGCTGGCCGCGTTGCCCGTGCCGAGGAAGCCCTCGACGCCTTCGGGCAGTGCCGCGAGCCGGGAGGCGTAGTCGTGGTACATGACGCCGGCGAAAACGCCGGTCCGGCTGCCGCGCAGGGTCCGCGGGTCGATGCCGGCCCGTTCGAACGCCTCCCAGGAGGTTTCCAGGAGCAGGCGCTGCTGCGGGTCCATGGCCACGGCTTCGCGCGGCGAGATCCCGAAGAACGCCGGGTCGAAGGCGGAGGCGTCGGAGAGGAAGCCGCCCTCGCGGGCATAGCTCGTGCCCTCGTGGCCGGGGTCGGTGTCGAAGAGGGCGTCGACGTCCCAGCCGCGGTCGTCGGGGAACCCGGAGATGACGTCCCGACCCTCCAGGACGAGCTGCCACAGGGCTTCCGGGCTCTCGACGCCACCGGGGTACCGGCAGCCCAGACCCACGATCGCGATCGGCTCGTCGTCGCGGACCGCGACGGCCACCGGTGCGGACGGCGCGGCCGGCACCGTTCCGAGCAGCTCGGCCCGCAGGTGGTCGGCCAGGACCGTGGAGGTCGGGTAGTCGAAGACGAGGGTGGCGGGCAGGCGCAGCCCGGTGGCGGCGCCGATCAGGTTGCGCAGCTCGACGGCGGTCAGGGAGTCGAAGCCCAGCTCGCGGAAGGAACGGTCGGCCTCGACCGCCTCGGGCCCGGCGTGGCCGAGCACCGCAGCGACCTGATTACGTACCAAGTCCAGTACGAAGAGCAGCTGTTCGGCGTCCGTCAGGCCGACGAGGCGTGCCGCCGGTCCGGATGCGTCGGGTGCGGTGGTGTCGGCGGCGCGGCGAGCGGGCGTGCGGACCAGGCCCGAGAGCAGCGGCGGGAGCATCCCGCTGCCGGCTTGGGCCCGGAGGGCGGCCAGGTCGAGCTTGACCGGCACGAGCAGCGGCTGCCCGGCGGCGCAGGCGGCGTCGAACAACGCCGTGCCTTCAACGGCGGTGAGGGCGTTGACACCGCCACGGCCGAGTCGGGACACGTCCTCGGCGTCCAGAGCACCACCCATGCCACCGACCTCGGCCCACAGACCCCAAGCCAGGGACGTGGCCGCCAGACCCTGGGCCCGACGGTGCGCGGCCAGGGCGTCCAGGAAGGTGTTGCCCGCCGCGTAGTTGGCCTGCCCCGCGCCACCGAACACACCGGCGGCAGACGAGAACAGCACGAACGCGGAGAGGTCCAGGTCCTGGGTGAGCTCGTGCAGGTTCCACGCCGCATCCACCTTCGGACGCAGCACCGCCGACAGACGCGCGGCCGTCAGCGAACCGACCACACCGTCATCAAGGACACCCGCCGTGTGCACGACCGCCGTCAGCGGGTGCTCCGCAGGAACGCCGGCGAGTACGGCGGCCAGCGCGTCCCGGTCGGCCACATCACACGCCGCCCACGACACCTCAGCGCCCAGACCGACAAGCTCGGCCGACAACTCCGCCGCCTCACCACGACGGCTCACCAGCAGCAGACGACGCACACCGTGCTCAGCGACCAGATGCCGGGCAAACAGCCCGCCCAGCGAACCACTCGCACCCGTCACCAACACCGTGCCATCGGCATCCCACTCGACGCCCGCACCAGCGGCGACCGCCGTACGCGCCAGCCTCGGCACCAGAACCGAACCACCCCGCACCGCGACCTCGGACTCACCCGAAGCCAATACGGCGGGCAGCGCGCGGTAGGAGGCATCGGTGCCGTCCGTGTCGGCCAGGACGATCCGCCCCGGATTCTCCGACTGCGCCGAACGCACCAGACCCCACACCGAAGCCCGCACCAGGTCGGACACGCCCTCACCCGGTACGGCTTCCACCGCACCCTGGGTCAGGAACACCAGACGCGCATCCGCGAAACGATCCTCGGCCAGCCACTCCTTCAGCAGCTCCAGCACCCGACCCGTCTCCGCGTGCACCGCACCCGCCACACCCTCCGGATCACTGACCCAGGACAGCGGCACGCACACCAGCGCCGGGTCCGCGAGCGTCGCGAGCCCACCGCTGTGCGCCTCGTAGCGCACACCCACCGCATCCAGACCGGCGTGAGCGTCCCCCAGCAGCGCCCAGGGACGCTGCTCCGACGCGGACACCGGGGCGAGCGGCACTGCCGCCCACCCGACCTGGAACAAAGACTCCAGACGACCGCCGCGCGCCGCCCCGATCTGCTCGGGCGAGACCGCCCGCAGCACGAGCGACTCGACCGAGGCCACCGGTGCGCCCGCCAGGTCGGCGAGCTCCAGCGCGACCGCGTCGCGGCCGGCCGGGGCCAGGCGGACCCGTACCGCGGAGGCGCCGGCCGCGTGCAGCCGGACACCGCTCCAGGCGAACGGGAGCCGTCCCTGGCCGGTCTTCTCGACGAGCGCGCCGAGACCGGCCGCGTGGAGGGTCGCGTCCAGGAGCGCCGGGTGGAGACCGAACCAGTCGGCCGCTTCCGCGGTCGCCTCGTCCAGGCTCACCTCCGCGTACACCGCGTCGCCGTGGAGCCAGGCCGAGCGCAGGCCCTGGAAGGCGGGGCCGTAGTCGAATCCGGCCGCGGCGAGGCCTTCGTAGAGGCCGTCGATGTCCACCGGTTCGGCTCCGGTCGGCGGCCAGACCGTGAGGTCGGCTGCCGGGGTCGAGGCGTCGCCGGTGGTGAGGACGCCGGCGGCGTGCCGCGTCCACGGCTCGTCGGCGGGGCTGTCCTCGTCACGGGAGTACAGCGACAGGGCACGTCGGCCGGATTCGTCGGCTCCGGCGACGGACAGCCGCAGCTGGACTCCGCCGCGCTCGGGCAGGACGAGCGGGGCCTCCAGGGTCAGCTCCTCCAGGACGTCGCAGCCGACCTGGTCGCCGGCTCGGACGGCCAGTTCCACGAAGGCCGTGCCCGGCAGGAGCACCGAGCCGAGCACCGCGTGGTCCGCGAGCCAGGGGTGGGTGGTCGACGAGAGCCGGCCGGTGAAGAGGAACCCGTCCGAGTCGGGCAGTTCGACGGCCGCGCCGAGCAGCGGGTGGTCCGTCGTGCCGAGGCCGAAGCCTGCGGCGTCGCCCGGCGTGTTCTGTGCGGTGGGTGCCGAGTCGAGCCAGTACCAGTCGCGCTGGAAGGCGTACGTGGGCAGCTCGACCTGGCGTGCGGCGGTCGGGGCGAAGTACGCCTCCCAGTCCAGCGTCGCACCGTGGGTGTGGGCGAGGGCGAGGGCGTTGCTCAGGGTCTCGGACTCGGGCCGACCGGTGCGGAGGGCGGGCGCGAAGCGGGCCCCGTCCGCGGTCAGGCAGTCCTGGGCCATGGCGGAGAGGATGCCGTCGGGGCCGAGTTCGAGGTACGTCGTGGCTCCGGCGGCTTCCAGGGCGCGGATGCCGTCGAGGAAGCGGACCGCCTCGCGGACATGGCGGACCCAGAAGTCTGCCGATGCCATCTCGTCCGAGACGAGCGCGCCGGTGAGGTTGGAGACGACCGGGATGCGCGGGGCGCCGTACGACAGTTCCTCGGCGACCTTGCGGAAGTCGGCGAGCATGCCGTCCATGTGCGGCGAGTGGAAGGCGTGGCTGACGGTCAGCCGCTTGGACTTGCGGTCCGGGAAGGCCTCGGCGATCGCGACCGCCGCGTCCTCGTCACCCGCGACGACGACCGACCGGGGACCGTTGACCGCCGCGATGCTCACGCGCTCGGTCAGCAGCGGCAGCACCTCGTCCTCGGACGCCTGGAGCGCGATCATCACACCACCGGCCGGGAGCGCCTGCATCAGACGGCCACGAGCCGCGACCAGCGTGCACGCGTCCTCCAGCGAGAACACACCCGCGACATGCGCGGCGGCAATCTCGCCGATGGAGTGACCGGACAGGAAGTCCGGCTTCACACCCCACGACTCCAGCAGCCGGAACAACGCCACCTCGACCGCGAACAACGCCGGCTGGGTGAACTCCGTACGGTCCAGAACCGCGGAGTCCGAGCCGAACAGCACGTCCTTCAGGGGCAGTTCCAGCTGCCCGCACACCGCGTCCAGCGCGGCGGCGAACACCGGGTACGCCTCGTACAGCTCACGCCCCATGCCCAGCCGCTGGCTGCCCTGCCCCGTGAACAGGAACGCAAGCTTCCCGGTTCCGGCAGCGCCCACCGTGCCCCGCGTCACGGCAGCGTTGGCCAGGTCGTTCTTCCCCAGCGCCTCCAGCCCGCGCAGCAGTTCCTC
>NZ_JAPEPX010000014.1 GCF_026339935.1 Streptomyces sp. NBC_01551
CCGCGGTGAGGCGGACGCGCAGCGCGGACGCCCCGACGGCGTGCAGGGACACCCCGCGCCAGGAGAACGGCAGTCCGGCCTGCCGGTCGCCGTCGGAGGAGACGAACGTGGCGTGCAGGGCGGCGTCGAGGAGCGCCGGGTGCAGGCCGAAGCGGGTGGCCTCGGTGTGCCGGTCGTCGGGCAGGGCCACCTCGGCGTAGACGTCGTCGCCGAGGGTCCAGGCGGCGCGCAGGCCCTGGAAGACGGGCCCGTAGGCGAAGCCGCCCTGGCCGAGGTGCTCGTACAGGCCGTCGACGGTGACGGCCTCGGCGCCGGGCGGGGGCCAGGCGGTGAGGTCGAAGGCGGGGCGCGGCGCGCCGGTGGCGAGGACGCCCGCGGCGTGCCGGGTCCAGGGCTCGTCGTCGGCGGCGTCGGGGTCGCCGGAGTACAGGTCGAGGGTCCGTCGGCCGTCCTGGTCGGGTGCGCTGACCACGATCTGGAGGCGTACCGCGGCGTGCGGGGCGAGGACCAGCGGGGCTTCGAGGGTGAGTTCCTCGAGGACGTCGCAGCCGGCCTGGTCGCCTGCGCGGACGGCGAGTTCGACGAAGGCGGTGCCGGGCAGCAGGACCGTACCCATGACGGCGTGGTCGGCGAGCCAGGGGTGGGTGTCGAGGGAGAGGCGGCCGGTGAACAGGAAGCCCTCGCCGTCGGCGAGCGGGACGGCGGCGCCGAGCAGCGGGTGGTGGGCGGCGCCCAGGCCCGCCGATTCGACGTCCCCGATGAATCCGGCGGGGGCTTCGAGCCAGAACCGGCGGCGCTGGAAGGCGTACGTGGGCAGGTCGACGCGGCGGGCGCCGGTCGCGGCGAAGTACGCGGGCCAGTCGAGGGGGACGGCGCGGGTGTGGACGGCGGCCATCGCGGCGGTGAGCGCCTCGGCCTCGCCGCGGTCGCGGCGCAGGGCGGGGACGAACACGGCGTCGGTGGCGTCGTCGGTGTCGGTGAGGCAGTCGCGTCCGAGGCCGGACAGGACGCCCTGCGGGCCGAGTTCGAGGTACGTGGTGACGTGCTCGGCGTCCAGGGTGCGGATGCCGTCGAGGAAGCGGACGGCCTCGCGGACGTGGGAGACCCAGTGCTCGGGGGTGCGCAGTTCGTCGCCCGCCACGGCTCCGGTGAGGTGGGTGACGACGGGGATGACGGGCGCGTGGTAGGTGAGGGAGGCGGCGACGTCGCGGAAGGCGTCGAGCATGCCGTCCATCAGCGGGGAGTGGAAGGCGTGGCTGACGGTGAGCCGCTTGGTCCGGCGGCCGCGCCGCTCGAACTCGGCGGCGATCTCCAGCGCGAGGGTCTCCTCGCCTGAGACGACGACGGCGGAGGCGGAGTTGACGGCGGCGATGCCGATCCGGTCCTCGTGGCCGGCGAGCAGCGGCCGGACCTCGTCCTCGGTGGCGGTCAGCGCGATCATGGCGCCGCCCTGGGGCAGTGCTTCCATGAGGCGGCCGCGGGCGGCGACGAGGGCGGCCGCGTCGGGCAGCGAGAGGACGCCCGCGACGTGCGCGGCGGTGATCTCGCCTATGGAGTGGCCGGCGACGAAGTCGGGGTGCACGCCCCAGGACGCGACGAGGCGGTAGAGCGCGGTCTCCAGCGCGAACAGGGCGGGCTGGGTGTGGCCGGTCCGGTTCAGGAGGTCGCCGTCCTCGGCGAACAGGATGTCCTTGAGGGGCTGTTCGAGGTGCGGGTCCAGGGCGGCGCACACCTCGTCGAGGGCGGCGGCGAAGGCGGGGTGGGCGGCGTACAGTTCGCGGCCCATGCCGGGGCGCTGGCTGCCCTGTCCGGTGAAGAGGACGGCGAGCCGGCCGTCGGCGGCGTCGTGCCGCACGAGCCGGGCGCTGTCGCGGCCCTCGGCGAGGGCGGCGAGTCCGGTGAGGAGTCCGTCACGGTCGCCGGCGACGACGACGGCCCTGCGGTCCAGGGCGGTACGGGTGGTGGCCAGGGAGAACGCCACGTCGGCCGGGTCCGCCTCGGGGTGCAGCGCGAGGTGGTCGGCGAGCCGGGCGGCCTGGGCGCGCAGCGCGTCGGGGGTCCGGCCGGAGAGGAGGAACGGCAGCGGGGCGGCGGACTCGGCGGCCGCGCCGGCCGGGTCGCCGTCGCGGTCCGTGTCCTGCTGGGCGGGCGGCTGTTCGATGATGACGTGCGCGTTGGTGCCGCTGACGCCGAAGGAGGAGATGCCCGCGCGGCGGGGGCGGCCCGTCTCGGGCCAGGCGGCGGCTTCCGTCAGCAGTTCGACGGCGCCGGCGCTCCAGTCGATGTGCGGGGACGGCTCGCCGATGTGCAGCGACGCGGGCAGGACGCCGTGGCGCATCGCCTGCACCATCTTGATGATGCCCGCGGCGCCGGCGGCGGCCTGGGTGTGGCCGATGTTGGACTTGATGGAGCCCAGCCGCAGCGGCCGGTCCTCGGGCCGGTTCTGGCCGTAGGTGGCGAGCAGGGCCTGGGCCTCGATGGGGTCGCCGAGGGTGGTGCCGGTGCCGTGGGCCTCGACGGCGTCGACGTCGGCGGTGGTCAGTCCGGCGTGCGCGAGGGCCTCGCGGATGACGCGCTGCTGGGAGGGCCCGTTGGGGGCGGTGAGGCCGTTGGAGGCGCCGTCCTGGTTCACGGCGGTGCCACGGACGACGGCCAGGACCGGGTGGCCGTTGCGGCGGGCGTCGGAGAGCCGCTCGACGAGGATCATGCCGGCGCCCTCGGCCCAGCCGGTGCCGTCGGCGTCGGCGGAGAAGGACTTGCAGCGGCCGTCGGTGGACAGGCCGCGCTGGCGGCTGAAGTCGATGAAGGTGTCCGGGGTGGACATGACGGTGACGCCGCCGGCGAGCGCCATGTCGCATTCTCCGCTGCGCAGGGCCTGCGCGGCCAAGTGCAGGGCGACGAGGGAGGAGGAGCAGGCCGTGTCGATGGTGACGGCGGGGCCTTCGAGGCCGAAGGTGTAGGAGATGCGGCCGGAGGCGACGCTTCCGGCGGTGCCGGTGCCGAGGTAGCCCTCCAGGCCCTCGGGGACGGCCGGGAGCCGGGTCAGGTAGTCGTGGTACATGACGCCGGCGAAGACGCCGGTGCGGCTGCCGCGGACGGAGGCGGGGTCGATCCCGGCGCGTTCGAAGGCCTCCCAGGAGGTCTCCAGCAGGAGCCGCTGGTGCGGGTCCATGGCGAGGGCCTCGCGCGGGTTGATGCCGAAGACGTCCGGGTCGAAGTCGGCGGCGTCGTGCAGGAAGCCGCCCTCGCGGGTGTACGAGGTGCCGGCCCGGCCGGGGTCGGAGTCGTAGAGCGCGTCGAGGTTCCAGCCGCGGTCGGTGGGGAACGGGGAGATCGCGTCGGCGGAGCCGGCGACGAGCTGCCACAGCTCCTCGGGGGTGTTGACACCGCCGGGGTAGCGGCAGCTCATGGCGACGATGGCGATGGGCTCGTCGGCGACGGCCCGGGTGGTGGCGGTGGTGGCGGCCGGGGCCTGGGCCGCCTGGTCACCGAGGAGTTCGGTGCGCAGGAACGCGGCGAGCGCGTTCGGGGTGGGGTAGTCGAAGACGAGAGTGGCGGGCAGCCGGACGCCGGTGGCCGAGCCGAGGCGGTTGCGCAGCTCGACGGCCGTGAGCGAGTCGAAGCCGAGTTCCTTGAAGGCCCGGCCGGGGTCGACTGCGTCGGGGCCGGGGAAGCCGAGGACGGCGGCGACCTGGACGCGGACGGTGGCCAGCAGCAGCCGGTCGCGCTCGGCGGCGGTCAGCGGCAGCAGCCGCTCGGTGAGGCCGTCGGCGGGCGCGGCGCCCTGGGCGGCGGCGGCCCGGCGCGCGGCGGGCCGGACCAGGCCGCGCAGCAGCGGGGGCACCATGCTCGCGTCGGCCTGGCGCAGGGCGGCCAGGTCGAGGTGCATCGGGACGGCGGTGGCCTCGCCGGTGGCGCGGGCGGTGTCCATGAGGGCGAGGCCCTCGGCGGAGGACAGCGCGGCGACTCCGGCGCGGGAGATCCGCTCCAGGTCGGTGTCGGCGAGGTCGCCGGTCATGCCGCTGCGTTCGGCCCACAGGCCCCAGGCGAGCGCGGTGGCGGGCAGGCCTTCGGCGCGGCGGCGGTGGGCGAGGGCGTCGAGGAAGGTGTTGGCGGCGGCGTAGTTGGCCTGTCCGGCGGCGCCGAGGGTGCCGGCGGCGGCGGAGAACAGGACGAACGCGGCGAGGTCGGCGTCGCGGGTCAGTTCGTGCAGGTGGACGGCCGCGTCGACCTTGGCGGGCAGGACGTGGTCGAGCCGCTCGGGGGTGAGCGCCTCGAGGATGCCGTCGTCGAGGACGCCGGCGGTGTGGACGACGGCGGTCAGCGGGTGTTCGGCCGGTACGGAGGCCAGCAGCGCGGCGAGGGCCTCGCGGTCGGCGACGTCGCAGGCGGCGAGGGTGGCCTCGGCGCCCAGGGCGCGGAGTTCTTCGAGGAGTTCGCCGGCTCCGGCGGCGGCCTCGCCGCGGCGGCTGGTCAGCAGCAGGCGGCGGACGCCGTGTTCGGTGACCAGGTGGCGGGCGACGAGCCCGCCGAGGGTGCCGGTGGCGCCGGTGACCAGGGCGGTGCCGTCCGCGTCGAGCGGGCGGGCCTCCTGCCCCTCGGGGGCGGGCAGGGCGGGGACGCGGCCGAGCCGGGGGACGACGGCGCGGCCCTCGCGCAGGGCGAGCTGCGGCTCGGCGGTGGCGAGCGCTGCGGGCAGGGCGCGCAGGGACTCCTCGCGGTCGTCCAGGTCGAGCAGGACGAACCGGTCGGGGTGCTCGGACTGGGCCGAGCGCAGCAGGCCCCACAGCGGGGCGTGCGCCAGGTCGGCCACGTCGCAGGCGCCGGCGGTGGCGACGGCGCCGTGGGTGACGAACACCAGCCGGGAGCCGTCGAAGCGGGCGTCGGCGAGCCAGGCCCGGGCGAGGTCCAGGGCGTGGTGCAGCGCGTCGCGGACGGCGGCGGACAGCGCGGCGTCGACGGTGGTCCGCGCGGGCGCGTCCACGGCGGGGACGGGACGACGACGGCCTGCGGTACGGGGCCGCCGGCCTCGATGGCCGCGGCGAGGGCGGCGAGGTCGCCGTGCGCGGCGGCGGTGGGCAGCACGGCGGTGAAGCGGGGGCCGGCCCCGGCCGCGCCGAGCAGGGCCCACTGGCCGGGGGCGACGGTGGTGGCGGCCGGCAGGGCCAGCGGGCTCCACTCGACGCGGAACAGCGAGTCGTGGAAGGCGGTGCGGGCCGCCCGTACCTGGTCGGGGGTGACGGGGCGCAGCAGCAGCGCGTCGACGGAGGCGACGGGCGCGCCGGACTCGTCGGCGAGGTCCACGGAGACGGTGTCCTGGCCGGCGGGCGCGAGGCGGACGCGCAGGGCGCGGGCGCCGACGGCGCGGAGGCTGACGCCGCTCCAGGAGAACGGCAGCCTGCCGTGCTCGGTGTCCTCCAGCAGGGAGCCCATGCCGACGGCGTGCAGGGCGGCGTCCAGCAGGGCGGGGTGCAGGCCGAAAAGGGCGGCCTCGGCGTGCGCCTGCTCGGGCAGGCGGACCTCGGCGAAGACCTCGTCGGCGCGCTGCCAGGCGGCGGTCAGGCCCTGGAAGACGGGTCCGTAGGCGAAGCCGGAGGCGGTGAGGTGCTCGTAGAGGCCCTCGACGGGGACGGCGGTGGCGTCCTGCGGCGGCCAGGTCGTGAGGTCGGCGCCGGCGCGCGGCGCGGGGCGGGCGCCGGCGGGGGTGAGGAAGCCGGTGGCGTGCCGGGTCCAGGCGCCTTCGCCCCAGGTGTCGTCGGCGGCGTCCTCGGGCCGGGAGTGCAGGGTCAGCGAGCGCCGTCCGTCGGTGTCGGGGGCGCCGACGGCGAGCTGGATCTGGACGCCGCCGTGCGGGGGCAGGGCGAGGGGGGCCTGGAGGGTGAGCTCGTCGAGGAGTTCGCAGCCGGTGTGCTCGCCGGCCTGGAGGGCGAGTTCCACGAAGGCGGTGCCGGGCAGCAGCACGGTGTCCATGACCGTGTGGTCGGCGAGCCAGGGGTGGGTGGCCAGGGAGAGCCGGCCGGTGAAGAGGTAGCCGTCGCCGTCGGCCAGGGCGATGGCGGCGCCGAGGAGCGGGTGGTCGGCGGAGCCGATGCCGGCGGCGGTGACGTCGCCGGTCCAGGCGGTGGGCTGTTCGGGCCAGTAGTGGCCCCGCTGGAAGGCGTACGTGGGCAGGTCGACGCGGGTGGCACCGCGCCCGGCGAAGACGGCGGACCAGTCGGCCCGGACGCCGTGCGCGTGGGCCTGGGCGACGGCGGCGGCGAACGCGGCCGGTTCGGGGCGGTCGGCGCGCAGGGCGGGGACGAAGACGGCGTCGTCCCGGTCGTTCTCGCCGGTGAGGCAGTCCTGTGCGAGGGCGGTGAGGACTCCGCCGGGGCCGACCTCGACGAAGGTGGTGACGCCGAGCGCGGCCAGGCCGCGTACCCCGTCGTGGAAGCGGACGGCCTCGCGGACGTGGCGGACCCAGTAGTCGGCGGTGCAGATCTCCTCGGCGGTGACGGAGGCGCCGGTGAGGTTCGAGACGATCGGGATGACGGGCGGCGCGTAGGAGACGGCTTCGGCGGCTTCCCGGAACGCGTCGAGCATGCCGTCCATGAGCGGCGAGTGGAAGGCGTGGCTGACGGTGAGCCGCTTGGTGCGCCGGCCGCGGGCGCGCAGGGCCTCGGCGATCTCCTCGGCGGCGTCCTCGTGGCCGGAGACGACCACGGAGCGGGGGCCGTTGACGGCGGCGATGGACACCCGGTCGGTGAGGAGCGGGGTGACCTCGTCCTCGGTGGCCTCGACGGCGATCATCGAGCCGCCGGCGGGCAGGGCCTGCATGAGGCGGCCGCGGGCGGCCACGAGGGCGGCCGCGTCGGGGAGGGTGAGGACGCCGGAGACGTGGGCGGCGGCGAGTTCGCCGATGGAGTGCCCGATGAGGAAGTCGGCGGTGACGCCCCACTGTTCGAGCTGGCGGTAGAGGGCGACCTCGACGGCGAACAGGGCGGCCTGGGTGTAGGCGGTCGCGTCGAGCAGCGCCGCCTCGGGGGTGTCTTCGGCGGCGAACAGCACCTCGTACAGGGGGCGTTCGAGGTGCCGGTCGAGTTCGTCGCGGACCGCGTCGAGGGCGCGGGCGAAGCCGGGGTGGGTGGCGTACAGCTCGCGGCCCATGCCGGCGCGCTGGCTGCCCTGGCCGGTGAAGAGGAAGGCGGTGTTGCCGTCGCCGGCGGCGCCGAGGACGGCGGTCGCGGGCTGCTCGCCGGCGGCGAGCGCGTCGAGGTCGGCCAGCAGCTGCTCGCGGTCGGCGGCGAAGAGGACGGCCCGGCGGTCGAGGGCGGAGCGGCTGGTGGCGAGGGAGAAGCCGAGGTCGGTCAGGGCGGCGGGGTCCGCCGCGAGTGCGGGGTGGGCCCGCAGGTGGGCGGCGAGGCGGGCGGCCTGGGCGCGCAGGGCGTCGTCGCCCTGGCCGGAGACCAGCAGCGGCACGGGCCCGGTGGCACCTTCCGCGTCCACCGCGGCGTCAGCGCTGTCGGTGGCGCCCGTGCCGTCGGTCTTCGCGTCCGCGCCGGGTGCGTCGGCGGGCGGGGCCTGCTCGATGACGGTGTGGGCGTTGGTGCCGCTGACGCCGAAGGAGGAGATGCCGGCGCGGCGCGGCTGGCCGGTCTCGGGCCACGGCACGGCCCGGGTGAGCAGTTCGACGTCGCCGGTACTCCAGTCGACGGCGCTGGACGGCTGGTCGATGTGGAGCGACTCGGGCAGGACGCCGTGCCGTATCGCCTCGACCATCTTGATGATGCCCGCGACACCGGCAGCGGCCTGGGTGTGCCCGATGTTGGACTTGATGGAGCCCAGCCACAGCGGTCGGCCCTCGGGCCGGTTCTGGCCGTAGGTGGCCAGGATGGCCTGGGCCTCGATGGGGTCGCCGAGGGTGGTGCCGGTGCCGTGCGCCTCGATGACGTCGACCTGCGCCGGGGTGAGCCCGGCGTTGGTGAGCGCCTGGCGGATGACGCGCTGCTGCGACGGCCCGTTGGGGGCCGTCAGGCCGTTGCTCGCGCCGTCCTGGTTGATCGCGGAGCCGCGGACCACGGCGAGTACGGGGTGGCCGAGGCGGCGGGCGTCGGAGAGCTTCTCGACGAGGAGCATTCCGACGCCCTCGCCCCAGCCGGTGCCGTCGGCGCCGTCGGCGAACGGCTTGCACCGGCCGTCGGGGGCGAGCCCGCGCTGCCGGCTGAACTGCACGAAGGCGCGCGGGCTGGACATGACCGTGACACCGCCCGCGAGCGCCAGCGAGCACTCGCCGCCCCGCAGCGCCTGCACCG
>NZ_JAPEPX010000015.1 GCF_026339935.1 Streptomyces sp. NBC_01551
CGTGGAGAGCTGGGGCCTGAAGCCGGACTTCCTCTCCGGCCACTCGATCGGCGAGATCGCCGCCGCACACGTCGCCGGTGTCTTCTCCCTGGACGACGCGTGCGCTCTGGTGGCAGCCCGGGGTCGCCTGATGCAGGCGCTCCCGGCCGGCGGGGTAATGATCGCCGTCCAGGCCTCGGAGGACGAGGTCCTGCCGCTGCTGACCGAGCGCGTGAGCATCGCGGCGATCAACGGCCCTCAGTCGGTGGTCATCGCCGGGGACGAGGATGCTGCGACTGCTGTGGTCGAGACGTTCACCGATCGCAAGTCCAAGCGCCTCACCGTCAGCCACGCCTTCCACTCCCCGCACATGGACGGGATGTTGGAGGACTTCCGTGAGGTGGTGGCGGGGCTGTCGTTCGGCGCTCCGCGTATCCCGGTCGTGTCGAACCTGACCGGCGCGGTCGTCTCGGACGAGATGGGTTCGGCGGAGTTCTGGGTGCGGCACGTGCGGGAGGCCGTTCGCTTCCTCGACGGCGTCCGCGCCCTGGAGGCCGCGGGTGTGACCACGTACGTCGAGCTCGGCCCTGACGGTGTGCTGTCGGCCCTGGCTCAGGACTGCATTGAGCACGACGCCGTGTTCGTACCCGTGCTCCGCAAGGGCCGCCCCGAGGCCGAGGCCGTCACCACGGCCCTCGCCCAGGCCCACGCCCACGGCGTCACCATCGACTGGACCGCGTACTTCACCGGCTCCGACGCCCAGCGCGTCGACCTGCCCACCTACCCCTTCCAGCGCCAGCGGTTCTGGCCCAGCGCGTCCGTGTTCGCCGCCGGGGATCCGGAGGCGATCGGGCTCGGTGACGCCGGGCACCCGCTGCTGGGTGCGGCGGTCGTGCTCGCCGATTCCGAGGGCGTGCTCCTCGCTGGTCGGCTGTCCCTCGACACCCACCCCTGGCTCGCCGATCACACGATCCACGGTGGCGTGCTGCTGCCGGGCACGGCCTTCGTCGACCTGGCGATCCGTGCCGGCGACCAGGTCGGCTGCGATGTGGTGGAGGAGCTGACGCTGGAGGCGCCGCTCGTTCTGCCCGAGCGGGGCGGTGTGCAGCTTCAGCTCGTGATCGAGGCGCCCACGGCGCCCGGCCGTCGGGCGTTCAGCGTGTACTCCCGCCTCCAGGACGCGCCGGCGGAGGAGCCGTGGACGCGTCACGGTTCGGGTGTGCTGGCGGCCGGTGCGCGGCCGGAGGCTTCGCGGGAGTTCGGTGAGCTGGTGGCGTGGCCGCCGTCGGGTGCCGTGCCTGTCGACATTGACGGGTTGTACGCGGAGTTGGTCGGGGACGGAATGGCTTACGGGCCGTTGTTCCAGGGTCTGAAGGCGGCGTGGCGGCGTGGCGGCGAGTTGTTCACGGAGGTGGTGCTGCCGGAGGACGGGCGTGCGGATGCGGCTCGGTTCGGGCTGCATCCGGCGCTGCTCGACGCGGGTCTGCATGCCATCGGCCACCGCGACCCCGCCGTGGAAGGCTCCGCCGGTGCGCTGCTGCCGTTTGCCTGGGCCGGTGTCTCGCTCTATGCCGTGGGCGCTTCCTCGCTCCGGATGCGCCTGACCCCGAACTCGCCGGACGACCGGCACAGCCTGGCCCTGTTGATCGCGGATGAGACCGGGCGCCCGGTGGCGGCCGTGGAGTCGCTCACCCTGCGTCCGGCCTCGGCCGATCAGGTCAACGCGGCCGGCGGCGGTCACCTGGAGTCGCTGTTCCGTGTGGAGTGGGAGCCGGCCGCAATCGGCTCGGTGACGCCCGCCGGTCTGCGGTGGGCCGTACTGGGCCGGGACGAGATCGGCCTGGGCGGCACGGGTGTCGAGGTTACGGAGTACGCCGACGCGGCCGCGTTCGGTTCCGCGCTGGTGGCGGGTGAGCCCGCTCCGGATGCGGTGTTCGTCCTGCCGTCCGCTGTGGACGTGGATGCCGACACCGTCGGGTCGGTGCACGGTGCGGTGAATGCCGCGCTGGCGTCTGTCCAGGAGTGGCTGGCGGATGAGCGGTTCGCCGGGACGCGGCTGGTGTGGGTGACGTCGGGTGCGGTGGCTGTTGAGGCCGGTTCGGGTGTTCGGGATCTGTCGGGCAGTGCGGTGCGGGGTCTGCTGCGTTCGGCGCAGTCGGAGAACCCGGGCCAGTTGGTCATGCTGGATCTGGATCTGGATCTGGATGAGGGTCTGGATCCGGTGTCGGTGGCGGCGATTCCTGCCGCGCTGGCGGCCGGTGAGCCGGAGCTGGCGGTCCGTGCGGGTGTGGTGAGCGTGCCGCGTCTGGTGCGCGTGCCGGCTTCGGACGGTGCGGCCGAGTCGCCTGTTGTGATCGGTGACCCGTCCGGGACGGTTCTCGTGACCGGTGCCACGGGTGGGCTGGGCCGGCTGTTCGCGCGGCACCTGGTGACCGCGTACGGGGCGCGGCGTCTGCTGTTGGTCAGCCGTCGGGGTCCCGAGGCGGTCGGTGCTGAGGAACTGGTCGCTGAGCTGGCGGAGTTGGGTGCTCAGGCGGAGCTTGTTGCTTGTGACCTTGCTGACCGGGATGCGCTGGGTGTGCTGTTGGCGTCGGTTCCGGTCGAGCACCCGCTGACGGCCGTGGTGCACACTGCGGGTGTTCTGGATGACGGTGTTCTGTCGTCGCTGACGCCGGATCGGGTTGCGGCGGTGCTGCGGCCGAAGGTGGACGCGGCCTGGAATCTGCATGAGCTGACGCGGGGTCTGGACCTGTCGGCGTTCGTTCTGTTCTCGGGTGCTGCGGCGGCGTTCGGTGCTGCCGGGCAGGCGAACTACGCTGCCGCGAACGCGTTCCTGGAGGCTCTGGCCGAGCAGCGTCGCGCCGAGGGGCTGGCCGCTACCGCGCTCGCGTGGGGTCTGTGGGCCCCGCAGACGGGCAGCGGCGGCGGCATGGCCGCGAGCCTGGACGACGCCAACCTGCGCCGCATTGCACGCGACGGGGTCGACGGACTTGCCGCCGATGAGGGACTCGCCCTGTTCGACACCGCGATGACGGTGGACTCGGCGGTGACCCTGCCGATGCGGCTCGACCTGGCGGTCCTGCGCGCGCAGGCGGTCTCGGCGGGTTCGACGCCGGCGCTGCTGCGTGCTCTCGTGCGGGTGCCCGTACGCCGCGCCGTGGAGCGGCGAGACGGCGGCGCCGGGACCGGTTCGCCGCTGGTGGCGCGCCTGCTCGGGTTGCCGGTCGCGGAGCACGAGGGCGTGCTCCTGGAGCTGGTGTGCGGGCGCATTGCCGCGGTCCTGGGCCACACCGGTGCCGACGCGGTCGACGCCGAACGGGCCTTCCGGGATCTCGGCTTCGACTCCCTCACGGCCGTGGAGCTGCGCAACGTACTGAAGACGGAGACCGGTCTGCGACTGCCTCCGACGCTGATCTTCGACTACCCGACGCCCGCGGCGCTGGCCCGGTACCTGCTCTCCGAGCTTGGGGTGAGCGACGGTTCCGCTGAGGCGGAGGGCGCGCGCGGGCTGTCGACGCCGGTTCGGGCCGCCGTGGGCCTGACCGACGATCCGATCGTGATCGTCGGCATGGGCTGCCGCTTCCCCGGCGGGGTGCGCTCGCCCGAGGAGCTGTGGCAGCTCGTCGCCACGGGCGGCGACGGCATCACCGCCTTCCCGTCCGACCGCGGCTGGGACGTGGAGTCTCTCTACCACCCCGACCCGGACCAGCCGGGTACCTCGTACACCCGCGAAGGCGGCTTCCTGCACGACGCGGCGGAGTTCGACGCCGATTTCTTCGGGATCTCGCCGCGTGAAGCCCTGGCCATGGACCCGCAGCAGCGGCTCCTGCTGGAGACCTCGTGGGAGGCCTTCGAGCGGGCCGGCATCGACCCGACCACGCTGCGCGGCAGCCGTACCGGTGTCTTCGCCGGCGTCATGTACCACGACTACGCGACGGGCTACGGAAACGGGGAGGAGCTGCCCGAGGGGGTCGAGGGTTACCTCGGCACCGGCAACTCCGGCAGTATCGCCTCGGGCCGTGTCTCGTACGCCTTCGGGCTGGAGGGCCCGGCGGTGACGGTGGACACGGCGTGCTCGTCGTCGCTGGTCGCCCTGCACTGGGCGGTCCAGGCGCTCCGTAACGGTGAGTGCGACATGGCTCTCGCGGGTGGCGTCGCGATCATGGCGACGCCGGAGACGTTCGTCGACTTCAGCCGTCAGCGTGGCCTCGCGGCCGACGGCCGCTGCAAGTCGTTCGCGGCGGCCGCGGACGGTACCGGCTGGGCCGAGGGCGCGGGCATGCTGCTCGTGGAGCGGCAGTCGGACGCGCTGCGCAATGGCCACCCGATCCTGGCCGTCGTACGGGGCTCCGCGATCAACCAGGACGGCGCCAGCAACGGCCTGACGGCCCCGAACGGCCCCTCGCAGCAGCGGGTCATCCGCGAGGCCCTGGCCGGCGCGGGCCTGTCTTCCGCCGACGTGGACGCCGTCGAGGCCCACGGCACGGGCACCCGGCTCGGGGACCCGATCGAGGCGCAGGCACTCCTGGCCACCTACGGCCAGGACCGTCCGGCCGACCGGCCCCTGCTGCTCGGCTCCATCAAGTCCAACATCGGCCACACCCAGGCCGCCGCCGGTGTCGCAGGCGTGATCAAGATGATCATGGCGATGCGGCACGGCATGCTCCCGCAGACCCTGCACGTCGACGCGCCGTCGCCCCAGGTGGAGTGGGAGGACGGTGACGTCAGCCTGCTGACGGAAGCCGTGCGGTGGCCGGAGACCGGCCGTCCGCGCCGCGCGGGCGTCTCGTCGTTCGGCATCAGCGGAACCAACGCCCACACCATCATCGAGCAGCCGCCGGCCGCCCCGGAGTCGGCGGAAGCACCCGCCGAAGCCACGCCGCTGCCGGTCGTACCCTGGGTGCTCTCGGCGAAGGGTGACGACGCCCTTCGGGCGCAGGCGCGTCAGCTCCAGTCCTACCTCCTGTCCGCGCCGGACGTACGCCCGGTCGACGTCGCGTGGTCGCTGACGGCCAACAGGGCGTCGTTCGACGACCGCGCCGCCGTGGTTGCCGCGGACCGGGACGGCCTGCTGGCCGCACTGGAGGCGCTGGCGGAGGGCCACTCGACGGCGGGTGTGGTGAACGGATCACCGACCGCCGGGAAGATCGCCTTCCTGTTCACGGGGCAGGGGAGCCAGCGGCTGGGGATGGGGCGTGAGCTGTACGACGCCTTCCCGGTGTTCGCGGCCGCGCTGGACGCGGTGTGCGAGCGGTTGGGACTGTCGCTCAAGGACGTGCTGTTCGGGGCGGACGCGGCTCTGCTGGACGAGACGCGGTTCACTCAGCCCGCGCTGTTCGCGGTCGAGGTGGCGCTGTTCCGGCTGGTCGAGTCGTGGGGTGTGAAGCCGGACTTCCTCTCCGGGCACTCGATCGGTGAGATAGCTGCCGCGCATGTCGCTGGGGTGTTGTCCCTTGAGGACGCGTGTGTGCTGGTGGCGGCGCGTGGGCGGTTGATGCAGGCGCTGCCGGGTGGTGGCGTGATGATCGCGGTGCAGGCGTCGGAGGATGAGGTCCTGCCGCTGCTGACCGAGCGCGTGAGCATCGCGGCCGTAAACGGCCCGCAGTCGGTGGTCATCGCCGGTGACGAGGACGCTGCGACGGCGATCGCCGAGTCGTTCACCGACCGCAAGTCCAAGCGCCTGACGGTCAGCCACGCGTTCCACTCGCCGCACATGGAGGGGATGTTGGAGGACTTCCGCCGGGTGGTGGAGGGGCTGTCCTTCGCGGCCCCCCGCATCCCGGTCGTCTCCAACCTGACCGGCGCGGTCGTCTCGGACGAGATGGGTTCGGCGGAGTTCTGGGTGCGGCACGTCCGCGAGGCGGTCCGCTTCCTCGACGGCATGCGCGTCCTGGAGGCCGCGGGGGTCACGACGTACCTCGAACTCGGTCCGGGCGGTGTGCTCTCGGCCATGGGCCAGGAGTGCGTGACGGCCGAGGGCGTTGCCTTCGTGCCGGTCTTGCGCGCCGGGCGTCCCGAGACCGAGACGGTGGTCGCAGCAGTGGCCCAGGCTCACGCTCGGGGCCTCAAGGTAAACTGGCAGGCCTTCTTCGCCGGTTCGGGCTCCCGATCCGTCGAACTGCCGACGTACGCCTTCCAGCGGCAGCGCTACTGGCTGCCGATGGCGGGAACCGCGCGGAGCGGCGCTGCCGACGGAGTGGACTCCCGCTTCTGGGACGCCGTGGAGCGCGAGGACCTGGAGTCGCTCGCCGCAACGCTGGACATGGACGACGCGAACGCCTGGGACAAGGTTCTGCCGGCTCTGCCGACCCTCTCGGCCTGGCGCCGCGGCCTGCGGACCCAGTCCGAAGTGGACCGCTGGCGTT
>NZ_JAPEPX010000016.1 GCF_026339935.1 Streptomyces sp. NBC_01551
GGCCCGACAGCACGCTCGTCGCGCCACCCGTCAGCAGCAGCCCTTCGAGCCCTTCCGGAACCTCCCTCAGGTCGGCCCCGTACCCCATGGCGCCCGCGCCGATGTACACGCCGGTACGGCTGCCGCGCACGGAGGCCGGATCGATCCCGGCCCGCTCGAACACCTCCCACGAGGTTTCCAGGATCTGGCGCTGCTGCGGGTCCATGGCGAGGGCCTCGCGCGGCGATATGCCGAAGAATCCGGGGTCGAACACGGTGGCGTCGGTGAGGAATCCGCCGCCCGTGTTGTAGAAGGTGCCTTTGCGGTCGGGGTCGGGATCGGCGAGGGAGGCGATGTCCCAGCCGCGGTCCCCGGGGAATCCGGTGATGGCGTCACCGCCCTGGGAGACCAGTCGCCACAGGTCCTCGGGGGACCGTACCCCGTCGGGGAAACGGCAGCTCATCGCGACGATGGCGATGGGCTCGTGGGCGTCCTGCTCGACCTCCTGGAGACGGCGGCGGGCCCGCCGCAGCTCCGTGGTCATCCACTTCAGGTTTTCGAGAAGCTTTTCTTCGTTCGCGCCGGCCACTGGAACGTCACCTCCTGGAGAAATGGGGAATGCATACGGGATTCGGAATCGGCTGGAAACGCCGATCGGGCATCGGATCGGGCATCAGGTTCAGGCTTTTCCGAATTCGTTGTTGATGATGTCGAAGAGGTCCTCGGCGGACGCCGATTCGATGGCGTTCTCCTCGTCCTCCAGGGCGTGGGCGGCAGCCCGGTCCGTTCCGTTCCAGTTCGCCAGGAGCGCTTCGAGGCGTGCCGTCACGCGGGCGCGTTCGGCGGCGTCGTCCTCGGGGACCGACGTCAGGAGGAACTCCAGCTTGTCGATCTCCGCGAGCGCCGGGAGCGCGGGCGCCGTGTCCTCGCCGAGGAGTTCGGCGCGCAGGTGCGCGGCCAGGGCGGCGGGCGTCGGGTGGTCGAAGACGAGGCCGGCGGGCAGCCGCAGCCCGGTGGCCGAGCCGAGGCGGGTGCGCAGTTCGACCGCGGTGAGCGAGTCGAAGCCGAGCTCCTTGAACGCGCGGCCCGCCTCGACCGAGCCTGCCCCGTCGTGCCCGAGGACCGCGGCGACGTGCCTACGGACCAGGCCGAGCAGGATCCGTTCGGCCTCGTCTGCGCCCGTGCCGCGCAACTCGGCCACCAGCCGGGCCGCTTCGCCGGCATCTCCGTCGCCACCGGTGCCGGTGCCGGTGCCGGAGCCGGAGCCGTGCTGCTCCGCGGCGACTGCGCGGCGTACCTCGGGGAGGTCGGCGATGAGCGGGCGCGGCCGGGCCGCCGTGAAGGCCGGGACGAACAGCTCCCAGTCGACGTCGGCGACGGTCACGGTCGTGTCGTCCGCGTCCAGCGCCTGCTGGAGGGCGGCGATCGACAGCTCGGGGGCCATCACCGGCAGGCCTCGGCGGCGCAGCTGCTGGGCCGCCTCGTCGTCGGCGACCAGCCCGCCCTCGCCCCACGGACCCCAGGCCACGGCGGTGGCCGTCAGCCCGCGGTCCCGGCGCCGCTGCGCCAGGGCGTCGAGGTGGGCGTTGGCGGCCGCGTAGGCGCCCTGGCCTCCGCTGCCCCAGACACCGGCGATGGAGGAGAAGAGCACGAACGCGTCGAGCTCCGTGTCCCCGAGCAGCTCGTCGAGGTGTTCGGCGCCCGCGACCTTCGCGGAGAGGACGGCGGCGACATCGCCCGCACCGGTCTCGGCGAGCGGCGCGAACTGGCCGACGCCCGCCGTGTGGAAGACCGCGGTCAGGCCGGGGCCGGAGGTGTCGTCGCGCAGGGCGGCGAGCAGCTCGCCGACGGACTCCCGGTCGGCCACGTCGCACGCGACGACCGTGGCCCGCGCACCGAGCGCGGAGACCTCCGCGACCAGCGCCTCGACCCCGGGTGCCCGCGGCCCGCGCCGGCCGGCCAGCACCAGGTGCTCGGCACCGTGAGCGGCGAGCCAGCGGGCCACGTGACCGCCGAGTGCGCCCGTGCCGCCGGTGACCAGGACGGTGCCGCGGGGCCGCCAGGGGGCGCGCTCCGCCGCTCCGTCGCCGCTCGCGACGGCCGCCGGGGCGGCGTGCCCGATGCGGCGGGCGAGGAGACCGGCGGACCGTACGGCGAGCTGGTCCTCGTACCCGTCATTCCCGCCGGCGAGTACGTCGAGCAGCCGGTCGAGCGCCCGGGCGTCCACGCTGCCGGGCAGGTCCACCAGACCACCCCAGCGTTCGGGGTGTTCCAGGGCGACGACCCGGCCGAAGCCCCAGACCTGCGCCTGCGTCGCGCTCCGTACCCGGTCGGAGGGGCCGGTCGCGACCGCCCCGGAGGTCACGCACCACAGCGGGGCGTCGACCTCGGCGTCGCCGAGGGCCTGGACGAGCGTCCCGGTCAGCAGCAGCCCGGCCGGCGCCGCCGGATGGGCCGGGTGCGGGGCCTCGGCGAGCGCCAGCAGGGACAGCACCCCGTCGGCGCGGTTGCCGGCGAGGGCCGTACGCAGCCGGTCGGCCACGGCGGCGCGGTCGGTGGTGGCCGCGTCCAGCGCGACCTCCCGTACGTCCGCGCCTCCTGCCCGGAGGGCGTCCGCGATCCCGGGGAGCTCGGGCTCGGCGCCGGTCGCCGCGGTGACCACCAGCCAGGTGCCGGCGGGGCGGGCGGTGCCGTTTGGATGGCCGAGCGGCTTCCAGGTGACCCCGTAGCGCCAGCCGTCGACGACCGACCGCTCCGCGCTCCGGCGCCGCCAGGCGGACAGCGCCGGGAGCAGCGCGCTCAGCGGCTGGTCGGCATCGATCTCGAGGGTGGAGGCGAGGGCGGCGAGGTCCGCGTTGTCGACGGCCTCCCAGAACGCCGCGTCCACCGCACCGCCGGTCGAGCCCGCACCGGAGTCGACCACCGCCGGGCGCGGAGCCTCCTCCAGCCAGTAGCGCTGGCGCTGGAAGGGGTAGGTGGGCAGGTCGACCCGCTGGGCGCCGGTTCCGGTGAAGTACGCCGTCCAGTCGACGGTGACGCCGTGGGCATGGGCCCGGGCGAGGGCCGTGGTGACGGCCTCGGCCTCGGGGCGGCCCTTGCGGAGCGCGGGTACGAAGACGGCGTCGTGCTCAATGCAGTCCTGAGCCAGGGCCGACAGCACACCGTCGGGGCCCAGCTCGACGTACGTGGTGACTCCGGCGGCCTCCAGGGCGCGGATCCCGTCGAGGAAGCGGACGGCCTCGCGGACGTGCCGGACCCAGAACTCGGCCGAGGCCATCTCGTCCGTGACGAGGGCACCGGTCAGATTCGACACGACCGGGATACGCGCCGGCTCGTACGTGATCCCCTCCGCCACCTTGCGGAAGTCGGCCAGCATGCCGTCCATGTGCGGGGAGTGGAAGGCGTGGCTGACGGTGAGGCGCTTGGACTTGCGCCCGGGGAAGGACGCCACGATCGCGGTCGCCGCGTCCTCGTCGCCGGCCACCACGACGGCCTGCGGGCCGTTGATCGCCGCGATGCTGACGCGATCGGTGAGCAGCGGCA
>NZ_JAPEPX010000017.1 GCF_026339935.1 Streptomyces sp. NBC_01551
GGCGGTGCAGATCTCCTCGGCGGTGACGGAGGCGCCGGTGAGGTTCGAGACGATCGGGATGACGGGCGGCGCGTAGGAGACGGCTTCGGCGGCTTCCCGGAACGCGTCGAGCATGCCGTCCATGAGCGGCGAGTGGAAGGCGTGGCTGACGGTGAGCCGCTTGGTGCGCCGGCCGCGGGCGCGCAGGGCCTCGGCGATCTCCTCGGCGGCGTCCTCGTGGCCGGAGACGACCACGGAGCGGGGGCCGTTGACGGCGGCGATGGACACCCGGTCGGTGAGGAGCGGGGTGACCTCGTCCTCGGTGGCCTCGACGGCGATCATCGAGCCGCCGGCGGGCAGGGCCTGCATGAGGCGGCCGCGGGCGGCCACGAGGGCGGCCGCGTCGGGGAGGGTGAGGACGCCGGAGACGTGGGCGGCGGCGAGTTCGCCGATGGAGTGCCCGATGAGGAAGTCGGCGGTGACGCCCCACTGTTCGAGCTGGCGGTAGAGGGCGACCTCGACGGCGAACAGGGCGGCCTGGGTGTAGGCGGTCGCGTCGAGCAGCGCCGCCTCGGGGGTGTCTTCGGCGGCGAACAGCACCTCGTACAGGGGGCGTTCGAGGTGCCGGTCGAGTTCGTCGCGGACCGCGTCGAGGGCGCGGGCGAAGCCGGGGTGGGTGGCGTACAGCTCGCGGCCCATGCCGGCGCGCTGGCTGCCCTGGCCGGTGAAGAGGAAGGCGGTGTTGCCGTCGCCGGCGGCGCCGAGGACGGCGGTCGCGGGCTGCTCGCCGGCGGCGAGCGCGTCGAGGTCGGCCAGCAGCTGCTCGCGGTCGGCGGCGAAGAGGACGGCCCGGCGGTCGAGGGCGGAGCGGCTGGTGGCGAGGGAGAAGCCGAGGTCGGTCAGGGCGGCGGGGTCCGCCGCGAGTGCGGGGTGGGCCCGCAGGTGGGCGGCGAGGCGGGCGGCCTGGGCGCGCAGGGCGTCGTCGCCCTGGCCGGAGACCAGCAGCGGCACGGGCCCGGTGGCACCTTCCGCGTCCACCGCGGCGTCAGCGCTGTCGGTGGCGCCCGTGCCGTCGGTCTTCGCGTCCGCGCCGGGTGCGTCGGCGGGCGGGGCCTGCTCGATGACGGTGTGGGCGTTGGTGCCGCTGACGCCGAAGGAGGAGATGCCGGCGCGGCGCGGCTGGCCGGTCTCGGGCCACGGCACGGCCCGGGTGAGCAGTTCGACGTCGCCGGTACTCCAGTCGACGGCGCTGGACGGCTGGTCGATGTGGAGCGACTCGGGCAGGACGCCGTGCCGTATCGCCTCGACCATCTTGATGATGCCCGCGACACCGGCAGCGGCCTGGGTGTGCCCGATGTTGGACTTGATGGAGCCCAGCCACAGCGGTCGGCCCTCGGGCCGGTTCTGGCCGTAGGTGGCCAGGATGGCCTGGGCCTCGATGGGGTCGCCGAGGGTGGTGCCGGTGCCGTGCGCCTCGATGACGTCGACCTGCGCCGGGGTGAGCCCGGCGTTGGTGAGCGCCTGGCGGATGACGCGCTGCTGCGACGGCCCGTTGGGGGCCGTCAGGCCGTTGCTCGCGCCGTCCTGGTTGATCGCGGAGCCGCGGACCACGGCGAGTACGGGGTGGCCGAGGCGGCGGGCGTCGGAGAGCTTCTCGACGAGGAGCATTCCGACGCCCTCGCCCCAGCCGGTGCCGTCGGCGCCGTCGGCGAACGGCTTGCACCGGCCGTCGGGGGCGAGCCCGCGCTGCCGGCTGAACTGCACGAAGGCGCGCGGGCTGGACATGACCGTGACACCGCCCGCGAGCGCCAGCGAGCACTCGCCGCCCCGCAGCGCCTGCACCGCGAGGTGGAGGGCGACGAGCGAGGACGAGCAGGCGGTGTCGATGGTGACGGCGGGGCCTTCGAGGCCGAAGGTGTAGGAGAGGCGGCCGGAGACGACGCTGGCCGCGTTCCCGGTGAGGAGGTACTGCTCGACGCCCTGGGGGACGCCGTCGCGGAGCAGGTCGGGGTAGTCCTGGCCGTTGGTGCCGATGAACACGCCGGCCTTGCTGCCGCGCAGCGTCGCCGGGTCGATGCCGGCGCGCTCGAAGGTCTCCCAGGACGTTTCGAGCAGCAGTCGCTGCTGCGGGTCCATGCCGAGGGTCTCGCGCGGGCTGATCCCGAAGAACGCGGCGTCGAACTCGCC
>NZ_JAPEPX010000018.1 GCF_026339935.1 Streptomyces sp. NBC_01551
AGACGACGCTCGCCGCGTTGCCGGTGCCGAGGAATCCCTCGCTGCCGTCGGGGGCGGCGAGGATGACGTCGAGGTAGTCCTGCCCGTTGGTGCCGGTGAAGACGCCGATCCGCTCGCCCCGCACGGTGGCGGGGTCGATGCCGGCCCGTTCGAAGGCTTCCCAGGAGGTTTCCAGCAGCAGTCGCTGCTGCGGGTCCATGGCGAGGGCCTCGCGAGGCGAGATCCCGAAGAACCCGGGGTCGAAGCGGGTGGCGTCGGCGAGGAAGCCGCCCTCGCGGACGTAGGTGGTGTTCTCGGTGACGGACTCCGGGTCGTACAGCCCGTCGAGGTCCCAGCCGCGGTCCGTCGGGAATCCGGCGATCGCGTCGCGGCCGGTCACGAGCAGCTGCCACAGCTCTTCGGGGGTGCTCACGCCGCCGGGGAAGCGGCAGCTCATGGCGACGATCGCGATGGGGTCGTCGTCGGTGGCGGTACGGGTGCCCGCGCCGGCGCCCGCACCCGTGGCGAGGGCCTGGTCGGCGGCGGGCTGTGCGCCGAGGAGTTCGTCCTGGAGGAACGCGGCCAGGGAAAGGGAGTTGGGGTAGTCGAAGATCAGCGTCGCGGGCAGGCGCAGCCCGGTCCGGGAGGCGAGGAGGTTGCGGATCTCCACCGCGGAGAGGGAGTCGAAGCCGAGGTCCCGGAAGGCGATGGCCGGGTCGACGGATCCGGGGCCCGGGTAGCCGAGTACGGCGGCCACCTGGGTACGGACGAACTCCACGGTGAGCGCGTCGCGTTCGCCCGCCGGTGCGTGGGCGAGCCGGCGGGCGAACGTGTCGGCGCTCTCGGCGGCCTGGTCGGGCGCGTCGGCGGCGAGGGCGTTCGCGGCCTCGGGGAGGTCGGCGATCAGCGGGCAGGGGCGTACGGCGGTGAGGCCGGGTGCCAGGCGCTCCCAGTCGATGTCGGCGACGACCGAGGCGGTCTCGTCGAGGGTGAGCGCCGTGTGCATGGCGGACAGGGCGAGTTCGGGGGCCAGGCCGGGGAGTCCGGCGAGGCGAAGGCGCTCGGCGGCGAGTTCGTCGGTGGCCATGCCCGCTTCGGCCCAGGCGCCCCAGGAAATCACGGTGGCGGGCAGGCCGTCGGCGCGGCGCTGTTCGGCGAGGGCGTCGAGGGAGGCGTTCGCGGCGGCGTAGTTGGCCTGTCCGGAGGCGCCGAAGGCGGCGGCGAGGGAGGAGAACAGGACGAACGCGCGGAGGTCGAGGTCGCG
>NZ_JAPEPX010000019.1 GCF_026339935.1 Streptomyces sp. NBC_01551
ACCCCGGCCCAGGAGAACGGCAGCCGACCGCGGCCGGTGTCCTCGACGAGTCCGGCGATGCCGATGGTGTGCAGGGCGGCGTCGAGGAGGGCGGGGTGCAGCCCGAACAGGGAGGCGTCGGAGCGCTGTTCGTCCGACGTCTCGATCTCCACGTAGGCCGCGTCGCCGGTCACCCAGGCGGCGCGGACGCCCTGGAAGGCGGGGCCGTAGTGGAGTCCGGCTTCGGCGAGCCCGGAGTAGAGCTCCTCGACGGGCAGTGGCGTGGCGTCGGCCGGCGGCCAGGTCTCGGGGGCGGACGACGGCTGCGGGGCGCCGACGGCGAGGACGCCGTCGGCGTGCCGGGTCCACGGCCGCTCGGCCGCGTCGACGTCCTCTCCGGGCGCGTCGCCCGACGGCTCGGGGCGCGAGTGCACGCCGAGGGGGCGGCGGCCGGTGGCGTCGGGGGCGCCGACCCACAACTGGAGCTGGACGCCGCCGTCCTGGGGCAGGACGAGCGGGGCGTGCAGGGTGAGTTCCTCGAGGAGGTCGCAGCCGACCTGGTCGCCGGCGCGGATCGCCAGCTCCACGAAGGCGCTGCCGGGCAGCACGACGGAACCCATGACGGTGTGGTCGGCGAGCCAGGCGTGGGTGTCCAGCGAGAGCCGGCCGGTGTAGAGGAAGCCGTCGAGGTCGGCGAGGGCGACGGCGGCGCCGAGCAGCGGATGGCCGGCGCTTCCCAGGCCTGCCGCGGAGACGTCGCCAGGGGGGCGTCCGGCGTCGAGCCAGAACGGCTCGCGCTGGAAGGCGTACGTGGGCAGGTCGACGCGCTCCACGCCGCTGCCGGCGTAGTAGGCGTCCCAGTCGACGGCCGTGCCGCGCACGTGCAGGCGGGCGAGGGCGCCGGTCACGGTGGCGGTCTCGGGGCGGCCGGAGCGCAGTGCGGGTACGAAGACGGCCGTTTCGGCGTCGCCGGTCAGGCAGTCCTGGGCGAGGGCCGAGAGGACGGCGTCGGGGCCGATCTCGACGAAGTGGACGACGTTGCGGGCGGCGAGCGCGCGCACGCCGTCGAGGAAGCGGACGGCCTCGCGGACGTGCCGGACCCAGAAGTCCGCCGAGCCCATCTCGTCGGTGATCAGCGCGCCGGTCAGGTTGGAGACGACCGGGATGCGGGGGGCCGCGAAGGACAGCCCTGCGACCACCTGGCGGAACGCGTCGAGC
>NZ_JAPEPX010000020.1 GCF_026339935.1 Streptomyces sp. NBC_01551
ACGGCCAGCTGGAGCTGCACGGCGCCCTGGTCGCCGAGGGTGAGCGGGGCCTCGATGGCCAGCTCCTCGACGGTGTCGCAGCCGGCCTCCGCACCGGCCCGCAGGGCCAGTTCGACGAAGGCGGTGCCGGGCAGCAGGACGGTGTCCATGACCGTGTGGTCGGTCAGCCAGGGGTGGGTGGAGAGGGCGAGGCGGCCGGTGAGGACCAGGCCGTCGGAGGCGGGCAGCGGCAGGGTGGCACCGAGCAGCGGGTGCCCGGCGGTGTCGAGGCCGGCCGCGAGGACGTCCTCGACGGAGACGCCGACGTCGAGCCAGTAGCGCTTGCGCTGGAAGGCGTACGTGGGCAGGTCGACGCGGCGGGCGCCGGTGCCGGCGAAGTACGCCGTCCAGTCGACGGTGACGCCGTGCGCGTGGGCCTGGGCGAGGGCGGCGGCGAGTGCCTCGGCCTCGGGGCGGCCCTTGCGCAGCACGGGTACGCGGACGGCGGCCTCGGCGGTGTCGTCGGTCAGGCAGTCCTGGACGAGAGCGGACAGCACACCGTCGGGGCCGAGTTCGACGTACGTCGTCACCCCGGCCGCGGCCAGGGCGCGGACGCCGTCGAGGAAGCGGACGCCCTCCCGGACGTGCCGGACCCAGAACTCGGCCGAGCCCATCTCGTCGGAGACGAGGGCGCCGGTCAGGTTGGAGACGACCGGGATGCGCGGGGCCCCGTACACCAGGC
>NZ_JAPEPX010000021.1 GCF_026339935.1 Streptomyces sp. NBC_01551
CCGCGCAGCAGCTCCGTACGGTCCGCCGCGACGAGGGCGGCGCGCTGTTCCAGGGCCGAGCGGGTGGTCGCAAGGGACAGGGCGAGGTCGGCGGTGCGCAGGTCCTCGTCGCCGTGGACGCGGGTGTGGAGGCGGCGGGCCTGGGCTCGCAGCGCGTCCTCGCCGCGGGCCGACAGGACCACGGGCACGAACGCCGTACGGGTCGCCTCCGGCTCCGGCGCGAGCTCAGGGGCCTGCGGGGACCCGGGGTCCGGCTGCGGGGCCTGCTCGATGATGGCGTGCGCGTTCGTCCCGCTGATGCCGAAGGAGGAGACGCCCGCACGGCGCGGGCGGCCGGTGTCGGGCCAGGCCACCTGTTCGGTGAGGAGCGACACCGCGCCCGCCGTCCAGTCGACGTGCGGGGTCGGCTCGTCGACGTGCAGGGTCTTGGGCAGGACGCCGTGGCGCATGGCCATGACCATCTTGATGACGCCGGCGACCCCGGCGGCGGCCTGGGTGTGCCCGAGGTTGGACTTCACCGAGCCCAGCAGCAGCGGCTGTTCGTCGGTGTGCTCGCGGCCGTAGGTGGCCAGCAGCGCCTGCGCCTCGATGGGGTCGCCGAGGGTCGTGCCGGTGCCGTGTGCCTCGACGGCGTCGACGTCGGCGGCGGTCAGGCGGGCGCCGGCGAGGGCCTGGCGGAT
>NZ_JAPEPX010000022.1 GCF_026339935.1 Streptomyces sp. NBC_01551
TCCAGCAGCAGGCGCTGCTGGGGGTCCATGGCGAGGGCCTCGCGCGGGGAGATCCCGAAGAAGGAGGCGTCGAACTCGGCGGCGTCGTGCAGGAAGCCGCCTTCGCGGGCGTACGAGGTGCCCGGGTGCTCGGGGTCGGGGTGGTAGAGGGCCTCGGTGTCCCAGCCGCGGTTCTCGGGGAGGCGGGTGACGCCGTCCTCGCCGGCCGTCAGGAGCTGCCAGAGGTCCTCGGGGGTGCGGACGTCACCGGGGTAGCGGCAGCTCATGGCGACGATGGCGACGGGATCGTCGTCGGCGGCCGTGGTCGTCGCGGGCGTCGCGGACCCGGCGGCGTGGCTGTCGGCGGTGTCCTGGGCCGAGTCGTCGATCAGCTCGGTGCGCAGGTGGCGGGCCAGGACCGTCGGGTCCGGGTAGTCGAAGATCAGCGTGGCGGGCAGGCGCAGGGCGGTCGCCTGGTTCAGCCGATTGCGCAGCTCCACCGCGGTGAGCGAGTCGAAGCCCAGCTCCTTGAAGGCCCGGCCCGACTCGACGGCGGCGGGGCCCGCGTGGCCGAGGACGGCCGCGACCTGCGTACGGACCAGGTCCAGCAGCGCGCGGTCCTGTTCGGCGCCGGACAGCCCGGCCAGCCGGGCCCGCAGCT
>NZ_JAPEPX010000023.1 GCF_026339935.1 Streptomyces sp. NBC_01551
GGGCGAGGGCGTCCAGGAAGGAGTTCGCGGCGGCGTAGTTGCCCTGACCGGGGGCGCCGAAGACGCCGGCCGCCGAGGAGAAGAGGACGAACGCCGACAGGCCGAGCTCGCGGGTCAGCTCGTGGAGGTGGAGCGCGGCGTCGGCCTTGGGCCGCAGGACGGCGTCGAGGCGTTCGGGCGTGAGCGAGTCGATGACACCGTCGTCGAGGACGCCGGCGGTGTGGACGACCGCGCGCAGCGGATGCGCGGCGGGTATCGCGGCCAGGGCGGCGCCGAGCGCCTCCCGGTCCGCCGCGTCGCACGCGGCCCAGGTCACGTCGGCGCCGAGCTCGTTGAGCTCGCGCGTCAGGTCCGCCGCGCCGGGCGCCGTGTCGCCGCGACGGCTCAGCAGCAGCAGGTTCCGTACACCGCGTTCGGTGACGAGGTGCCGTGCGACGAGCCGGCCGAGGGTGCCGGCGGCGCCGGTGACGAGGACGGTGCCTTCGGGGTCGTACGCGGGAGCCTCGGCCGGAGTGCCGGAGGCGACCCGGGCCAGCCGGGGAGCGTGCGCGGCGCCCTCGCGCAGGGCGAGCTGCGGCTCCTGCGCGGCGAGGACGGCGTCCAGGACGGCCCCGGACACCTCGGCGGG
>NZ_JAPEPX010000024.1 GCF_026339935.1 Streptomyces sp. NBC_01551
GTGTCGACGAGGACGAAGCGGCCCGGGTGCTCGGACTGCGCGGAGCGCACCAGGCCCCAGACGGCCGCGTGAACGGGGTCGGGTACTCGGTCGCCGGTGCGGACGGCGACCGAGCCCCGGGTCAGGAGGACGAGCCGGCTGTCGGTGAGCCGGTCGTCGGCGAGCCAGCGCCGCAGCAGGCGGAGCGCGCCGTGCGTGGCCGTGTGGACGGCCTCGGGGGTGAGCTCCGACGCTGCGGGCAGGCGTACGAGGACGGTGCCCGGGACGGGCGCGTGGGTGTCGAGCGCCGCTTCCAGGGCCTCGTCGGCGGACGGCCCGTCAAGGACCAGCCGGTGCTCGCCGGCCGCGGCTGAGTCGTCGGCAAGGTCGGAGTCGTCGGCCGGGTCGGAGTCGTCGGCGAGGCCGGGGAGGGGCAGCGGGGTCCACGTCACCTGGAACAGGGAGTCGTGGGGGCCGCCTGCCCCCGTGTCGAGCTGCTCGGCCGACACGGTGCGCAGCGTGAGCGCGGCGATGTCGGCGACGGGCTGTCCGGCGCCGTCGGCGAGCGCGAGCGACACCGTGTCCGGTCCGGCCTTCGACAGCCGGACGCGCAGCTTCGAGGCGCCGACGGCGTGCAGGGAC
>NZ_JAPEPX010000025.1 GCF_026339935.1 Streptomyces sp. NBC_01551
GGGCGGCCTAGGGTGACGCCCGGAGCCGATCCGTCCGGGCCGAGCGCGGCAAGGGACTCCAGAGCGCGGAGGAGGCCGGGCTCGTCGGCGGCGGTGAGGACAGCGCGGTGTTCGAAGTCGGTGCGGCCGCTCGCGAGCGAGTGGGCGACGTCCCCGGCGCGCAGGCCGGGGTGGGCGGTCAGGTGCGCGTGGAGCTTCGCGGCCTGGGCGCGCAGGGCCGCCGGTGACTTGGCGGAGAGGTTCCACAGCGGTGGTACGGGGACCACTGCGGCGGGCGGCTCGACGTCGGCAGGCTCGGGCGCGGGGTCCTGCGCGGGGGCCTGTTCGATGACGGTGTGGGCGTTGGTGCCGCTGATGCCGAACGAGGAGACACCCGCGCGGCGCGGCGCGCCGGTCTCGGGCCACGGTACGGACTCGGTGAGCAGCCGGACGGCGCCCTCCGTCCAGTCGACGTTCGGCGTGGGCTCGTCGACGTGCAGGGTCTTGGGCAGGACGCCGTGGCGCATCGCCATGACCATCTTGATGATCCCGGCGACACCGGCGGCGGCCTGGGTGTGCCCGATGTTGGATTTGATGGAGCCGAGGAGCAGCGGCCGGTCGTCCGGCCGGTCCT
>NZ_JAPEPX010000026.1 GCF_026339935.1 Streptomyces sp. NBC_01551
TGCGGCGAGTGGAAGGCATGGCTGACCGTGAGCCGCTTGTGCTTCCGGTCGGCGAACGCCTCCACCACGGCCGTAGCGGCGTCCTCGTCACCGGCGATGACCACCGACTGCGGCCCGTTGACCGCCGCGATGCTCACCCGGTCCGTCAGCAGCGGCAGGACCTCGTCCTCCGAAGCCTGAACCGCGATCATCACGCCACCACCCGGCAGCGCCTGCATCAGGCGGCCACGGGCCGCGACCAGCGTGCACGCGTCCTCCAGCGAGAACACTCCCGCCACGTGCGCGGCGGCGATCTCACCGATGGAGTGACCGGACAGGTAGTCCGGCCGCACACCCCACGACTCCAGCAGCCGGAACAGCGCCACCTCTACGGCGAACAACGCCGGCTGCGCGTACTCCGTACGGTCCAGCAGCGCCGCATCCGCCCCGAACAGCAAGTCCTTCAGCGGCAGTTCGAGGTCAAGCCGCTCGCACACCGCGTCCAACGCATCCGCGAACACCGGCAAGGCGTCGTACAGCTCACGCCCCATCCCCAGCCGCTGGCTCCCCTGCCCCGTGAACAGGAAGGCGAGCTTCCCGCCG
>NZ_JAPEPX010000027.1 GCF_026339935.1 Streptomyces sp. NBC_01551
GACGCGCTGCTGGGAGGGGCCGTTGGGGGCGGTGAGCCCGTTGCTGGCGCCGTCCTGGTTGACGGCGGAGCCCCGGACCACGGCCAGGACCTGGTGGCCGTTGCGGCGGGCGTCGGAGAGCCGCTCCAGCAGGAGCATGCCCGCGCCCTCGCCCCAGCCGGTGCCGTCGGCGGCGGCCGCGAAGGACTTGCAGCGGCCGTCGGCGGCGAGACCGCGCTGGCGGCTGAACTCGATGAAGGTGCCCGGCGTGAACATCACGGTCACACCGCCGGCCAGGGCGAGGTCGCACTCGCCGTTGCGCAGGGCCTGCGCCGCGAGGTGCAGGGCGACCAGCGAGGAGGAGCAGGCCGTGTCGACGGTGACCGCCGGGCCCTCCAGGCCGAAGGTGTAGGCGACGCGGCCCGAGACGATGCTGCTGGAGCTGCCCGTGCCGAGGTATCCCTCGACTCCGTCGGGGACGGCGTGCAGGCGCGCCCCGTAGTCGTGGTACATGACGCCGGCGAAGACGCCCGTACGGCTGCCGCGCACCGAGGACGGGGCGACGCCGGCCCGTTCGAAGACCTCCCAGGTGGTC
>NZ_JAPEPX010000028.1 GCF_026339935.1 Streptomyces sp. NBC_01551
GCCAGTAGGTCTCGCAGCCGGGCGGTGATGCCCGCGCGTTCGGCGTCGTCGGGGGCGACCGCCGAGAGGATCGATTCGAGCTTGTCGAGTTCCGCGTGGACGGGCTTGCGGGCGGCGTCGCCCTGGCCGAGCTTCTCCCCGATGTACGTGGCGAGCGCCGCGGGTGACGGGTAGTCGAAGATCAGCGTGACGGGCAGCCGCAGCCCGGAGGCGGCGGTCAGCCGGTTGCGCAGGTCGACGGCGGTCAGCGAGTCGAAGCCAAGGTCGAGGAAGCCGCGGGCGGCGTCCACGTCGTCCGCCGTGCCGTGTCCGAGGACGGCGGCCACCTGGGTACGGACCAGGTCCCGCAGCGCCTGGTCGCGTTCGGCGGCCGACAGGCCCGCCAGCCGCTCCTGGAGGGTGCCCGCCGGTTCGGTGGCGGAACGGGATCCCGAGGCGGCCCGGGTCGCGGGCGCGGCGGCCCGGCGCGCGGGGGTGCGGACGAGTCCGCGCAGCAGCGGCGGCAGGGTGCCGTCGGCGGCCTGGGCGCGCAGCACGGCCGGTTCGATCCGCATGGGGACG